>NC_019973.1:2703685-3021581 GCF_000230995.2 Mesorhizobium australicum WSM2073 | reverse complement strand
CCCGGCATCCTCGACCACGCGCAAGGTGCGCGCCACCAGCGCCTCGGTCAGCGCCATCGGCGCCTTGCGTGGCGCTGATTTGCGCGGTGCGGCGGAAATCGGCTTGCTCATTGTCGTGCCTCGGCCATGGCAGCCATGTTGCTGAAGGCTAGGGGATTCTCAAGAGCCAGAACCGTTCGAAACCTGGAATCCATACCTGAGCCATCCCGTGCAGCAGCTTGATCAGATTCAACAAAATCGGGCGACGTTCGGCGTGCCTATGACACCAGCGGCATCGGCAGCTTGAGCCCGTCGATCAGCGCATCGCGGAACAGCGCGATGGGGCGCCCCAGCCGCCCGGCAGGCGGGCGGTGCAGCAGCCAGGCGCGCACTTGCGGCTTGAAGTCGGGGCAGTCGATCACCTCGACGGCATCGCGCCAGCGACTGTCGGCGAAGGCGCCCGGCGTGACGATGCCGATGCCATGGCCGCGCGCCACCAGCGACATTCTGAGATCGACGCTGAGCGCTTCGACGCCGACCTGGAAAGGCAGCCTCGCGGCCTCGAAGCTCTGACGGATGAAGGCGCGAAAACCGCAGCCGTTTTCGTTCATCACCCAGGCAAAGCGCGATAGATCGGCAAGCTTCGCCTGCTTCGGCACGCCAAGGCCGGGAGACGCGACCAGCAGCACCGATTGTACGCCGAGATCGTCGCGGGCCAGTTCGTCCGGTGGCGCCAGGCCTTCGGCGAGGCACACCGCCACCGCGTCGACCTCGCTGCGCGCCACCTGCTCGACCAGCCTTGGCGACCAGCCCGAAGTGATGCGCAGCGTCAATTGCGGGAAGGCGGCGCGCAGGCCATCGAGCGGCAGCGCCAGCGCCGCATCCGAGAGATAGGGCATGATGCCCAGGCGGAATTCGCCCCTGACCTCGCCTTGCGGCGACACGCCTGCCTTCAGGTCCTCCAGCGAACGCAGCACGCGCCGGCCATGCTCATAAGCTTCGCGTCCCGAGGCGGTCGGCTTCAGCGGCTTCGACTGGCGGTCGAGCAATGCTGTCGCCAACACATCCTCGAGGTTCTGGATGCGGCGCGTGACCCCCGGCTGGGTGAGATTGAGCCTGGCCGAGGCGCCGACGATCGAGCCAGTTTCCACCACGGCGACGAAAGCTTCGAGATCGTGGATGTTCATGCATATCTCGCATAATCATTATCGATTAGATTGAATTGTAGCATGATAAAGCTTCGGCATAAAGTCCTTACAGGATATGCCACTTCATTGAGGACTTCATGCTCGATACCAATGACGGCCAACTGGCCGGACGGCTGCCGGCTCGAACCATCACCGGCCCGCAGAAGCTGCTTTTTGCAGCCTCTACCGGCATTATCGTCACCAATCTGTTCGCGCCGCAGACACTGGTCGGCCTGATCGGCCCGTCGCTCGGCGCCGGCACAGCGAGCGTCGGTCTGGTCGCCATGGCGACGCTGCTCGGCTATGCCGCCGGCCTGTTCTTCTTGGTGCCGATGGCCGATCTCGGCGAAAACCGCACCCTGATCCTGCGCATGCTGGGCGCGGCGGCTCTTGCGGCCGGCATCGCCGCGCTGGCGCCCACCATCGCCTCGCTGCTGATCGTCCTGTTCGTGCTCGGCGCCGCCTGTTCGGCGATCCAGATACTGGTGCCAATCGCCGCCTCGATGGCGCCGCCCGGCGAGGCCGGCCGCGTCATCGGCGATGTGATGAGCGGACTGATGATCGGCATCCTGCTCGCACGGCCGCTGGCCAGCCTCGTCGCCGATGCCTGGGGCTGGCGCGCCTTCTATGGCCTCAGCGCCGCCGCCCTGACGCTGCTCGCCATCGTGCTCGCCTTCACCCTGCCGCGACGGCGGCCGGAGGTGAAATCGTCCTATGGCGCGCTGATTGCTTCACTGTTCCATCTGCTGCGCCAAGAGCCGGTGCTGCGGCGCCGCGCCTTGACCGCGGCGTTGGTGATGGCGGCGTTCAGTCTGTTCTGGACGGCGGTGGCCCTGCGCCTGGCGCAGCCGCCTTTCGGCCTCGGGCAGCGCGGTATCGCGCTTTTCGCGCTCGTCGGCGCCGGCGGTGCCGTGGTTACGCCGCTGTTCGGTCGCGCCGGCGACCGTGGCTGGACGCGGGCGGCGACGATCTTCTGCCATCTCGTGCTGATCGGCGCGCTGGTGCTCGCGGCCTGGGCCGGCTCCTTTCAGTCCGGAGTGTCATGGACACCGCTCGCGCTGATGGGCGTCAGCGCCGTGCTGCTCGACATCGGGGTCACCGGCGACCAGACGCTCGGCCGCCGCGCCATCAACCTGCTGCGTCCCGAGGCGCGCGGCCGCCTCAACGGCCTGTTCGTCGGCATCTTCTTCATCGGCGGCGCAATCGGCTCCTTGCTGGCCGGCATCGGCTGGACCCTGGGCGGCTGGCCCTGTCTCTGCGCCATCGGCGCCGCCTTTGGTCTCGCTGCCCTGCTGGCCGACTGGACCGGCGGGCCCGAATGACCGCTGGCCGGAACGACATTGCCTCATAAGCGTTGTCGGCGGGGAGGAAGTCATGAACGATGCGCCGGCAACGCCCGTCGGCAGGCCGCTTTCGCCTGGCGAGCTGGTCACCGTGATGTCCCATTTCCATCGCGCCGAGATCGCCCGCATGGCGGGCTGGCGCGACCGCCTCGACCGCACCAGCAATTGGGCGATCACCGTTGTCGCGGCGATGCTGTCGGTGTCGCTGTCGACGGCCAGTGCCCATCACGGCGTGCTGCTGTTCGCCATGCTGCTGGTGCTGCTCTTGTTGTGGATCGAGGCGCGCCGCTACCGCTTCTTCGATGTCTATCGCGCCCGCGTGCGCCAGTTCGAGCGCCATTATTTCGCCCAGATCTTCTCGCCGCGGCCCGACTTTGCCTCCGACTGGCTGCTGATCCTCGGCGAGAGCCTGCGCACGCCAAAATTCCTGGTCTCGCAGCGCGTGGCGCTGGCGCGCCGCTTGCGCCGCAACTACCTGCACATGATGCTGATCCTGCTGCTCGCCTGGATCCTCAAACTGTCGACCCCGAGCCTGATTGACCAAGGCGTGCCGGTCGGCTTTGTCGGCACGATGCGCGAAGCTGTCGGCGCCGCGGCGCTCGGTCCCATTCCGGGCGTAGTCATCGTCGCCGTGGTTGCCCTCCTCTATGCCGTCCTGCTGGCAGCCGCCTTCCTGACACCGGGCGACGACGGCGAACTCTCCTTCGGCGACGTCCACGTCTGAGTTCGATACCTCGTGATGGATGGCTGCAACGCAAACCCCGGCCGCGCGTTGTGATGGTCAGTCCGCGGCGGCGTCTTGAAGGGACCCATGATCCACCCACTGGCAACAAGGTCGCACGGCACCGCGGCCGCCCTTTCGCTGGCCATCGTCGCCCTCGCCCCGGCAAGCCAGGCGCTGGCCGCGCAGCCGGCCGGCCACGCCTCGGGCATGGGCGGCTCGGCCGAAGGGCTGTTCGTCGCCGAGATCGTGCTTCTGCTTCTGGTCGGCCGTGGCCTTGGCGAAATCTTCCAGCGCTACCGGCAGCCGGCGATCATGGGCCAGCTGATCGGCGGCATCCTGCTCGGGCCGTCGCTGTTCGGCTGGCTCTGGCCCGGCGCCCAGCATCTGATCTTCTCCACCGATCCGGCGCAGAAAAGCATGATCGATGCCGTCTCGCAGCTCGGCATCCTGCTGCTCCTGCTGCTGACCGGCATGGAGACGGATTTGCGGCTCGTGCGGCGGGTGGGTGCGGCCTGTTTTTCGATCTCGATCACCGGCGTCGTCCTGCCCTTTGCCTGCGGTTTCGCGCTGGCGCAGGTCTTGCCGGATTCGCTTCTGCCCGAGCCGAGCGAACGCATCGTCGCCGGGCTGTTCCTCGGCACGGCGCTGTCGATCTCCTCGGTGAAAATCGTCGCCATGGTGGTGCGCGATATGAATTTCATGCGCCGCAATCTCGGCCAGATCATCGTCTCCTCGGCAATCATCGAGGACACGATCGGCTGGCTGATCATCGCCGTCACTTTCGGCATCGCCACCAATGGCAGCCTGCAGGTGCTGCCACTGGTCCTGACGGTCGCCGAAGTGGCGCTGTTCATGGTGTTCTCCTTCACCATCGGCCGCCGCCTGGTGTTCACCCTGATCCGCTGGAGCAACGATTCCTTCCGCAGCGAATACGCCGTCATCACCGTTATCCTCATCATCATGGGTGTGATGGCGTTGATCACCAATCTGATCGGCGTCCACACCGTGCTCGGCGCCTTCGTCGCCGGCATACTGGTCGGGGAATCGCCGATCCTGTCGGACCACATCGAGGGCCAGTTGCGCGGCGTCATCACGGCGCTGTTCATGCCGGTGTTCTTCGGCATGGCCGGCCTGTCCGCGGACCTTACCGTGCTTGCCGACCCGACTTTGGCGCTGCTGACGCTGGCGCTGGTGGCGATCGCCAGCATCGGCAAGTTCTCGGGCGCTTTCCTCGGCGGCCGGCTGGCCGGCATGTCTTTGAAGGAGTCCACCGCCGTCGGCAGCGCCATGAACGCGCGCGGCTCGACCGAGGTCATCGTCGCTTCGATCGGCCTCTCGATGAACATCCTCTCGCACAATCTGTTCACCATGATCGTCACCATGGCCGTCATCACCACGCTGGCCATGCCGCCAATGCTGCGCTGGGCGCTCGGCCGGCTGCCGGTCGGCGACGTGGAAAAGCAGCGCGTCGACCGCGAACTGCTCGACGAGCGCGGCTTCGTCTCCAAGCTGGAGCGGTTGCTGCTGCTCGTCGACGACAGCCCGGTCGGCAAGTTCACCGCCTATCTCGCCGGTCTCGTCGGCGGCGGCAGCGGCATGCCGACCACGCTGCTCCACCTCGAGGATGGCAAATTGCCCGGCCCTGCCCGCGACAAAGGTCCCGAGCGGGCCTCCAAGCAGGTCAAGAGGGGGGCGGCCAGAAGCGCCAAGGCTGTCAGGAAGGCCGAGGATACGCCCGTCGACAAGGTCCACCTCACGGCCCGCACCGAGCTTGAAGCCACCGCCGAGACGATCGCCGCCGAAGCCCGCAAGGGCTACGGCCTGCTGCTGGTCGGGCTGGACAATGCGCTGGCCGAAGGCGCCTTCAGCGGCACGCTGAACGCCATCACCAGCGGCTTCGACGGCCCGCTCTGTCTGGTGCTGAATGGCGCCAAGGCAGATGGCAAGATGCCGATGCTGCGCGCCGGCGCGACCATCCTGGTTCCCGTCAACGGCACCGAGGTGGCGCGGCGCGCGGCTGATTTCGCGCTCGCCTTGGCGCGGCCGCACCGGGCGCGCGTGAAAGTCCTTTATGTCTCGCAGGCCCGCAAGGGCAGCCGGCCGAGCTCGGTTTCGCACCGCCGCGAGGAGGCCGTGCTCAAGGATGTCGCCGATCTCGCCGACCGCTATGGCGTCGCCGTCGAGACCGCGATCAGGACGCGCGCCACGCCCGACAAGGCGATCGCCAGGGAAGCAGCCAAGGGCGCCGCCATGGTGGTGATGGGCGTCACGCAGCGGCCAGGCGACGAGCTGTTCTTCGGCGACACGGCGAGCGCGGTTCTGGCCGCAGCCGCCTGCCCGGTCGTGCTTCTGGCCAGCGACCGCGTGCGCCGAACCGAAGCCGCCGCCGAGGAGGCGGCAGCCGAGACCGGCGCTTGATGCCTGTCGGCCTTGCCAAAGCACGCAATTCCCCAGGGGAAGCGCTACGCACTTTCCTGGAATTGCTGCTACAGGCCGAGGAATTGCCGCCCGATCACGTAGCCCAGCGCCGCCGCGACGAGCGGAAACAGCGCCGGCGCAACCTTGCCGAACAAGGAGACGCTCGTGTCCTTGGGCGGCACATAGCGTCCATTGCCAAGATTCTGGTCATTGCGTACCCCACGCCACCGGATAATTAGCAGATGCTTATTGACGCATGGCCGCATTAACGGGTTGCAAAGAAATTCGATCGAAAGCCGGCCATTCGACTGGATGACTGGCGAATGCGGCTTGGCCTGGATCTCGGAAGCGGGTATGCCCCCGGCCTCGCGCAGCCGCCGGGCATCGGTCGTCGCGGCCGAGCGCTAGGTCCGGCAGACCGCCATGACGAAGAACTCGCGGTAGCAGAAATCGGGATCGTCGAGCAGGCGATCCGGCCGCTGCTTCAGCTCACGCCAATAGGCCTGGTCGGCGTCAGGCAGGGCGTAGCCCGGCGCGACGCTGGCAAAATAGGCCAGCAGGTCGCGAACATAGTCGCGCGTGAAGCGAGGCGCCGGCGCCCAGCGCTCGACCAGCCAGCCCTTGCGGCTGACGACCTCCAGGCCCGCCTGCCGCAGGCGCGCCGGAAGCGTCGAACCGCAGTCGGTGCCGAGCACGCCCCGGTCGCGGAACCCTTGCAGCCTGGCGGCCATGAAGCGCGCCAGCAGCGCCCGGTCCATGGGCAGGATCTGCAGGATGGTCGAATCGAAATCCTTGACCGCCAGGATACCGCCCGGCTTCAGCACGCGCCTGGCCTCGCCGACGGCAAGCTCGAACTCGGCCGGCGTCAGATACTGCATGACATTGCCGGACCAGACGCAATCGAACGATGCGTCGGCGAAGGGCAGCGACAGGATGCTGCCGACATGCGTGGCGATTTCCGGCGGCTCGGGCAGCGTGCCCGCGAGCGCCTCGACCCGGCCGATGTTTTCGGGCGCGAGGTCGAGCGCGGCGATGAAGCCGGAGGGGCCGACGGCCCTGGCGATGAGCGGCAGGAAGCCGCCGCTGCCGCAACCGGCATCGAGCACGCGCCAGCCCGGGCGGATGCCGGCGTCGAGCAAGGCCGCCTCGTATTCGGGCCGCGACGATTCGAAATGAAGATCGAGCCAGCCGGCCTCGCTCGCTTCGTGACCGGTGGACGTTTGGTTCCTGCCAGACAAATGATGACCCCCATGGCGCGGCAGGGATAGAAGCGTACCCAACGGCATCGCGCAATGCCCTGCGCGGCGTGGAACCGGCGCCGGCCTACGCCGGCAGGGACGGCTCGGTGTTGGGTTCCAGCGCCTCTTCCGCCTCATGGTCCTCCGGAAGCACGTCGCCATGCACCGCCAGCGGCCGGCCGATCCAGATGGGATCGACCAGATGGTCGCGCTTGGGATTGCTCGTGTTCGGGTGGACGAGGATGCTCAGCCCACCATGGTTCAGCATCAGCCACGGAACCAGCGCGCCGAAGATCCCGGTCGCGAAGGAGATCTGGTACATGGCCTGCTCATGCGGGCCGACTTGTTTGTCGTGCCAACTGCCCAGGCGCACGCGGAACCGTTCGGCGATGCGCAGCCGCAGCCATTCGGCCTGCTGCCGCTCGGCCGGCCCGTCGAAATAGATATGGGCATGATAGCTGGCGATCTCGGCAAGTGGCCGTGGACTGTCCTGGCTCATCTCGATGCCCTCCTCGCGGCATGTCTAGCCATTCAGCCCAAGAACGCAGGTTTAAGCAAGGCCACCCGACCCGCCGGGAAGACCGGCAATGGCTGGACCCGGCCAGGCATGCCGTCCCGCCGCTCGCCCAGCCAGGCTTCCGGCTCCGCGCACATCGTGTAGTCTGACGGTTTCTTGGGGAAAATGACATGATGAACACCGCCGAAACCCTGCCCTATCTGTCATCGGCGGTTCTCGATCGCCTGGCGATCTCCACGCCCAACGTGGTCGACGAGATCGAGCGCCAGATCGTCGGCCAGCGGCGAGGCGAAGTCTGGTGCGCGCCGAAGGCGGTGGTGCTGCCGGGCGACGACCGCTACATCATGGCGACGCTGGGCGTCGCCTCCACGCCGCCCGTCCTGGCGACGAAATCGCTGGTCGTCAATCCGCGCAACGCCGGGCGCGGACTGCCGACGCTCAATTCGCTGATCACGCTGCTCGACGCCGAGACCGGCCTGCCGCTTGCCCTTGTCGACGGCAATTGGGTGACGGAGAAACGCACGGCCGCCTTGAGCGCCGTCGCCGCCAGGCGCATGGCGCGCGGCGACGCGTCATCCCTGGCCTTCATCGGCTGCGGGGTGCAAGCGCGTGGACACTTAGAGACATTCGCCGACCTCTTCCCCTTGCGCGAAATCCGCGCCTTCGGCCGCGGCACCGCCAACCGCGACGCGCTGTGCCAAATGGCGCAATCGCGTGGACTGGAGGCAATCCCATGCGACACGGCAAGGGCCGCGATCGAAGGCGCCGACATGGTGGTGACGACGGTGACCCTGGTGCCCAAACCCGCGCCCTTCCTCGACGCCAACTGGCTGAAGCCGGGAAGCTTCACCGTGATGACCGACCAGGCCCTGCCCTGGCTGCGAGAGACCATGCCCCGCTTCGACCGCATCATCGTCGACGATTTGGAGCAGGAGCGAAACATGGCCAAGCCGATGGTTGATCCCGGACTGGTTGCCGGAGATTTGACGGGGCTGGTTTGTGGGGACTTTGCGGGGCGGGAGGGGCCGGGCGAGACGACGGCGTTTGTGTTCCGGGGGCTGGCTGTGGGGGATTTGGCGGTGGCGGGGTTGGTGTATATGCGGGCGCAGGGGGCAGGAGTGGTCGGAGCGTGAAGCAGGCGAAACAGTTTCGATTCGGTGTCGAGGCAAACCGAGCGGCATCGAATGACAGCGCTCGCGGAACGCCTTTGTCAGCCGGCGCGTAGGGGGTCGGGCAGCGCTGGCGGCGCACGGGAAGAGCCTTAGCGGACGATGAGAGGAGGAAGCGATGATGTGATACGGGGCCGACGCTGGGGGCCTGAGGAGCTCCCCAATCAACGGCCCCGGGCGGTCGTCGACGAGGCCGAGGCCCGCTTCAGCCGCGAGGACATCGGCTGCCGACGCGGGCCAATCGGTTCCCCGATGCGCCACCGGCGACGCGATCCTCCGAGCATGCGCGAGATCGAGGAGGAATTGCGGCTATCACGGCGACATTGCGCGAGCGGCGGACGTTTTGGCGTGAGGTTTGGGGTAGTGATGGGTGTTGGCCTGAGCCCTTCACCCGGCCATCGATGGGCCGACGCCAATCTGCATTGACAGAATCGGTCAAGATCGATTCAAGACTGTAGGTCGAACGATAGTGGAGACGTATCGGCTGGAGGGGGCATGTCGAGGCGTTTGCGACTTACCAAATTTCAGGATCTGTCGATTGACGATCCGTTCTTCGACAGCCTGAAGGCGGGTTATGCTGAATTTGCCGATTGGTTTCTCAGCAAGGCTAACGAAGAACTATACGTCGTTGATGACGACGCAGAACTCAGTGGAATGATCTACCTAAAGCGGGAGGACGGCGCTGTTAGTGACGTCGAGCCTCCGCTACCGGCGAAAGCCTGGCTCAAAGTTGGAACACTCAAAATAGTCCCAAGAGGCACGAAGCTCGGTGAAAGGGTCATCAAAAAAATCTTCGACACAGCATTTGATAAAGGGGCTGAGGGAATCTACGTTACAATTTTTGAAGTGCATGACAGTCTAATCGACCTCTTTGAACGCTACGGCTTTCAGCAGACTGCGACGAAGACAACTCGAAACGGAACCGAAATTGTTCTGACACGGTCTCTGACAGATCTATCGGGTGACGCTCTTAAGGACTATCCATTTATTCATACTGCTGGCCAATCATATTGGCTGTTAGCGATTTACCCGGAGTATCATACACGCCTACTTCCAGATTCGATCTTACGAAACGAATCACAAGAGATTGTTGAAGACGTTTCACACACAAACACAATTCATAAAGTTTACATATCGGGCCTCTCTCTTCAAAGAATGTCGCCAGGAGACGTAGTAATATTTTATCGAACTACCGACAGACCTGGCCACGCCCACTATCGATCTGTAGTGACGTCGATCTGCATAGTAGAGGAGGTAAAGACAAAACGCGACTTCGCCGATGTCGAAGACTTTCTGAGTTATACTAGGCCGCGTAGTGTTTTCACCGAAGAAGAACTGCGAGACCAATTCAGAACGCGGCACCGGCTAAGTGTGGCCAAAATGACCTATAATGCTGCCTTCAACCGGCGAACGACCCGAGGTCGCCTCATTGAGGAGGGCATATTATCCGTTCAACCCAGATGGGATTTGCGCGCTTTGACCTTAGGTCAGCTCACGCATATCCTCTCTGCCGGAGAAGTAAATGCGCGTCTTATTGTCGATTAAACCCGTGCACGTAGCAAATATTTTAAGCGGAATCAAAATTTTCGAGTTTCGCCGTAGAATTTTTGCACGACGCGATATAAACACAGTTCTAATTTACTCGACCAAGCCCGTTGGGCGATTTGTCGCGGAATTCGATATTGCCGACATAATCGAAGATGATCCGGAACGCCTGTGGCTATCAACTGAGAATGGCTCCGGAATTACGAAAGGATACTTTGATGCTTATTTTGCCGGTCGAGAGAAAGCGTATGCGCTGAGAATTGGAGAGCTGCGGATATTCAGCGAACCCATTGTCCCTGCTGATGTTATTGAAGAATTCACACCCCCGCAATCCTACATGTATGTCGCTGGGCGCGGGGAGGATATCCGGCGCCAGCAACAGCTTCCGCTGCTCTAATGGAACGTTCGCCCCTGATCATGGTCTTCGGCATTTCAGGAGTGGGCAAAACGACAGCTTGTTTAGCCTATGTGGACGCCCACCCCAACTATCTCTACGATCGCGCTAGCGCAATCCTCCAGAAAGCCCACGGAATTCCTGTCGAAGCGCTACGCATCGGACCCGCATCTTCGGTAATTGAAAACCAAGCCGTTCTTCCGTCTGCCGTAAGGGCACTTCGGAAAGCCGAGCCAAGCCGCACGATCCTTCTTGATTCCCATGCGGTGATAGACAACGACACCGTTTTCGTGGAAGTGCCGCTTGATATTATAATGGCCATTGAGCCTGACGGCTTTATCTTGCTCGAGGCCGCCCCGGCAACGATTAAGCAGCGCAGGGAAGAGGCGTCTCGCCCTCGCCCCCAGCGCTCAGTCGCACAGATTGGCGATGAGGCTCAGGCAGAACGAAAGGCGGTCACTTCTTATGCTAAAGCGCTTGGTAAGCCGCTAATAATAGATGCTGTTTCGGAACCTCAATATGATTTGCAACCCGCGATTGACCGCCTTAGCCAGAGGATTATGCTTAGAGCATTTCCGAAGTAGTAAATCCATTATAACCAAACTCAGTTGATTTTGGCAAGTAAAGACCGTGATTTTTGGAAGTCAAATTGAAACCATAATATTCGAAAATCCGCTCGAAGATCGGTAATTTTTCACTACTTACTGTTAAATGCGGCTTATCATCATCAAGCCACGTCAGAAGCCTGTCAAAAATACGAACACCGATACCCTTTCCAACGTAAGAAGGCGCAATACGGACTGTGCAAATCTTTCGCTCGTCATCTTCCTTCTTAGCAATGCCGAGACCCACGAGATCGCCATCGCGCTCGATGCGAAGGAGAGTTCGGGACCCAATGCGCAAACCCGGCACGACCTTTGTGGCAAACCATCTATCGATGCCGGGGTAATCACTCGATAGCGGCAGCAGAAAGCGCAAGGCTTCGGCTTCGGAGGGCGACAGGACAATGCCGGTCCTTTCGGACTGGGAGGAAAGCCCAAGAGGTGACGTCTGCGTTATCATCGTTCGCTTCCTATACGGTTTGCCGTGCCGACGGTAGAGTAACCCGCCCTAATTCGCGCTATCCTGAGCCTTACAGATAGAGAGGTCGGGCCTGCCTCCAAGGCTTACCAGCGGCCATCGATGCAGCTTTGGACGAAATTGGCGACTAGATTACCGAGGACGCCGAAGACAAATGCGACAGCGAGATAGGCTAACCATATCCGCACACTTGACCGGCGCGTCCTGAGTTTCACAAACGCCGTAAAGTCGCCAATCTCGCCGGTGAACTCGCCCGTCAACGCGGACTCAATGAGCCCGCTCGCTGTGCGCTTCCAGTGGTAGACCACCATCCCCTCCGGAATTCCTCCTGGCATATATGCGTTCCACAAATCATGCTCAAGCAAACGCATCTTGTGAGAAGCATTATTTGAAATTGAAATTTCAGATTGCACCGGGATTGCAGTCAAAAAGGCGACAAGGCGCATTTTCACACCCGTCCCTCTCTCATTTCTCATGTCCAACTCGAGAGGGTCAGGAAGGGTGCGGGCTTCGTTCAATCGAAAATCCAGGTACTCAATTTGATCGTAGCTGCTTTGAAGAAGTCTATCCGGAGTCGATACAACACGAATAAGAGGGTTGCTTTCCACATCACTTATATTAATGCGCAACCGGAAATAAGCCGGGGATGGACTTTGGCCATAAAGAGCAGAAGCATCATTTAAGGCGTGACTTGATATTGTCAGCAGTGTACCGTTATCACGCTTCTCTAGGTCGAGTTCTTTTGCAACGATGCCTGAGTCGGACTTGGTGAAGCTGTGAACCCGTGCGAAGACCGAATTGTCTCCTCTCAACAGCTCAACACTTTTCGGCCCCGAGTTGGCCGCTCCTACCCCGCGAAGCAACTCGTTGAAAATCCCCTGAGCGATATCGGCCGTGGTGAAGTAAGTAGAACAATCGGTTACTGCTATCCTCTCGACTTCCAAAGGGATAAATATCCGAATGGAGTCGATCTGCGTCGGATCATCCACCATGAGGCCGACTTCGATGAAATCGGATATCGCCTCCTTATCGCTCCTGCGAAAATTTGCGTCGCCTGCGATTCGCCAATAATTGAAATGCGCCTCAATTTGTGTCGTGGCGGTTTGCTTCTTGGGCTTGCACCAAACCGCTAAGCTAACGTTGCTCGTCATTCCACAGCCCCAATGACCCCGAAAAATATGCCCCAAAATGTGTTTATAATAGAAGTGCTTCCATGGGAAGTACCTCGCACGCATCCACATTTACTATGCGATGCCTGATTTGGTGGGGCCCTTAATCGTGCCAAAAAAAGCTTTATGGATAAGGCACTAAACTCAGGCTGCAATCTGCTTTCGCGTATGCGCCCTTTGAGGCGGTTAGCTGCAACATTTCTTAGACTAACGAATAAATGGGCCTTGAAGTGTTCGGCCCGCTTCACCCCCCAGCCAGCCTAGGCAGCAGAAAAATCTCCGCCCCCTCCGGCAGCTTCTTGCTCCACGTATCCCGATAAATCGTCCCGTCGATCGCGACCGCAATCCCGCGATCGATCCACGGCTCGAACCCGGGATACTGTTCAGCCAGTTTCCTGAACAGCTCCCTTATGTCCTTGGCCTCGACCTCGACCTTGCTCTGGCCTCCGGCAAGCTGGCTGAGCGCCCCCCAGAGCGTGACCTCGACCATCGCTTAAGGTGTGCCGATATTCAGGTGAGGCCGGCCTGCAAATGGCAGGTTCCTGCGCTTCCGGTGCTCACGTACTTCAAGTACGCTCCGCTCAGGTTCTCGGAACCCGCCACTTTCGGCTCGACCTGACCTGAATCTCAACACACCTTATCCCTAGCTTTCGCCTTACCCTTCCCGTTCCGCCTCGATCGCCGCCAGGATGCGGGGTGGTGACATCGGGATGTGGGTCATGCGCACGCCGGCCGCGTTCGACACCGCGTTGGCGATCGCCGCCAGCGGCGGCACGATCGAGGTTTCGCCGACACCGCGCACGCCATAGGGGTGGTTGGGGTTGGGGATTTCCAGGATCTGCGTGTCGATCATCGGCAGGTCGGAGCACACGGGGATGCGGTAGTCGAGGAAGCCGGCGTTCTGCAGCCGGCCGTCCTTGCCGTAAATATACTCCTCGTTGAGCGCCCAGCCGATGCCTTGCGCCGCACCGCCCTGGTACTGGCCCTCGACATAGGTCGGGTGCACCGCCTTGCCGGCATCCTGCACCACCGTGTAGCGGATCACCTTGGTCGAACCCGTCTCGGGGTCGACCTCGACGTCGCATATATGGGTGGCGAAGGAGACGCCGGCGCCGTCGGCGACGAGCTCGCTATGGCCGGCGATCGGCCCGCCTGTGGTGCCCGATTTGGCCGCGATCTCCTTCAGCGACAGCTTGCCGAGATTGCCGTGCTTCTCGCCCTTGGCGACCGCATGGCCCTGTTCCCAGATCACGTCGTCGACGGAGATGTCCCACATCTGCGCGGCGCGCTCGCGCAGGATCTTGATCGCGTTGCGGGCGGCCGAGATGGTCGCCATCGAGGACGAGAAGGTGCCGCGGCTGCCGTCGGTCATGTCGTTGTAGCCGAGGGAAGAGGTGTCGGCGACCACCGCCTTGAGCTGGGAATAGTCGATGCCGAGCTCCTCCGCCGCGACCAGCGACAGCGAGGCGCGGGAACCACCGACATCGACGGTACCGACGGCCAGCGACACCGAGCCGTCCATGCCGATGTTCAAGTCCACGCAGGTCTGGCCGCCGAAATTGAACCAGAAGCCGCAGGCCATGCCCCTGCCCTGGTTCTCCTTCAGCGGCGCCTTCATGTGCGCATGGCTCTTCACCGCTTCCAGCGTCGGGCCGATGCCGATCGGGCCGTAGACCGGGCCGTAGGAAGAGCGCGTGCCTTCCTGCGCGGCGTTCCTGATGCGGAACTCGACCGGATCCATGCCGAGTTCCTTGGCGAGCTCGTCGACGGCACTTTCCACCGCGAAGGCAGCCATCGGCGCCGAGGGCGCGCGATAGGCGGCGGTCTTCGGCCGGTTGACCAGCACTTCGTAGCCCACCGTCTTGACGTTATCCAGCTTATAGCAGGCGAACGCCGTCATGGCGCCGATCTCCGCCCAGGAGCCGGCATAGGGGCCGGCGCTGTAGCGCAGCGTCGCTTCCGCCGCCGTGATGGTGCCGTCCTTGCGGGCGCCGATCTTGACGTCGATCGAGGTGGCGCTGGTCGGGCCCGAGGCGCGGAACACCTCGTCGCGGGTCATCACCAGCTTCACCGGGCGGCCGGCCTTGCGCGACAGAGCGAGCGCCACCGGCTCGGCCCAGACATGG
Source organism: Mesorhizobium australicum WSM2073 (assembly GCF_000230995.2). Lineage (NCBI taxonomy): Bacteria > Pseudomonadati > Pseudomonadota > Alphaproteobacteria > Hyphomicrobiales > Phyllobacteriaceae > Mesorhizobium > Mesorhizobium australicum. The sequence goes on along the minus strand of NC_019973.1, from coordinate 3,006,692 downwards.
GTCTTGCCGCCGAAACCGCCGCCGATCTCCGACGAGGTGACGCGCAGCTTCGAGGCTTCCATGCCCAGCAGCTGGGCGCAATGCTGGCGGTAGACGAAATGGCCCTGCGTGCAGACCCACAGGTCCGCCGTGCCGTCGGAACTGACATTGGCCACGCAGGCATGCGGCTCGATATAGCCCTGGTGGGTCTGCTCGGTCTTGAACGAGCGCTCGACGATGAAATCGGCCTGCCCAAAACCCTGATGGACGTCGCCATGGCCGAACTGCGAGCGCTTGGTGACGTTGGAGGGCTTGACCGGCTTTTCCTCCAGCCCCTCGGTGAAGATCGTGTCGTTGATCAGCGGCGCGTGGTGCGCCATCGCCTCGTCGACGTCGGTGACATGCGGCAGCACCTCGTAGTCGACCTCGATCAGCTTCAGCGCTTGCCTGGCCGTGCCGGCATCGATCGCCGCGACCGCGGCCACCGCATGGCCGTCATAGAGCGCCTTGGTGCGCGCCATGCAATTGTCGAGGATGTCGTACATGGCGGCATCGCCATCGGTGAGGTCAGGCAGGTCGGCGGCGGTGATCACCGCCTTGACGCCGGGAAGCGCTTCCGCCTTGGAAGTGTCGATCTTGCGGATCTTGGCATGCGCGTGCGGGCTGCGCAGCACGCGGCCGACCAGCTGGCCGGCCATGTTGAAGTCGGCGCCATAGCGGGCGCGGCCGGTCACCTTGTCGACACCGTCGGGACGGATCGGGCGCGTGCCGACGGATGCGAATTTACGCCCCGAAAAACGCGGATCGAAATTCATCTCAGGCTCCCTTCATAACGATGGCCGCGTCCTGGACGGCGCGCACGATCTTGTCGTAGCCGGTGCAGCGGCAGAGATTGCCGGCCAGGCCGAAGCGGATTTCCTCTTCGGTCGGGTCGGGGTTCTTGGCCAGGAGATCCTTGGCCGCGATCAGGAAACCGGGCGTGCAGATGCCGCATTGCAGTGCGGCGTGCTCCAGGAATTTCTGCTGCAGCGGGTGCAGCCTGTCGCCATGCGCCATGCCCTCGACGGTCTCGATGCGGCGGCCTTCCGCTTCCGCGCCAAGCACCAGGCAAGAACAGACCAGCCGGTCGTCGACGATGACGCTGCAGGCGCCGCAGTCGCCCGTGCCGCAGCCTTCCTTGGCGCCGGTCAGTCCGAGCCGGTCACGCAGCACGTCGAGCAGCGTCTCGTCGGGCTGGCAGAGATATTCGACATTGTCGCCGTTGATCGTGGTTGAAACCGCTACGCCAGCCATCATTTGCCTCCTGCACGTGCATAGGCGGTCATTGCGGCCCGCCTGGCCAGCACGCCCGCAACCTTGCGCCTGAATTCGATTGTGCCTCTTTTGTCGTCGATCGGGCGGCAGGCCCCGGCGCAGACCTTGGCCAGCCGCTCCAGCGCTGCCTCGTCGAGCTTGCGGCCGATCAGGGCCTCGGCCCCTTCTTCCACCAGCAACACGGTCGGCGCCGCGGCGCCGATCGCCACACGGGCCGCTGTCACCACGCCCGCCTCGTCCAGCGTCAGGTTGACGCCGGCGCTGACCACGGCGATGTCCATCTCCGTGCGCGGAATGAACCTGAGATAGGCATCGGCCGAACGCGGCGCGGGCTTGCCTAGCAGGATCGCCTCGATGATCTCGCCCTTGGCGAGCGAGGTTCGGCCCGGCGCGGTCGGCACCGTCTCGACGGCAATGGTGCGCTTGCCCGACGGGCCGACGACCACGGCCTTGGCGCCCGCCGCCACCAGCGCCGGAACGCTGTCGGCCGCCGGCGAGGCGTTGCACAGATTGCCGACAATGGTGCAGCGTCCCTGCACCTGCTTCGAACCAATCAGCTTGGCCGCCTCGACCACTCCAGGCCAGGCCTTCTTCAAGCCGGCGTTCTCGCCCAGCACGGCGCAGGGCACGGCGGCGCCGATGCTGAAGCCGTCGGCGGTTTCCCTGATGTCGCGCAGGCCGGCGATCGACTTGATGTCGATGATCAGTTCGGGTTCGACAAAGCCGCCCTTCATCCTCACCAGGAGGTCACTGCCACCGGCAAGGATGGCGGCCGGGCCGGCCGATCCGGCCAATTGGCCGACGGCGTCTTCGATTGAAAGCGGACGTATGTAGCGCATCGTCTCCCCTTGGTATCGCGATTTTCAGCGACCGTTATAAACAATCGTCTCATAATGACCATCCGTTTCCCGAGCCGAGGCGATTGGGCCAGGTGCGGCAAAATGCGGTCCACTCGACCTGGAACATGGCCGCGAAGCGTCAGCCAGCGGGCCGATTGGGGCTTGACCGCCCCCCCGTGCGTCAATCCTTCCCGGCCAAGGGAGGAGTTTCCATGCGATGTCTGTTGGCTGTGCTTTGCGCCGTGACGCTGGCCGCGCCGGCTGGCGCCGCGACGCTCTATTACGGCGCCCGAATTGGAATGGAGCTTACCATCGTCAAAAAGTCGGGCATCGGCTCCACGCACGCCAGCATCCTGGCCAGGCACGACAGGCGGAAGGCCCGCCTCTACTGCCGCGAATACGGCCATGATTTCACCCAGGAGTGCATTGATGCGGAAATGAAGGCGCCCCTGCATTTCGAAATCACCGCCAACTGCAAGACCGGCGAATTCACCACCTTCTATGGCGCCGCCATGCTGTTCCAGGGCCGCAACAAGGGCACGGATGTAACAACCGATTACCGGATCACCGCCGTCGACGAGAAAGCGGTGCTGGATGGCTCCGGCGCCTCGGGCTACGACTATACGCTGGACCAGTTCAAGGCGCTCTGCCCCAAGCGCGTGAAGTAGACCGGTCTCGAGGCCTGGCCCGCCAAAGCCCGGGACTTGGACTGTGGCAAGCACGGCCGTTTATCGTTAGCAGAGGACCGCAGTGGAGGCGAAAGACCATGACCCTGACCAATCGCGACATTGTCGAACTGACCGAATGGCGGCGCAAGCTGCACCGGCAGCCGGAAATCTCGAACGAAGAGGAGAAGACGGCGAAAGAGGTCGTCTCTTTCCTCGCCGACACCGGGCCGGACAAGGTGCTGACCGGCCTCGGCGGCAACGGCGTCGCGGCCATCTACGACAGCGGCAAAAACGGACCAACCGTCCTGTTTCGGTCCGAACTCGACGCGCTGCCCATCGAGGAACTGTCCGGCGTGCCGCATGCATCGCAAATTCCTGGCAAGTCGCATATGTGCGGCCATGACGGGCACACCGCTATCCTGGCCGCCCTTGGCCGCCAGTTCGGGCGCGAACGGCCCGCCAGCGGCCGCGTCGTGCTGATGTTCCAGCCCGCCGAGGAAACCGGCAATGGCGCGGCCGGCGTCGTCGCCGATCCGCGCTTTGGCGAGATCGCGCCGGATTTCGCCTTCTCGCTGCACAATCTGCCCGGCGTGCCGTTCGGCGAAGTCAGGCTCAAGCCCGGCGTGGTCAACTGCGCCTCGCGCGGCATGCGCATCGTGCTGGAGGGCAAGACCGCGCATTCCTCCATGCCCGAGACCGGAACCTCGCCCATGCCGGCGATCTCGGAGCTGATGCCGGCCCTGCCAGCGCTCGGCCGCGCGACTTTCGCCGACGATGATTTCTCCATGGTCACCGTCACCCATGCGCGGATGGGCGAAGCCGTGTTCGGCATCGCGCCCGCCCACGCCGAGGTCTGGGCGACGCTGCGCACGCGCCGCGACGAGCGCATGGCCGACCTCTGCGCCGCCGCCGAAACCCTGGTCAAGGAGATTGCCGGCCGCCACGGCCTCTCCGCCAGCTGGGACTATCACGAGATCTTCGTCGCCAGCGTCAACGCGCCGGATGCGGTCGAGCACCTGCGGCGCGCCCTCGATGAAGAGAGCGTCGCGCATGGCGAGGAAGCCTTGCCGATGCGCGCCTCGGAGGATTTCGGCCTGTTCGGCCACAGCGCCAGGTCGGCGATGTTCTTCCTCGGTGCGGGCGAGCGGCACCCTGCCCTGCACAATCCCGACTACGACTTTCCCGACGATTTGATCCCGATCGGCTCGAAGATCTTCATGAGGACCGCGCGCAACCTTCTCGGCTGATCTCGGCGGCACGCCGGCCAGCTCCGCCGCAAAGCTCTGTCAACTGGCCACCTGGATGCCTCGAACTGGATATTCCCAACGGGCCGGATTGTGTGGCATCTGTGAGGGCAATGCGAGGAGTTCGAAAATGTACACGCCGCCCGCCTTCCGCGACGACGACAAGGATAGCCTGATCGCGACGATCCGCGCCGCGCGGCTGGCCAATCTCGTCACCGCCACGGCGGACGGGCCGCTCGCCACCCCCCTGCCGCTTTTTCTCGACGAGACCGAGGGCGAGCACGGCGTCATCCATGGCCACCTGGCCAAGGCCAACCCGCAGTGGCGCGTTCCCGCGATCGGCGACGGGCTCGCCATCTTCATGGGCCCGGACGCCTATGTGACGCCGGCCTGGTACGCCACCAAGCAGGAAACCGGCAAGGTCGTGCCGACCTGGAACTACGCCGCGGTTCATGCCTACGGGCCGGTCGAGTTCTTCGAGGATGCGGACAGGCTGCTGGAAGTTGTCACCCGGCTGACCAACCTGCATGAGGGCGCGCGCGCCGCGCCCTGGGCCGTGTCGGACGCGCCGCCAGACTTCATCCAGTCGCAGCTTCGCGGCATTGTCGGCCTGCGCATGCCGGTCGTCAGGCTCGAAGGCAAGCGCAAGATGAGCCAGAACCGCAACGCCGCCGACCGCGCCGGCGTGGCCTCCGGGCTGGCCGCGAGCGAGCGTCCGTCCGACCGCGAGGTCGCCGCCCTCATCTCGTGAAGGCACGGCGCCTCACCTTGCCAGCACCAGGTCGGCGTCCTCGAGAACGTACCGGACATAACGGTAGTCGCGAATGAAGCTGATCCGGCCGTCGCGCCATTCCAGCCACATGAAATGACTGGGTTTCGCGTCGGCCCGGTCTTCGAACACCGCGATCACCTCGCGGCCCTCGACCCATGCCGGCCTGAGCCACAAGCCGCCGCTCCTGGCGTAGATGGTGAAGAACATGCCAACGTCGGCGGCCCCCGCGCGCGGCTTGTGCGTGGACTGATGGAGCCTCACATCGTCGGCCAGCAGCGCGCGCAAGCCGTCCCAGTCGCGTCGGTTGAACAGATTGACGTAGCGCAGGATGGCCGCCGATGCGATGCGCGCATCGGGGAGCGGATTGGCCTCGGCGTTGATCCGCCGAAGCCGGGCGCGGCCGCGCGCCAGATGCGCCTTCGCCGCATCGACCGTGATGCCGAGCAGGGCGGCGATGTCGGCCAGCGGCTCGTCGAGCACATCCCTGAGGACGACCACGCTGCGTTGCGTCACCGGAAGCTCGGCGAAGCGCGACACGGCGGTTTGCACGGCTTGCCTGCGCATCAGCACCTCCACCGGGTCGGCTTCGTCGGCTATGTCGAGCGCCGCCTCGATCGGCTCCACGGCGCGGATTGCGCGGCTACGCAACAGGTCAAGCGCGCGGTTGTGGGCGATCCGGAACAGCCAGGGTCTGAGCTGCGGCGCCTCACACAACTCCTCCAGGGCAACGACGGCGCGCGCGAACGTGTCCTGCACGACATCCTCGCCGTCGATGACCGAGCCCATCAGGCGCGAACAATAGCGGTGCAGCTCCGGCCGCAAGGCGGTGGCAAGGGCAAGCAGCCCTTCCTGCCGGTCGCGCTCCACCGCTGGCTTTGCGTCGCTCAAGGACCGGCGCCCTCCATGATCGTCACCCCGGCGTCGCCGCTGAGGCCAAAGACGACGCCCTCGCCATATTGCGGGTCTTCCAGCAGCGAGACCACCCTGTCGCCGAAAGCCCGGGGCGGCATCGGCGCGCCGAAGCGGGTGACGAATTGTTCCGGCGTGATGCCCATCGAGCCGGCATAGGCGCCGGCGGCCGCATCGCCGATCCCGGTGTCGAGGATCATCTGCCGCGGCACGATCGCCTGGAAGCGTATGCCGAGGCCTTTCTCCTGCGCCACGCCATTGGCATATTTGGCCATGAACCAGAGCATCCGCTTGGCGCCGCCATAACCGCCCGACATCTGCGAGCCGGTGACGGCCGCACCGCTCGACCCGACCAGCACCCGGCTGCCCGGCCCGAGCGGCAGGTTCAGCGACGCCTGCAGCCAGTAGAGCCCGGCCTTGACATCGGTTTCCCATGCGATGGAGAAGTCCTCCCACTTCAACTGGTCCAGCCGCCCCATCCGGGGCGTGGCGCCGGCGTTGAGCACCAGTATGTCAGGGCGGACCTCGCCAAGAATGCGATAGGCGGCGTCCTCGTCCGTGACATCGGCGGCGATGGTAGCGACCCCAAGCCGCGCACCGACCGCCTGCAGCGCCTCGGTGCCCCGCGCGACCACGGTCACGCCGGCACCTTGCTCGACCAGCGCTTCGACCAATCCGAGGCCAAGCCCACGGCTGCCGCCGGTGACCACGATTTTCTTGTCCCTGAGGCTCATTTGACCCTGCTCCAGTGTTTCACTGTAGCTAAGACGTTTGAGTATCCGGAAAAGAGTCAGCGGTGGGGGAGATTTGTCGTCAGCCAGAAGCCGGGTCGACAGTCCGCGCCGCTGCTCGCTATGGATCTTGACGAAAATTGGTGCGCCGGTTTGGACATTGGGGCGCAACATGTGCTCCATGGCAGGTGACGAGGCGGTGGGGAAGAAGTGAAGCGCGTTTTTCGATTGTTTGCGGCGGCCGTCATGGCGTCCGCGCTGAGCGGCTGCACCAGCGTTTCCTACTACGCGCAATCGCTGGAGGGCCATGTCCGGATCATGGCCGCGCGCCAAGACGTTGGAAAACTGATCCAGGCCCCTTCGACGCCGGAGGCATTGCGCGCCAAGCTGACGTCGGCGAGCGCCATAAGGCGGTTCGCGACGGATGAGCTGGCACTGCCCGACAACAGCAGCTACCGCAGCTATGTCGACATCCACCGGGACGCCGTGACCTGGGCCGTTTTTGCCGCCCCGCAATTCTCGCTCACGCCAAAAACGTGGTGCTTTCCTGTTTTCGGCTGCGTTCCATACCGGGGATACTTCGATCGGAAATCCGCGACCGAAAGCGCCGTGGCACTTCATCGACAGGGGCTGGACGTCTATGTCACCGGCATTACCGCCTATTCCACGCTGGGCTGGTCCAGCGATCCGCTGCTAAGCACCATGCTGCGTCAGGACGACACCTATCTGGCGAGCCTTGTCTTCCATGAACTGGCGCATCAGCGCCTCTATGTGAACGGCGATTCCGCATTCAATGAGGCTTTCGCGGTCGCCGTCGAAACCACCGGCACGAGAAAATGGCTCCGCGCCGCCGGCGATCGCGCCGGATTGCGCCGCTACGAGGCCGATCGCAAGCGCAGCGCCGGTTTTCTCGCACTGGTGTCGAAAACCCGCGACGAGTTGCGGCAGGTCTATGAAAGCTCCCGGACCCCCGACGGGATGGCGGCGGCCAAGGCAGCCACGCTCGACAGGTTTCGGACGCGCTACCGGCAAATGCGCGACGGAAGCTGGCACGGATACCGGGGATACGATGCCTGGTTCAATGCGCCGATCAACAACGCAAAGCTCGCCGCGACGTCTGTTTATGGCGAACAGGTTCCTGCGTTTATTCGCCTGTTCGAGCTGTGCTCCAGCGACTATCCGAGATTCTACGCTTCCGTTCGACGGATCGCTGACCTGCGCGAACCGGCCCGGGCCGAAGCGCTCAAGGCCGCGACCACGTGCGATTGATTTGCAGAGCACGGTGGCCCTTGGCGTGCTCCGATAGCTCTAAGCCTGGTTCGCCAGGACCAACGGTCCTATGCGCGCGTCGAGCACGAAACGCTCGCATTGCTCGCCGTCGGACTCATCGATGAAGCTCCCGACATGTTTGAAGCCGAGCTTCGCCAGGATCCGCAGCGACGCGATATTGCGCGCCGCCGCCTCGGCCGTCACCTGTTCGAGCGCCAGGGTCTCGAAGGCGTAGCGAACCACTTCGCGTGCCGCCTCGCTGGCCAGTCCTTGCCCCCAATGCGCACGTCCCAGCACAAATCCCAATGCGGCTGCCTTAGCCTCGTTCGCGCCGAAGGACAGGGTTATCGTCCCGATCGCGTCCGCCACGCCTGGCTGGTCTATCGACCATTTGATCGCCCGGCCGTCGGCCAACCGCTGACGCGCAAGGGCGAGCCATCGCGCGCCCGCGCTGATGTCGTCGGCAACGGGATCGCCGGCAAGGGAGGCGGATTCGATATCGCTCGCGCGCGCGAACCAAGCCAGGATATCCCGCTCGCCCGGCGCCCGAAGCACGAGCCTTGGTGTGGTGAGCCTGGGAACTGTTTTCATGGCGGCAGTTTCGACCCGGGGCAGCGCCAATGCAACGGCGCGGAAGGCCGCGGCGGCTGACCGCCAGGCCGGAACCCCAAGCTACGCCCAACCGCCTTCAGCCCCAGCGCCGTGCGCTTCAATCACTCCGGGGCCACCCGGCTACCGCCGGCCAGCGAGTGGCGTGAGATTTGGTGATGGCACCAGCCCACCACAGGGTGGGACTATGACAACGCGCGTTGGCGATTCGCGATGAACATAAACGGCTGTTGTGGGGCCGACAGCAGACCATCGGCTTCTCTGTCCAAATTCTCAGAACCGGCGACAATATAGTGGGCGCTCGGCTGGACAAAAAGCGGGACGGAGTAAAGCGTAGAGCTGCAATACTGAACATGCCGAGGAATAGTTCGGGCTTCACCAGATTGCCGACCGCTCGATCTCGTCGATGCGCGCCCGGCCGGTTAGCGCCATTGCCGCCTCGAAGTCTCTGCGGAGCAGGTTGACACAATAGGCTACGCCGTCGGCACCATCCGTTGCAAGTGCGTAGACATAGGGGCGACCAATCATGACGGCGCTTGCCCCTAGGGCAATCGCCTTCAAAACGTCTGTGCCACGCCTCACGCCGCCGTCGAGGATGATGGGAATCCGCCCGGCTACCCGCTCCGAGATGGCGGGCAGGGCGTCGATGGTCGCTGGCAGGGTGTCGAGGTTGCGCGAACCGTGGTTCGAGACGACGATGGCATCGGCACCGGTTCTGATTGCCTGCTCGGCATCGTCAGGATCGAGAATGCCCTTCAGGATAAGCGGTAGGGTTGTCAGCGAACGCAGCCAGGCAATATCCGCCCAGGTCGGCATCGCCCGCCGCTGCGCAGTGCCAACTTTGAGCACGCCGGTGTTACGGTCCTTGAAGTATGGCGTTGCGAGGCTGTCGGGAATTTTGAATCCTGCCCGGAACTGCCTGTGGCGATCGCCTGGCGTTGGCAAGTCGACAGTCACGCTGATTGCCTTCGCGCCCAGTGCCGCCATGCGCGATACGAGTTCGCCATTGAAACCGCGATCGCTTTGCCAATAGAGCAGGAACCAGACTGGAGACTGGCTCACCGCCACGCAATCCTCGATCGCCGCCGTCGCCGTGGTACCCAGAGTGAACACCGCTTCCGCCACTCCGGCGCCGCGCGCCGCTGCCACCTCGCCTTCCGGATGCACCAGCCGCTGATATGCTATTGGGGCCAGGATGATCGGATGCGGCAGACTTTGTCCGAAGAGCGTGATCCCGGTATCAAGTCTTGTCACATCACGTAGCACGCGCGGCCTTAATCTGATGCGGTCGAATGCGGCTTCATTGTCACGCTTGGTGATTTCGTCGCCAGCACCCCCAGCAATGAACTCGTAAACTGCGTGCGGCAATACCTCTCGTGCCGCCGGTTCAAGATCCGCTAGGCAGAGAAACCGGGTCTCGATGTCGAGCGGCATGGCCCACTCCGGTCAACGTGTCAAAAAAGTCGGCTAAGTCCAAAGACAACATTCGCGCATTTGGCCGCTGGCCGCAAGACGGCGGCACAGCGCGCAGGGCAACGAACGTCGATGACCGGGCGGCGGAAACGCGGCCAGAGGCAGACCAGGAGCTTTGAGGCTTGGATCTTCAAAAATGACTTTCAGGGCTTGTCGCTCGCATCGACTTGATCGGCCCCGAAATTGCCGACCAACCGAGCCTGCCTGCTCCCGGTTGTGGGAGAAGGGGTCATGGCGGGGTTCGGCCCTGTGGGTCGGAAGGTCAGTCCGTGGATAGGGCAGTATGTCACCGGTCTCGGGTGCCGCGCACGATGGCCCAGAGCCTTGCTGAATCCCGAGTGGGCCCTCGACATTCTCAAGTCAATGTCGTCGACCAACTCAAGCATTCTTCGCAGGGTCCCCGCTACGCTGCAACGGGCGCAATCGCTGGAGGAAAGCGCGTCCGACACGCGCGATAGTTACGCATGCGCGGCCCATGACGGCAGCTGAGAGATCAAGCCGGCGAACCACTGATCCGCGGTGGGCCTTTTGCCTTTCGAGATAGTTGGCAAGCGCAATGTCGTGACACAGTGGTGCAACCGCGCCGCGCCACGCCGGATTGTGCCAAGACTCTTCATGCAAGGGATCGTCATGCCAGATGGGCCAGTCGATCGAGCTTGGGCGTTGCACGGCGTCCTCCTGAGACACGCGGAGTGAGAAACAAGGGGCTCAGTGCGGCAATCTCCTCGACAGCCGTGAGAAACGCGCAGCAACCAGCGTGATGGAATCGTGAAAAGCGCGATTTTGGCAGAATCACGGTTGAAATAGGGACGGCGACACGAAAGGATCGCCGGTGCGTGGTGGCTGTTGTGGCGGATCCGATGACCGGGCCTCATCTCTATCTACTGGGTGGTTTCGACTTTGCCGGCGTTGGGGCTGCGGTCCCCGCCTTCAGCCGCAAGGCGCGGGCGATGATGGCTTACCTCGCGCTGCAATCGGGACATGCGCAGTCGCGCGAAAAGCTCGCCGCCCTTTTGTGGGGTGGCAACAGCGAGACCCAGGCGCGGATGAACCTGCGACAAGCGGTTTCGGTTGTCGGCAAGGCTATGCAAGCTTCTGGCAGTGCTCGCTTCCTCAGGGATAGCGACAATGTCGCCCTTCATCTCGATGGCCTTGATTTCGATGTCGCGCGGTTCGAGGCGCTGGCGGCCAGCTCGGAGCCTGATAACCTCGAACAGGCGCTTGTCGTCTATCGCGGCGACCTGCTTGACGGTTTCGGCCTGAAGCAGGAGCCTTTCGAGGACTGGCTGCGGATCGAGCGCGAGCGTCTGAGGGCAACGGCTGTCGCGGCGCTGGACAGGCTGGTCGCGCATTATAGTGCAACCAAGGATCCTGCGTCCGCGCTGCTACGCGCCTGCTCGCCATGGAGCCGTTGCGGGAGGACATCCACCGCGCCCTGATGCACGTCTATGCGGCGCAGGGCCGGATCAATCTGGCGCTCAAGCAATATGACAATTGCCGCGATGCGCTGCAGCGGGAGCTGAGGCTGCAGCCCGAGCCGGAGACAAGACATTTGCACGATACGCTGCGGGCCCGCCGCACGACATCGCCGCGTCCGGCCTCGGCCTCCGAGCCGCCGCGCGCCGAGGCGGGCGGCGAACCCCTGCGCCCCTACACCCACTATGTCAAATCCTCCGGGGTCAGCATCGCCTATCAGGTGACCGGCGACGGGCCGATCGACCTGATCTATGTGCCTGGATGGGTCTCCAATCTCGACCTTGCCTGGGCCTCGCCACGGCTTTTGCATGTGTTCCAGCGGCTCGGCAGCTTCTGCCGCTTGATCCGCATGGACAAGCACGGCACAGGGCTATCCGACCGCAATATCGGTTTGCCGACCATGGAAGAGCGGATGGAGGACATGCGAGCCGTGCTGGATGCGGTCGGCTCGAAGCGCACGGTTGTGTTCGGCGGTTCCGAGGGCGGCCCCATGTGCATGCTATTCGCGGCGACCTACCCCGAGCGCACGGCGGCACTTGTGCTCAACGGAACCTATGCCAGGGGCAGATGGTCGAAGGATTACCCTTGGGCAAGGACGGCCGAGCAGGTGGAAGAAGACCTGGCCACCATTGAGAGACAGTGGGGAGAGCCGGCGGACATGGGCAATGCGGCCCCCAGCCTGATGAACGACACGTCCGAAAGAGAATGGTTCGCCGCTTACCTCAGGAATTCAGCCTCGCCCGCAGACGCGATCTCGCTCTGGCGCTGGGGAACCGAAATCGATGTTCGCGACATCCTGCCTGTCATTCATGTTCCGACACTGATCGTTCAGACGTCGGGCGACCGCTGGGTCAAACGGGAAGAAGGACGCTACCTGGCAACGCATATCGAAGGCGCCAGATATGTCGAGCTCACCGGCCGGGATCACGTGATCTGGGGCGAGAATTCCGATCGCCTCGTCGACGAGATCGAGGTTTTCGTCACCAACGCTCTCCAGGCGACACCGGGCGAACGGCTCCTGGTGTCGGTGCTGTCGCTGGAGATAAGCGACCCGCATTCTGACTCCGGCGCAGATCTGATTGAGCGACACGCAGACGAGATCAGAAGCCAATTACTTCTCGCCGAAGGCAGGCAGATCAGGCGCTCGCCAAGCCGAATGCTCGCGGTGTTCCAACGACCGACGCGGTCGATCCAGTGCGCGATCGCGATCCGCCATCGCCTGAGACAATCCGGTCTGGATGTCCGCTCCGCGGTCCACACCGGCGAATGCGAGGAGCGCGGCGATGACTTCACCGGCATCGCGATCGAGCTGTCCTCGCGATTGCTCGACCATGCCCGGCCGGGCGAGATCATCGCGTCGCGGACGGTGCGCGATCTCGTGGTTGGCTCCGGCCTGACATTCGAAGATTATGGCGAGATGGAAGCGAGCGGGATGCCCGGCGTGCTCGCGTTCTTTTCCGTCAGTGGGGCGCCGTCCGGCGCTGGCGGGTGACCAGCCACGGATAGCCATTTCGGCCACGCGTTTGCACTTTGTGGTGGCTCAAAGCACGATGGGCACGGTGAGGAGTCTTGGCGCGGCCGCGACCTCCGCAGTCCTCCTTGCAATGTCTGCTATCAGGACTTGGCGAAGACAATTTATACGTCCGAAATGCGGCGCATTCCTGACGTAGGTAGCCAACGTGCGTCTCGTATCACATCTTGCGATTGCCCACCCGGTGGCAGCACGGCGGCCCAACCCGCCTGTCCTACACAAAGCTGTCACCAACTGAGCTTATCCGATCCTCGGGAATGAACCATCCACATGACACGCCTTGAAACCGCCGGCCGGAGGGCGATCGGGACATGTGGAATGCTGTTTTCGGAGACGACCATGCTTGAACGGACGGACAGGGCCGCACCCCATCGGAATCAGCCGACAAAACAGGATCTGTGGTTGAGCGAATTCGAGATTGTGCTGCGCGACCGTGTCATTGCCAATGGCGCGGTCAGGATCGAAGACGGCCTGATCGCGGAGATCCGCGACCAGCCTGTCGAGAATGCCGACTTCGTCGGCGGCGGCCGCCTGCTGCTGCCTGGTTTCATCGACATGCACGGCGACATGGTGGAACGGGAAGTGGAGCCGCGCAGCGGGGTCCACGTGCCGATGGAAATCGGCATCGCCGAGCTCGACAAGCGGCTGGCCTCCTGCGGCGTGACCACCGCCTATGCCGCGCTCTCCTTCATCGGCAACAGCGCCACGGCCGCCTTGCTGCGCTCGGAAGAACACACATCGTCCATCATCGAGACCATCACCGGGCTGAAAGACCACCTTCTGGTCGATCACCGCATCCATGCCCGCTTCGAGGTGACGTTCAGCGCGGCTGTCGGCGTGCTGGAAAGATTGATGGATGCCGGCAAGCTGCATTTGATTTCGCTGATGGATCACACGCCCGGCCAGGGACAATACCGCGACGTCGAACTGTATATCGCCCGCCTGGCCAAGGAGCGCGGCATGTCCATTGCCGACGTATCCGAGGTCGTCGGCAAGCGCATGGCCGATCGGAACGGGCATGGCGGTGTGCTCGGCACGCTGCAGGGCCTGTCGGCGTTTGCCCGCGCGCGCGGCATCGTGCTCGCCTCGCACGATGACGACACGCTGGAAAAGGTGGAATTCGTCCACGGCCTGGGAACCGTGCTCAGCGAATTTCCGGTGACGCTGGAGGCGGCGCGGGAAGCCCGCCGGCTGGGCATGTATACGGCCATGGGCGCGCCCAATGCGCTGCGCGGAGAATCCTATTCCGGCAATCTTTCCGCTCGCCAGGCCTATGAGGCCGGGTTGCTCGACATGCTGGCCAGCGACTATCACCCGGCCTCGATCCTGCCGGCCGTCCTCGGCCTGGCGAAACTGAGCGACGGTGGCCTGGCGAAGGCGGCGGCGCTGACGAGCGCCAACCCGGCCGCCGCACTCGGGCTCACCGATCGCGGCGCCATCGAAGCTGGGCTGCTGGCCGATCTCGTCGTGGCCGACCGCCAGCCGGTGCCACGTGTGCGAGCCACCTTCCGCGCCGGCCGCATGATCTACGGCGACGGTACGCTTGAACCGGCGCGGAACAGGGCGATCGAGGGAGGCCGCGACCGGCCGCTGCCAGCCGACCGAGGGCAATCCCAGGACTAGACACCTAGGCAACTAGGGCTTAGCGGTTCTCTGGGGAAAGCGCGTTGCGCTTTCCCCAGTAGTTGCTAAACATCGAGCGCCACCATCATCCCGCGCACCTCCGCCATTTCCAGCAGCAGATCCTGCAGGCTTTCGGTGGTCAGCGGCGCACCCGATATCGCCGGCAGTTCAGCGATACTCTCCCTCATCGAAATCACGGGAGCCCCGGTTTTTTCCGAAAGCAGCCGCGCGATGGCCGCGCGGACAAGCGCAATCTGGTCAGGCATGATTCCCCTTTCATGCTACGATAACGGCACCATTTTCTTCATGCTGTATGCCTTGCCGCAACTTATGCGAGTGTTCATTCACGCTTGCAAGTCGTCTCGTTGATGTTCGTATGATCGACAGCCGCCCAACGGGGAAAGCGACGGCATCCCGCTGTCGTCGCCATCCATGGCGCGGAGCAAGGCAAGCGGCACTTCGTGCCGGCAGAGCCCGATCAAAATCCTGCCTTGCACCGTCACCGGCAATTCGGTGTATCTGTCGAAAATGGAATAGGTGCCTGTCGGCTCATTCAAAATCTCGAAACGGTCCAATGCAAACCTCAACCTTCCCCGGAACGCAGCAACGCACGCGCCCGTCGGAGGTTGCCTAAAAAATCGATTTTTTCGGGGAGGCGCGAAAGAGTTCCAATTGGCTCTTGCCGAAGCCGGCGGCCTCGCTCATCCATGGCGTACAGACACTGGGGCCAATGATGACCGAGACCAGCCTTCACCTCATCGAAGCGTCGATCGACCAATTGCGCCAAGCGCTCGACAACGGCGCCATCACCAGCGTCGAACTGGTCGCGGCCTATGTCAGGCGGATCGCGTATTTCGACCGGCACGGCATCGCGCTGAACGCCGTGCCGGTGCTCAACCCTGAAATGTTCGAGGATGCCGCCGCTTCCGACGAGCGGCGCCGGCAAGGAAAGACGCTTGGCCCGCTCGACGGCATCCCCTACACCGCCAAGGACAGCTACAAGGTCAAAGGCCTGACGGTGGCTGCCGGCTCGCCCGCCTTCGAGCATCTCGTCGCCAATGAGGACGCCTTCACCATCGCCCGGCTGCGCGCCGGCGGCGCGGTGCTGATCGGCCTCACCAACATGCCGCCCATGGCCAATGGCGGCATGCAGCGCGGCGTCTATGGCCGCGCTGAAAGCCCCTACAATGGCGACTATCTGACCGCCGCCTTCGCGTCGGGCTCCTCCAACGGCTCGGGCACCGCGACGGCGGCCAGCTTCTGCGCCTTCGGGCTCGGCGAAGAGACGTGGTCGTCCGGCCGTGCGCCGGCCACCAACAACGCGCTGGTCGCCTACACGCCCTCGCGCGGCGTCATTTCGGTGCGCGGCAACTGGCCCTTGGTGCCGACCATGGATGTCGTGGTGCCGCACACGCGCAGCGTGCCCGACATGCTGGAACTGCTTGACGTCATCGTCGCCGACGATCCGGAAACGCGAGGCGATTTCTGGCGCGCCCAGCCTTGGGTGGCGCTGCCGAAAAGCTCCGGGATGCGGCCACGACGTTATACCGACCTGACGCTTGCGGGTTCGCTGAAGGGCAAGCGGCTCGGCGTACCCAGAATGTATATCGGCCGCGACGCAGAAATAGATCGCCCGATCGAAACCCGCGCCTCGGTACTTGATCTCTGGGAACAGGCGGCCGCGGATCTGCGGCGGCTCGGCGCCGAAGTGGTCGAGGTCGACTTTCCCGTCGTCTCCAACTATGAGCGCGACCGCCCAGGCGCGCGGACCATGGTCGAGCGTGGGCTGGTGCCCGGGAACTTCGCCGACCGCGAAATCTGGGATCTCTGCATCTGGGGCTGGGACGATTTCCTGCGGGCCAACGCCGACCCTGCTCTGCCCGATCTCGCCTCGGTCGACGGCCCAAAAATCTTCCCGCAGCCACCGGGCACGCTGCCCGACCGCTATGAAGGCGGCTTCGATCTGGCCGAATATGTCGAGCGGGCAAAGCTCGGCGTCGCGCCCTTGACCCACATTCCCACGATCGCAGATGGCATCAAGGGACTCGAAGCAACAAGACGCATCGACTTCGAGGACTGGCTGGACGCACAAGGCCTCGATGCCGTGGTCCTGCCGGCCGCCGCCGATGTCGGCCCGGCCGACGCCGACGTCAACGAGGCGTCAGCCGATCTGGCCTGGCGCAACGGCACCTGGGTCGCCAACGGCAATCTGGTCTGGCGCCATTTCGGCATCCCGACCGTCACCGTGCCGATGGGCACAATGGCCGACATCGGCATGCCGGTCGGCCTGACCTTCGCAGGCAAGGCCTATGACGATGAAAGGCTGCTTTGCATGGCCGGCGATTTCGAGCGTTCCACGCAGCGCCGCACCCAGCCGCCGCGCACGCCTGAATTGCCTGATGATGTCTTTTCGCGCCAGCGTACTCAAGCCGGCAATGGCAAGGCGCCGATAGTGGAAATCGCGCTAACAGCTGAAATGCGCGCGTCCGGTGATCACGACGAGATCACGGTCACAATCGACCTGGCTGTCGAGGCAAGCGAAGCGGAGCACGCCAGCCTCAAGGTGCATGTCAACGGCCAGGCGATTGACATGCACCAAGCCGGCACGCGGCTCAGCGGGCGGGCGCTCGTTCCTGCCGTCGAGCATCGGCGCTTTCACAGCGTCTGGCGCGGCTCATACGGTTCGATCGTCACGGCGGTGGTGCGGCTACAGGATGGACGCAGCGCCGGCGCCTATGTGGTCACCGGCGGAATCGAGTGATGATGCGCCGTACGGGCCGCCTTACCATGCACAACGGGCCAAGCCACGGAACCCAGCCATGATCAAAGTCAAGCAACTCGCCCATGTCTGCATTTTCGCCAACGACCTGGAAGAAACACGGCGCTTCTATGAAAATGTCCTTGCCATGGACATACAGTTCAATTTCCTGCGCGATGGCACGGTTTTCGGCTTCTACCTCAATTGCGGTGGCCGCAGCCATGTCGAGGTTTTCCAGAAAGAGGGCGCGCGGTTCAGCGAGACGGATCAGATCAACCATTTCTGCCTGGAAGTTGAAGACATCGACGCCGCGATCGCGCACATCGCATCCATGGGCGTTGACGTCACCGCCAAGAAACACGCCTGCGACGACACCTATCAGGCCTGGCTGCGCGACCCCAACGGGGTGAAGATCGAACTCTTCGAATACACCGGCAAAAGCGCGCAATTCACCGGCGGCGACCGCGTCGCGGACTGGTAGGCTAGTCGCGCGCGGCCCACAGCAAACCGCGCTCCGTGATTAGCGCCATTTCCGGCACCGCGAACTCATCCGCCGTATGGCCAAGGGAACTGTAAAAAACCTTGCCCGCGCCATAGCGACGCTTCCAGACGACCGGCATGACCACGCCGTCGATCCCGGGAAAATGCGCGTCGGTAAAGGTGGTTGTCGCCAGCACCTCGTTGCCCGGGTCGACATGCATGTAATATTGCTCCGACCGGTAGGCGAAATCGCTGACGCCTTTCGTGACCGGATCGTCCGGCCGGGTGATGACGACATGGTAGTCGATGATGTTGCCGGGATGCGCGACCCACTGGCCGCCGGTCATGAACTGGTAGTCGGGCTCCGTGCGAAAACTGTCGCCCATCGTGCCGTGAAAGCCGCTGAGCCCGGTCCCCAGGCGAACCGCCTGCGTCAGGTTGTTCAGCTCGGCCTTTTCGATCGTCGACATGGTGATGACAGGCACGATGAGATCGAATGAAGCAAGGTTCGGATCGGCGAACATCCCTGTCCCCTCGCCGAGCGTGACCGCGAAGCCGTTACGCTCCAGCATGTCGCGGATGATCTTGGCGCTGCGCTCTGGCGTGTGGCCTTCCCAGCCTCCCCAGGCAATCAGGGCTTTCCTGGACATGCGGCAACCTCCCTCGATCCACTAGACCGACGACCGCTCCCCGCACGGGTCAGCGCCAGCCTAGCGCCGGCGCGACCTGGGTGAGGATCGCCTCGATGACATGGGCGTTGTAGTCGACGCCGAGTTGGTTGGGAACCGTAAGCAAAAGCGTGTCGGCCTCGGCGATCGCCTCGTCCTGCGCCAATTCCTTGATCAGCACGTCCGGCTCGGCGGCGTAGCTGCGGCCGAAGATCGCCCTGGTATTTTCCTCGATGAAGCCGATCTGGTCGCGGCTCTCATTGCCGCGCCCGAAATAGGCGCGGTCGCGGTCGTCGACCAGCGCGAAGATGCTGCGGCTGACCGAGACGCGCGGTTCGCGTTCATGCCCGGCCGCCTTCCAAGCCTCGCGATAGATGCGGATCTGCTCGGCCTGCTGGACATGGAACGGCTTGCCGCTCTCGTCGAATTTCAGCGTCGAGCTCTGCAAATTCATGCCGAGCTTCGCCGCCCATTCAGAGGTGGCGTTGGTCGCCGCGCCCCACCAGATGCGCTCGCGCAAGCCCTCCGAATGCGGCTCGAGCCTGAGCAAGCCGGGCGGGTTGGGGAACATCGGCCGTGGATTGGGCTGCGCGAAGCCTTCGCCGCGCAGCGTATCGAGGAACACCTCGGCGTGATGCCGCGCCATGTCGGCGTCGCTTTTGCCTTCCTGCGGCACATAGCCGAAATAGCGCCAGCCATCGATCACCTGCTCGGGCGAGCCGCGGCTGATGCCGAGCTGCAGCCGGCCGCCGGCGATGATGTCGGCCGCACCCGCATCCTCGGCCATGTAGAGCGGATTCTCGTAGCGCATGTCGATAACGGCCGTGCCGATCTCGATGCGGCTGGTCTTGGCGCCGACGGCCGCCAGCAGCGGGAATGGCGAGGCGAGCTGGCGGGCGAAGTGATGCACGCGGAAATAGGCTCCGTCGGCGCCGAACTGCTCGGCGGCGACGGCGAGATCGATCGATTGCAACAGCGCGTCGGATGCCGAACGCACCTGCGATTGCGAAGAGGGCGACCAGTGCCCGAATGACAGGAAACCAATTTTTTTCATGGTCCTGAAGTATATGCGGGCGGCACATGCTTCAATGGCGAAAGAACAGGGTTACACACCGTCGCCCTCCGCAATAGCTTAAACGCGCAACACCAGAGAGGATGGATGCTCAGGGGAATCCGCATCGTCGAGATCGAGGCGCTGGGACCGGCGCCCTTCGCCGGCATGCTTTTCGCGGACCTCGGCGCCGATGTCATCGTCGTCCACCGCAGGGAGCCGGGCGCGCCCCAGCGCTCGCTGCTCGATCGCGGCAAGCGCTCCATCGCGCTCGACCTGAAGAATATGGACGACGTGGCCCTGCTGACGCGCCTCATCGCCACCGCCGACGGGTTGATCGAGGGGTTCCGGCCCGGCGTCATGGAGCGTCTCGGGCTTGGCCCGGAGGTCTGTATCGCGGCCAATCCGCGCCTGGTCTACGGCCGCATGACCGGCTGGGGCCAGGACGGTCCGCTGGCCGGCACCGCCGGCCACGACATGAACTATATCGGCCTGTCCGGCGCGCTCTGGTACGGCTCCTTGCCGGGAGAGCCGCCCATGGCGCCACCGACGCTCGTCGGCGACGTCGGCGGCGGGGCGCTCTATCTGGTGATCGGCATGCTGGCCGCCATGATGAACGCGCGCGCCGGCGGCCAGGGCATCGTCGTCGACGCGGCGATCGTCGACGGCTCGGCCCATATGATGAACCTGCTGATGTCGCTCGCACAGTCCGGCGCGCTTGCCGCCGACCGCGGCCGCAGCCTTCTCGACGGACCGCATTGGTGCCGCGTCTACCGGACATCGGATGGCGGCTTTATCAGCGTCCAGTGCGTCGAGCCGAAATTCTACGCGCTCTTCCTCGACAGGCTTGGCTTGACCGCCGATCCGCAATTCGCCAGCCAGTTCGATCGCGACGTGTGGCCCGGGCTTTGCGACCGGCTGGCGGCGATTTTCGCCACGCGACCTCGCGACGAGTGGGTCAAGTTGTTCGCGGGCTCGGACGCCTGTGTCGGTCCGGTCTTCAGCCCCCATGAAGCGGCCCTGCATCCGCACATGGCCGCGCGCGGCACATGGCTGACAGTGGACGGTGTCCTGCAGACGGCGGCCGCGCCGCGCTTTTCGGGATGGGAACAAAAGACACCGGCCAAGAGCCCCATGCGCGGCGAACATGACGCAGAAATCCGCGCAGGCTTGCCGAGTTGAGGCGAGGTCCATGACAGTTCGGTCGATCGTAAAATTCCCCAATCCCCTCCTTCGCGCCGTGGCCCAACCCGTGGAGCTGTTCGACGACGATCTGCAGGCCTTGGCCAGCGACCTCATCGACACCATGCGCGCGGCCCCCGGAATCGGTATCACCGCCCCGCACATCGGCATTCTGAAACGCCTGGTCGTCATCCAGCTCCCTTCCGCGGCAAAACCGGCGATCTATGTCAATCCGTCCGTCGTCCAGGCCTCGACCGAAATGATCCGTCATGAGGAAGGCAGCGTTTCGATGCCCGGTGTCACCGACGACATCGAGCGGCACGCCCGCATCCGCGTTCGCTATCAGGATCTGGATGGCAATGAGCGGTTCGAGGACGCCGAGGGCCTGCTGGCGGTTTGCCATCAGCATGAGATCGATCAGCTCGACGGGCTGTTCTGGACGCACAGACTGACCCGCCTCAAGCGCGACCGGCTGATCAAGCGCTATGGCAAGCTGATACGAGCCTCGTAGACGCCACGGGGCGGATCGCAATGTTACGCCGGGCGCGTGGCCGCGCCGGCGGACCGTGTCACGTTCGCAACGTGCTAACCTGATCGCGGACGAAACGTCCGCCGGTCATTTTCCGCAGTGGTGATCGTTGATCTTGTTTATCGCAAAACCGTCCGGACCAGTCCGGTGGTAGGAGCAGGCTCCAGCGGCCGTTGTGAACAACTGCTGGTCATAGTAGCGCGGGCCGCCGAAGAGGAAGTCGATGAGATCGTCATTGGCGGGAACGTAGCGCTCCTGTTCGTCCTGGTGATGACGGTGCTTGGCGCCCGCGAAAGCCAACGAGGACATGCCGAAGCCCATCGCGAGAGCAAGAGCGCAGATCGCCAATCGTTTCGTCGTCATCGCAAACACCCTTCTGTTCGGGATTCGATCTTATATCGAAAATCGCCAGATGACGAAAAGTTCCTGAACAAGGGCCTTGCTCCGGCCGATGCGCGGCAGTCGGCGACGGGCCCGGACCGCGGGCGCCCTCACCTGAACATCGCCACGCCCTCAATCCGTCTGGATCCAGACGGATTTGGTCTCCAGATACTCGTGCAGATGCTCGATGCCGCCCTCGCGGCCATGGCCGGACATCTTCATCCCGCCGAAAGGCACGGCCGGATCGATGGCATGGTACATGTTGACCCAGACCGAGCCGGCCTTGATGCGGCGGGCTAGCTTGTGCGCGGTGCCGAGGTGGGTGGTGAAGACGCCGGCCGCAAGCCCGTAGGGCGTCGCGTTGGCGCGCGCGACGGCCTCGTCCAGCGTGTCGAACGGCATCGCTGAAATAACGGGTCCGAAAATCTCCTCCCGCGCGATGGTCATGGTGTCCGACACCGCGCCGAAAACGGTCGGCGCGATGAAGTTGCCGCCATCATAGAGTTCGCCTGTCAGCCGCGCCCCGCCGACGACCAGTTGGGCGCCTTCGTCGCTGCCGGCCTTGATGTAGCCTTCCACTTTGCCGGCCTGCCTGGCATTGATGAGCGGCCCGATTTCGGTCTCCGCCTCGATGCCGTGGCCGATGCGCAGTTTTCCGGCGAACTCCGCCAGCCGGCGCACGAATTCGTCATGGATCTCGCGCGCCACGAACAGGCGCGAGCCGGCAATGCAGATCTGGCCCGAATGCACGAACACCGCCATCGCCGCGATTGGGACAGCCTTGTCGATGTCGGCGTCGCGGCAGACAATGATCGGTGACTTGCCGCCAAGCTCAAGCGAGACGCGCTTGAGGTTGGTGACAGCAGCCCGCGCGATCGCTTGACCTGTCAGCGTCGAGCCGGTGAAGACGATCTTGTTGACGTCGGGATGTTCGGCGAGCCGCGCGCCCGCTTCGGCCCCGGTACCGGTGACGATGTTGACGACGCCGTCGGGCACGCCGGCTTCCTGCATCAGCCCGGCGATCAGCAGCGGCGTCAGCGATGCCTCCTCGGACGGTTTCAGCACGATGGTACAGCCCGTGGCGAGCGCCGGCGCGATCTTCCAGATCGAGGCCGCGGTCGGCGCGTTCCAGGGAATGATCGCGCCAACGACGCCAACCGGCTCGCGCCTTGTGAAGGTGACGATTTCGCCCGGAATGGAATTGTCGATCGCCTCGCCATGCAGCGCCGTCGCCATGCCTGCATAGAAGCGCAGCATGCCGATGACGCGGCGCCGGTTGGCCAGCGTGCGCGTGATCGGCAGCCCCATGTCGAGCGTGTCGCAAACGCTGAGCTCTTCCCAATGTGTCTCGAACAGGTCGGCGATCCTGAGCAGCACGCATTGCCGCTCATAGGGCGAGAATTTCGACCAGGGTCCTTCGAAAGCCGCGCGCGCCGCCGCGACCGCTGCATCGACATCGGCGGCTCCGCCACGCGGCACCGTCGCCAGCACCTCGCCGGTCGCCGGATTCAGCGCCTGCATCACCTCGCCGGACTGCGCTGCGACCCACTTGCCGTCGATGAACATCGGCCGGAATTCGCCATGGTAGAGCGACGTGGCCTTCGCCCTCGGGTCGAAATTCACCGTCATCCCTTCCTCCTCGCGAATTTCCGGGCAACTATTACTCCCGGCGCGGGCGACCTCAACAAGGAAAGCTGAAGGGCGTTCGGATAATCGGACCGCCAGCGTCCGCGCCCGTGTTCACCAGAAAGGCGCAACAACAGGTCCTTGCGGGTCTAAAGATGCCTAGCCCCCGCCGCCCGGCGTGCGTTCCGACAGGAATCGCGTTAGAGCGCCTGGCATCCCATTGCGGATCTCGACGTCGTTCCGGCGCGCGATCGCGGCGCGCACAAGCTTGGCGCCGAGATAGCGGAACGGTTCCGGAGGCATCGTCTTGCGCCGATCGAGCCCCACCAGCCCACTGCTGCTCCAGCGATCCTTCCGTTCCAGAACAAGGCTGGCGAGGACGCGGCCGCCGATTGGGGTCTGGGCAATGCCGGTCCCGTTGTAGCCCATGCCAAAGAAAATGTTAGGATGACCCTTCAAGTGATCGAAGACGGGGACATGCTCCGGCACGCAGTCGATCGGGCCCGCCCAATCATAGTCGATCGCCACCCCTCGCAGTTCGGGGTAGACGCGGGCCAGTTCGCGGATATTGTCCCGTCCGTGTTCGGGGCTGCGGTTGAAGCTTTGGCCGAAATTGCCCGCATAGGCGATGTTGCCGCTGCCGCGGCCGAAGACCACCCGGCCTTTCGGAGTGCGCTGGTAATAGAGGACCTGGCGCTGCGCGTCGCAGATGGAGGCTCCGTCTCGCCAGCCGATCCGGTCGAGCAAGTCAGGGATTTCCGCGGTCGCGACCACCTGGCTCGCGACCACGTAAAGATGCCGTCGCAGTTCGGGCAGCGCCGACAGCCAGGCATTGGCCGCCAGCACGACCTTCCCGGCCCGCACCTCGCCCTGCGCGGTCCGGACCAGGCAGGTCCTGCCGGGCACGATTTCGGTGACGGGGCTGCGCTCATGGACGACCACGCCGCGAGCGATCGCCAGATCGCGCAGGCCGGTGGCCAGCTTGGCTGGATGCACGGTTCCGGCATTCGCCTCGACGACGCCGGCATAGGAGGCGGAAGACCCGGTCCGCTGCTTGATCTCCTCGCCGGTCAGCTGCCGGAAGCGGTTGGCCCCGGCTGCCTCGGCCATCGCGACAGCGCGGTTCCAGGCTCCCTCCTGGGCCAAGGAACTGGCCGTCCACAGCCAGCCGTCGAGCCGAAGATCCATATCGATCGTGCCGTCGCGTTGAAGTTTCTCCAGCTCTGCGATGGCATCGACGCTATCGGCGCAAAGCGCCCGCCCCTCCTCCTCGCCGACGACGGCGCTGATCTGATCGAGCTCGGCGAACCAGGAATGCACCTGTCCACCATTGCGCCCCGAAGCGCCGGAGCCGCACTGATCGGCCTCGATCACCATGACGCGGGTTTCGGGAGCCAGATCGCGGATCCGCAACGCCGTCCACAGCCCGGTATAGCCGCCGCCGACGATCACCACGTCGGCCTGCTCGCCGCCGACCAAGGGTTTGGTCGCCGGGGCAGCGGCAATGTCCTGCAGCCAGAACGACCGATCGGCTGTCGCCGCGACCGCCGGCTGTCTCATCCGTAAAGTGGCCATGTCAGACCCTCGTCTCGCGATTGATCACGTCGGCATATTTCAGCGGCAGCCAGTCGGGGATGGGGCGCGGTTCCTGCGGGAAGCCGCCGAGATGCGTGCAGGTCCTGCTGGCGTCGAGAGAGGCTTTTCGCATGGCATCGTCGGCATCGAGACCCGCGAAGCAGAACGCGGTGATGAAGGTGGCGATAAAGCTGTCTCCCGCACCGCACGTGTCCACGACGGCGGTCGGCGACGCCTCGACATGGCGAACGCCTTGGCTGTCGCCGAAATAGGCGCCGCGGCTGCCGCAGGTGAGCACGACCTGGCGCGCCCCGGCCGACCGCAGCGCGGTCATGAGGGGCTCGACCGGCACGCTCGGCTCGTCTGGACCGGACGCGAAGACCAGAGGCACGCCCTCCAGCGGCAAGGCCAGATGCGCGGTCGAGACGTCGAGACTGAACGGCACGCGCTCGCGAACCAGGCGGCGCACGAGATCCTCGTTGGCATTGGTGCCCAGATGCACCCAATCGGCTTTCGAAATGACCTGCCAGTTGCGCGGCGCGGGCATGTAATTCTCGCCGACGCCGAAGGATTCGAACAGGAAAGTACGGTCGCCCGACTGGTCGCGCAGCAAGGTTACAGCCGTGTCGCCGGAGATCATCTCGACATCGTTGCGGGACAGCCCGGCGGTCTCGATCTCGCGGAGCGTTATCTCGCCTTCAGGATCATCGCCAACGGCGCCGAAATAGCGTGCGCTCCAGCCATTGCGGCGCCATTGAACGGCCACGTTGAGGGCGTTCCCGCCCACGGTCAGGAGGTCCTTGTTGAGATAGACGTCGAGGCAGTTGTCACCGACGGCGACCAGATTGGGCGGTGCTCCTCCGGTCATGCTGCTGTCGGCGCCCGCGTCATGTGAGGCTCGATCGCCTTGAGATTGCGTGTCCACGCCGCGACCGGGTCCAGAGCATAGGAGCCATTTCCGAACGGCTCGAAGGTCAGTTTCCCCCGATAGCCCGACGCGGCGAGGTCGTCGAGGTACTGGCCGATCGGAAGCTTGCCGTCGCCCCAGACAAGATGCCCCGCCGGCAGCCCGTCGACGATCTGCACATGCGCGAGGCGCGGCCCGAACAGCCTGACATAGTCGGCCACGGTATCGCCGGCAGTGGCCATGCCGACGGTGTCCAGGACCACGTCCATAGTGTCGGCGCCGATCTGGTCGAGCATTTCGCGCAGGCCCGCCGCATTGGTGACGACGTTGGTTTCGACGCGTTGCAGCGGCTCGAGCAGGCAGCGCACGCCGAGCGAGGACGCATGGGCGGCGATCTCCGCGAGCGACTGGGCCGACCGTGCCCACGCCTCTTGCGGCGGGTCGTGTTCATATCCACGCCCGGACGTCAGGAACAAATATCGGGCGCCCAGTTCGGCGCATATGTCCGCCGCGCGGCAGAACCGCCTGACGCTGTCGCGGCGATATGCGCCGTCGCCCGACGCGATGTTGATCGGATAGATCACCTGCTCGGGCGTGAAGCACCAGACCGTCAGTCCGTTCTGCGCAAGTATCTCGCGAACCGATCGAACATGCGCGTCTGTCGCATGAAACAGGTCGAGATGCGGCGCGATGCCCCAAAGCTCGATCTCCTTGAAGCCGAAGCCGCGAAGGATCTCGGCAACGCGCTCGAATGCGTAATGCTGGAAGGCGAAGTTGGCCCCAATCAACTGGTCGACCTTGAATTGCGACATGGATGTCCTTCCCGGTGATTTATTTGCCGATGCCTTCGGAGAGGCCGCGGATGAAGTACCGCTGTGCGGCGAAGAAAAGCAGGACGATCGGCAGGGCCGAGATCGTCATCGCCGCGAAGACGACGCCGTAATTGGTGCCGTTCTTGGACATCAGCGAGGTGAGGCCGACGGGCAGCGTCTGCACCGCCGATCCATTGGTGAAGACCATCGCGAACAAATACTCGTTCCAGGCAAACAGCACGTGCAGGATGATGCAGGAGATGATGATCGGCTGGCACAGCGGCAGGATGATGCGCCAGAAGATCTGCCCCTCGCTGGCGCCGTCGATGCGGGCCGCCTCGTCGAGATCCTTCGGCAGCCCAAGCATGTAGGCGCGGATCAGGAAGGTGCTGAACGGAATCCGGAACGCCGTGTAGAGGATGATCAGCGCCCAGTAGGTGTTGTAGAGGCCGATGGCCTGCAGCATCCGCACCAGCGGGATCAGCGCCACGGTCGGACTGAGCATGAGGCCGCCAAGAACCAGACCGACGATAAGCGGCTTGCCGGGCATTGGCGTTCGCGTCAGCCCGTAGGCGGTCCAGGCGCTGATCAGCACCGTGCAGATCGCTGAAGCGACGGTCACCAGCAGGCTCGAGACCAGATAGTCGCGGACGCCCCGGTTCCAGGCCTGCACATAATTGCCCCAGGTCCACCGCGACGGCAGCGCGAACGGGTCGCCGAAGATCTGCCCATTATCCTTGAAGCCGTTGAGCGCCATCCAGACCAGCGGATAAAGCACGACGATGCCGAGACAGATCAGGAACGAGTACAGAAAGGCTTTCGCAAGAGCGCTCCCGAAGGCCGGGCGCGCGGTCCGCCCGCTGGCCGCCATCACCGTCACAGCTCGACCCTCCGGCGCCTGGTGTACCAAAGCTGGGCCGCTCCGGTGATCATGGTCACGGCGAAGATCACGGCGGCGATCGCGGCGCCGTAGCCGAAATTGTTCTGGATGAAGCCCTGCTGGTAAAGCCATGTGCCAAGCACCTGGCTGCGGTTGTTGGGGCCGCCGGCGGTCATGACCATGACCTCGTTGAACACCTGGAACGCGCCGGTGATGGTGACAATGATCATCAGGCCGGTCATCTCGCGGGTCAGCGGCAGCGTCACGCTCCACAGCCTGCGCAGCGGTCCGGCTCCGTCCATGACCGCGGCATCATAGAGATCGCGCGGAATCTTCTGGATCGCGATCGCGAACAGGAGCGTCGAATAGCCGAAGCCCTGCCACTGGCTCATCGCGATGATCGCGTAGATCGCCGTGTGCTCGCCGCCGAGCCAGGGCTGGATGAGTTGTTCCAGGCCAATGCGCCTGAGCCCGGCGTTCAAGAGCCCGATATCCGGCTGGTAGATGAAATAGAACAGCAGGCCGGTCACGGTGATCGAGATCGCGGAAGGAATGAAATAAACCGCCCGCCAGAAGCGCCTTTGCCGCTCGCTGCCCAGCCCCTCGATCAGCGCCGCCAGCACGAAGGCGCCGCCGACCTGGAAGACGATGGAGATCAACGCGTAGAGCGTGTTGTTCCACAACGCCACCCAGACGACCGGGTCGTGCAGCAGCCGCTCATAATTGGCGAGACCGATATTCGTGGTCTCGCCGGTAAAAATATCCTCGTCGGTGGTGCTGACGATGAAGTTGTCGACGATCGGGTAATACACGAACCAGCCGACCAGGATCACCGCAACGGCGACCCACCGGAGCGAGCCCCAGTGGCGGAACCGGCGGCCGGCTTTCGCCGCCGGCTCGCCCTTGGCGTTGCTCAAGGCAGCGCCTTCCATTCTGGCCAGACCGGGATTCGCCATTGGCCTATTTCGATGCCGCGGCCGCCTGCTTGACCTGCTCCATGACCTGTTCCGGCGTCATCGAGCCGCCGGTGAGGGCCTGGAGGCTGGACAGCCAGGCGGAGGCCACGCGCGGCGGGTTCACCGTGTCCAGCCACGGCATCAGGTAGGAAGCGGAGGCGATCTCCTTGAGGCCGGCCACGACGGAAGGGTTCATGTTGGCTTCCGACGCCCCGGCGATGGTCGCGCTGGGCTGCCCGTAGGGCGGAGCCGAGAGCACCTGGCCATTCTGCTTGGACGTGACGAATTTCATGAAGTCGATCGCCAGCGGGATGTTGCTGGAGGCGGAACTGATCATATAGCCCTCCGGCGCGCCTTCGATCGCTTTCGCGTCGCCCTTCGCGCCGTTCGGCACAGGCAGGATGAAGAAGCCCAGATCGGATACTTTCAAAGCGGAATCCGCCGACGCGCTCTGATCGAACTCGATGATTTCCTGGTAGTACATGGCCGATTTCGTGTTGCTGAAGGTCTGGATGGCCGACGAATAGGAGGTGCCGTTCACCGAGGCGCCGCCATCCGTGCAACTGTCGATGAGCTGCTTGTACTGGGTGAGCGCGGCGACATAGCCCGGGTCGCTATAGTCCGCCGTGCCGGGGTCGAAATCCTTCTCGAGTACCGCCTGCGGAACGTCGTAGGCGAGCAGCTGCCCCACATAGTGGATTGCCGGCCAGGCTTCCTTGTTGCCGAAAGAGATCGGCGTCATGCCCGATTTCCGGATCGTCTCGCAGGACGACAGGAGCTCCTCGAAGGTTTTGGGCGCGCTCAGGCCGAGCTTGGAGAAAGCCTGCTTGTTGTAGCCCATGAACTTTGCGTCGAGATAGAGCGGAATACCGTAGTATTTGCCATTGTACATGAAGGCCTGAACGGCCGCCGGGGTCAGTGTCTTGCCCCACTCGGTATCGGGCCCGATGACCGGGGTCAGGTCGACGGCGCGATGGCCGCGCACGAAATTTCCGCCCCAGCTGCCGGTCCAGGAAAAGTAGATGTCCGGGAGCGAGTTCGACGCGACCAGCGTTTTGGTCTTGTCCTTGACGCTGTCGTCGCTTTCCTGGATGAGTTCGACCTTCACGCCGGGATGAAGCTTCTCATAGTCCTGGGCGACGCCGACAAAATACGGCGCCAGCTGCTGCGCGCCGAATTTCGTCAGGACCGACAGCGTTCCCTGGTAATCGACCTTCGCGTTCGGATCGGCCTGGACCGCCTCGGCGCCGATACCTTGTCCCATTGTCAGGCCCAGTGCCGATGCCGCGGCAAGCGCGGCGATTGCCGCCTGTGTTGAATATTTCATGATCAGTTCCCTTCTTCGTTTTTATGAGGTGAGGTGATCAGTATTCGACGCGCTTGTAGTAGCGGCGCGTCGTCAGCGGGTGATTGCGCAACACTTCCAGATGCGCGCTCACCCGTTCCAGCAACGTCGCCAGCACGATCGGCGAGATCAGCTTGCGGACAGCAGGCGAGATACCGGGCAGTTCGACCGACGCGGCATCGAGAACGTGCACCTTGTCGGTGTATCGCTTGATGAAATTCTCGACGCGATCACCCAGCGGACGGCTGGCATCTTCCCCCTTGAATAGGAATACGCTCACACCCGGTTCGACCAGCTCCAGCGTGCCGTGGAAGAAATCGGCGGCATGGACCGGTCTGGTCCTGATCCACTGCATCTCTTCCAGAATGCACATGCCGTAATAGTAGGCTTGCGGCCAGACGGAGCCGGCGCCGGTGAAGATGTGATAGGTTTCGTTCTTGATCGTGTCGGCGAGTTTCGCCGCGCTGTCTTCATAGGCCGCCTTTGCCCCAACCAGCAGTTCCGGCAGTCTCTTGAGCTCGGCCACCGTGGCGTCGAAGTCCTCGTATTCGCCGCGCTCCGCCAGCAGTGCCAGCACGATCAGCAGCGACTGCAGATAGAAGGACTCCGAAGAGGTGTCGTCCTCCGCGAAGTTCGTGAAGGTGAAATCGGCTTCCCTGGCAAGTGGCGTGTCGGAATGGCCGGTGAGCGAGAGCGTGCGCACGCCTCTCTGCTTCAGGAAGGAAAGCAGCTGCACGCTTTCCCTGGTCGTGCCCGACAGCGACGGGATGACCACGAGCGACTTCCGGTCCAGCCCGGCGGGCGGATCAAGCACGACCTGCGCCGGATATTCTCCCCGCACCGGGAAGCTCGTCCGGCGCTCGGCCAGCTCGATCGCTGGAAGGGTCAGAAGCTGCACGCCACCGGTCCCCATGAAATAGAGCCGCTCGACGCCATCCGCGAGCAGCCGGTGCATGAGCGCCCTCGCCTCTCCGGCGAAGGAGACGGCTCCGCTCTGGATCTTGATGAAGCGGTCTTTGTCCAAATTGAGCATGCAGGTCTTCCTCGTATTTCGCTGCGGCAGGGCGTCCGCTCGTTGCAGGCACCGCCGGCGATCGCCGCGGCCACCATCGATCAGGCTGATTGTGAGATCGATCTCACATATTTAACGCACGCATTTCAGAGGTTGGCAAGCCCCCTCGCATGACCAATTCGCGGAAGAGCCTATTTGGATCGGGCGATCAGCGCCCGTGCAGCCGCGAGACCGAGCCGCGAACGATGAGACGGGTCGGGAAGCGCGTGTGGCGCGGGGCCAGCTTCTTGCCGGCCAGGCGGTCGAGCAGCATTTTGGCGGCAAGCGGCCCTATTTCGGCTGTCGGCTGCGCAATGACGGTGATCTGGGGATCGGTGAAGGTGGCGAGGTTGAAATCGTCGAACCCGACCAGCGAAACATCATGCGGGATGGACAGTCCCATCGAGCGCAGGCCGAGCAACGCGCCTTGGGTCATCAGGCTGTCCACGGTGAACAGGGCGGTCGGACGATCGCGGCGGCTGAACAGTCGAATGGTGGCTTCGACAGCATGTTCCACGGTCGAGCGTGACACGCTGACCAGCGACGGGTCGAGGGCAATGCCATGCGCCGCAAGCGAGTTCTGGTAACCGGCAAGGCGCTCCTGCGCGGTGAAGATGCGCGATTCGTCCCGCAACAGGCCGATGCGCTCATGGCCATTGGCAACCAGGTAGTCCACGGCCGCGCGCGCACCGCCTTCATTGTCGACGACGACGCTGTCGCAGTGCACTTCCTTGACGACACGGTCGATCAGCACGACCGGCGTGCCCTCACGGGCGAGCTGCACGATATGCTGGCTGTCCGTCGCCGAGGTCGGCGCGAGAATGAAGCCACGGATGCTGAGCGAACGCAGGCTTTCGAGCAGTTCCTTTTCCTGTTCGACATTCTCTTCGCTGCTGGCGATCAGAAGATTGTGGCGATGCCTGCGCAGTTCCGCCTCGATATCATGGGCAATGCGCGCGAAGAACGGATTCTGGATGTCGCCGGGAATGAAGCCGACGATCGGCAGTTGCCCGCTGCGCAGGGCCTGCGCGACGAGGTTGGCGCGATAGCCCAGTCGCTCGGCGGCTTCCAGCACGCGCAAAGCCGTACCGTCGCCGACGTAACCATAACTGTTGAGCGCCCGCGCCGCCGTGGCGCGCGAAACGTTGGCCGCGGCGGCCACGTCTTTCAGGGTGATCCCTTTCTGCGTCACGATCATTGTGCTCCCGGGACGGTAATATCCCGTTTGGCGAACCCGCGGGCGAACTTGCCCGTACGCTATTGGTAAATAACAACAATGGTGGGCCCGGAGGGTGTGAATTTCCCCAACAAATACAATGGCTTGCCGGATGGCTAGCCAACCCGTATCCTTCGTATGATCTCGTATGGTCTGGCGAACCTTCGGACCAGGAGAAGGGCTAGTGTTCAATGCAAGGCGTGTCTCTACCTTATCCTACAAAAAGAGTCGATAAAGGCTTGTTGACCAAAGGGAAGCTCGACTGGTTGGGGCCGAACGACCGTCCGCTGTTGTGTAAGGTCAGCGGATAGCTGCCATTCGGCAACCGTCCAACTTGGCGACGTTGGGACTAATGGAGCAGCCATGAAAAGGCACGCCGCAAAAAGGCTTCGCCAGGCCGAGCGGATGAACCGCACGATCAAGGACGCCGCCGTCAAGGTCTACCACGACGAAGATCTGGAAAGCCTGAGGCCCCATGCCCTGGCCTTCGTCACCGCCTAGCGCGCCAAACAGCTCAAGGCGCTGCAGTGGCGACCACCCCTCTACCAGGTCATCTGCGATGCATGGACAAACGATCCATCAATCTTCAAGGTCAACCCGCACCACCTCATTCCGGGACCACGCGCCTGGTGGGGGCCAGTTGACTGAAAAAAGGGGGAAACATTGAGCCGCATTTGGGTAACGGTCGTCGCAGGTATCTGCTTCACAATATCGACTGCTTCAGCCGGGCAGGGAGAGCAGCAAAACATCAGTTACTTGGCACGTATGGCAGACGGAAAATTGCATCGGGCTGCAACCATTTCAGGTAACATCTATGGCGTGTTGAAAAAGTGCCCGGCGCTGAGACCTAGCGAAAGTGGAAAAGCTATGATGGCTGTCTCCATCCTTTTGTACCACGGGCTAGATAAGCTCTTGGCGCCTGATCGGGACAAATTCGAAAGGGCTATCCGCGTATTCGAAGGCGCTTACCACAGGGCCGCTGTGAGGAAGGTTGATTGCCAAGCCGAGAAGGCCAAAGATCGAGATAATTACCTGTAGATGTTTCGCTGTTAGGCGCTAATCCAGATCGCGGGAACTATGAGCCGTGGCGCCGCGCCTTTAACACGCGTTGGCGGGCCGGTCGTTTTACCCCCCGGAAACCCGGCCACACGCTGTGAGCGCATCGATTAAGCTTGCCCACGGCAGATTCGTGCACCCGAAGTCCTTCACAGGTGCCCGCAGTTCGGGTGATGGCGCGACCCAGAAAGTTCGAAAAGCTTTCAAGAACCAAGAACCCCAGGCAGTGGCCAATTGTAGAACAGCCTATCGACCGCTTCGGGGCGAAAGCTGTCTGCTGTCGAAATCATTCAGGGTGAAGCGGACATGCCGAAGGCGGCGGGCGCCAACATGGTATCCGCGCGCGACAAAGAGGAGTAGAACATGGAGGAAAAGGTGCGGCGAAGATGCTGAGGGCGACGCCGGAAGGTGAAGCCGGCCGCGACAACCCCACGGCCCCAGCGGTTGCTAGTCGACATTGGCGGCCCCCCTTTAAGCTGTTGATAAAATAAAGCCTCTGCTAGTCGTAGGAGAAGGGCTAACCTTCAATGCAAGGCGTGTCTCGACCTTTCCTAAAAAGCCGGGATCGTTCCCGACGGCCACATCAACAGCGGACAACCGTCACGCCACGCCTTGCTACTTTCGCAAGCCGCGCCGCGAGCAGGCGAGCGTATCGTTATGTTGGCGCTGGTGCCGGCTACTATTCTGCCATCAGCGCGAAACCCGTTGCCGCGTCCGACAAGGTGACGGCGATCGCGTCCTGCCGGGGGTTGCTGCGGGGCAAAGGCAAACCTCACCTATCGAAACGACCACGACGCGCGTACCGGGATGTTCCCAGTTCCTAATGGAACAAACAGCGCCACGTCAGATTTGAAAAGGTCCGCTGGCTTTGGAGCCGCGGATGCTGGCCCTCCGCCACGGCCGGCGGGTCTGCGCCCGGCATGGCGCAGGCCACAAGACGACAGGATTACACCCATGAAACGTCTGCTCTATTTTCTGCTCAGCTTGGCCACTATGATCCCCACTTCCCTGCTGGGTGCTGAACAATGGGAGGG
Source organism: Mesorhizobium australicum WSM2073 (assembly GCF_000230995.2). NCBI lineage: Bacteria > Pseudomonadati > Pseudomonadota > Alphaproteobacteria > Hyphomicrobiales > Phyllobacteriaceae > Mesorhizobium > Mesorhizobium australicum. The sequence continues at coordinate 2,972,748 of NC_019973.1, read as the reverse complement.
GTTTGGGATCAAGCGTCTCGGATTCGTATTCGACGTCCCCCCGGGGTTTGTGCTTGCCCAGCGCTCCGATCAAGGAGCAGCCTTTGAGGGCAAAAACAAAGCATTTCTTGCGGTCTGGGGGGCGCAACTCGGCAAGGCAAGCTTTCGCACCGAGATCGAGCATCGCATCGCCGTGAACGAGAACGACGGCTGGAAGGTGACCTACAAGCGAGTGACCCCGCAGTGGGCGAGCTATTCGGGACTGAAGGACGGTCAAATCCTGTATGTCCGGGCTATTAAGATCTGCGGGGACAGAGCGGCATTGTTTACGGTCAACTATGCTCGCAACGAGAAGGTCCCCTATGATCCGCTTATCGTTCGCATGGTCAAATCACTGAAGGTCCAGGGCTGCTAAGCCGGCCCGGTGGATGGCCCCGTCATCCAGCCGCTGCGGATGGCAGCTTCTGTGGCTCGCCACCGCTGGGCTTCCTAAGCGGAGGCGCGCGCTGATACGCCCCCGAAAAGCTCTTGAAGATCCCCCTTGGGCAGTGGCCTGGACAGCAGAAAGCCTTGGAGCTGGTCACAGCCGAGCTTGCGCAAGTAATCGCATTGGCTTTCGGTCTCCACCCCTTCGGCAGTGGTGCTAAGTCCGGTCGCGCGGGCCAGGTTGATAATCGCCTGAACGATGGCCTCGTCACCGTTGGAGTGACCAAAGCCCTGCACGAAGCTTCGGTCGATCTTGATCCTGTCGACTTCCAGCGTCTGCAGTCTTCCCAAGGAGGAGAAGCCGGTGCCGAAATCGTCGAGTGCAAAGCGCACCCCGATGCTGCGCAGAGCCTCGATGTTGTTTCGGCATTCGCTCCGGCGCTCCGACAGAGCACTTTCGGTAACTTCGATTTCGAGCCGCCGCGGATCCATGTGCGTCTCCAACAAGATACTGGTCACTCGCATGGCGAAACTGGGATTGTTCAGCTGCAAGGCCGACACATTCACAGCCAAGGTCTCGATGGGCCAATCCACCGCGTCAAGGCACGCCTGTCTGAGAACCAGTTCGCCAAGCTTTTCAATCAGCCCTGCTTCCTCGGATAGCGGTATGAACAAATCCGGTGCAACCCAGCCCCGCTCCGCATCAGACCAGCGGGCCAGCGCTTCGACACCGGTCATCCTGTTTGTGTCGGCGGCGTATAGCGGCTGATAGTGGACCTGGATCCGGCCGGTCGCATCCAGCGCGTTGCGCAGGTCCTGTTCCATGCCCTTGCGCATGGCCAGCGTCAGATCCATCTCGTGTCCAAAGAAGGCGTAGCTGCTGCGGCCCCCGGCTTTGGCATGATAGAGCGCCACGTCGGCTTTCCGCACCAACTCGACCGTGTCCACCCCGTCCTTGGGTGCAACCGCTACCCCGACACTTACGCCGACAAAGACTTGCACCCCGGCGACCTCGAACGGCCGACGGGCAGACTCGATCAAATGCTCGCATAGCGCCTTGACGTCGTTCTCGCCGCCAACCGCGCGTCGGATGATGATGAATTCATCGCCACCAAGACGCGCCACGGTGTCGGCTTCAGTCGTCAGCCGTCTTAGCCGGTCCGCGAACTCCCTGAGCAGCTCGTCACCCGCCGGATGGCCAAAGCTGTCATTAACCTGCTTGAAGCGGTCGAGGTCGAGGTAAAGAATCGCGAGTTGCTCGCCCGTCGACGGCAGGCGCGCCAGCGCATCTGCCAGACGCTCGTTGAACTGACCGCGATTGGGCAGCGCTGTAAGCAGATCGTTGTGAGCGAGGTGGTAGATTCGGTCCTCCGTCTCGATCAGCTTCAACGTCCGCTTGCGAAAGCCTATCAGGGCCATGATGACACCCGCCAGCACCAGACCAAACAAGGCGACGAGAACGGGCACGAGTTGCAAGAGGACAAAGGCTCCCGGGCGGTATGGCCGCCAAACGAAGAAGCCGATAGGTCCAGATCGGTCGACAACGGGATACGAAGCCTCGCCGGAAGCAAGGTTACTGTCCCAGGAGAATCGGGCGCCATCGAGCAGATAGTCTTGCCGCAAGGAGGTAAGAAAACTGCCGTCGAGATAACGAACGGCCACATGCAGGAATTCCTGGCCTGGCACCTGCGCGATGTGGCCACTGTCGGAAACCACAGGTTTGATACTGACGACCGCGGGATGGCCGGCGATAACGGCCATGTCGGACGCACCTATGGTGAGCACCTGTTCGGTAACACCTTCGGTGTCCCCTCGTTTCAGTCTCGCTCTCAACGTCTGGACGAGAGGCTCCGTGGTCGCGTGTATGGCGCGGTAGCTGCCAGGGTCAGCGGTCGAACCGTCGGTGAACGCATAAACGGGCGCATCATTGGCATCGAGAATATAAACCTGGTCATGACCGAAATAGGTATGCATCCAGCTGCCGAGATTGGTATCAAGCCATTTCGCATCGCCGCTGCGCAGCGCTTTAACGGCGTCGTCCCAAACCGTTACGCTTTCCTGATCATGTGCCACTGCGCTCTCCAGCTTGGAGATAATCAGTGCAACCAGGCTTTTCTGCCGCGCCGCGGCGACGCGGTCGGTCTGGATCGTGGACCAAAGCAATAACCCGGTGGTGATCGCAGCAATGAGCAGTGTCAGCGCGATGACGGGCAAAGCCGTTCGCACCATGAAGAGACGACGGGTCGGCTCGGCAAAATGTCGCAGCAGTTTCATGAGATCGCTATAGGCGATGAAGACTTCTGGACCGTTAAAAGGCCTGCGCGAGAAGCCCGGGTGCGTGCCCTTCCCCGGCAGCCTGGCGTTCGGGGTCGCCGCATCGCGCGGAGCAGCGGCGACGAAAGTATGAAAACCAGCGAGAGCCGGACGCTGCGGGGGCACCGAACTGCGCCGGCATCTGGGACCGCAAACCTGCCTTTCAGATCAACCGATCCGCGTCTCGGTTCGTCGGTCGGGACGTATCGCGCGGTACCAAGCGCCTGGTGAAATTGCGCGGCTAGGTTAGTAGCGCGACCTGTCTCTCAGCGGACACATCGCCATTGCCGGTATATGCAATTTCGCTAAAATTATCGGAACTCATTGCCGTCTCACGTTTTGACTCCCCATTCCAGGAGTTCGGGTGCGCATGGGTAAGACCGAAGACCGGCTGTCGTTTATCGAGTTCCAATCGCCAACGTTGGTCGAGAAGGCTCCTGACGGCGGCAACTGGCTTCACGAGATCAAGTATGACGGATACCGGACCCAACTCATTGTGGAGGGCGGAACAGCGCGAGCCTTCACGCGCCGGGGTTACGATTGGTCCCGGCGGTACACGAGAATCGTTCAGACGGCGGCGAGCCTGCGGGCAAAGTCCGCGATCATCGATGGGGAGGCTGTTGTTCTGGGCGAGACAGGCCTTCCGGACTACCAAGCGTTGGAACGGGAGCTGGGCAATCCGGGTTCGCCGAGGCTCATCTTCTACGCGTTCGACCTGCTTCACCTGAACGGCAGCGATCTTCGGCAGCAACCGCTTTTGGAACGCAAGACCGCCTTGGAGAAGCTGCTCAAAGATTCAGCGCCGACGCTGACCTATGCAGAACATCTTGAGGTGAGCGGCAAGGACATGTTCGCGCATGCCTGCCGCATGGGCTTGGAAGGCATAGTGTCAAAGCGCGCCGATTCCCCCTATCGCTCCGGCGTCCAGACAAGCTGGGTCAAGGTCAAATGCATCAAGAGCGACACCTTTCCTGTAGTGGCTTTCGTCGAGAAGCTTGGCGCTCGGCCGCGCCGGATCGCCTCGCTCTACATCGGCAGGCGCGAAGGCGACCGGCTGCTTTATGCCGGCAAAGCCCAGAGTGGCTTCAGCTTGAGCATCGCGCGACAGGTCCGGGAGCGACTGGACCCGCTGATTGTCGACAACTCGCCATTGTCGGACCCGATCGACAAGCCCAAGGCCACATGGGTCAGGCCGGACGTTCTGGCCGAGGTGCAGTTCAGCAGCGTCACCGACCGCGGCATCTTGCGCGAAGCGGTATTCAAGGGCCTTCGTGAAGATCTCGTCGCGATCCCCGCAAAGCCGCCCGCCGCATCGAAGCGGCGGAACAGGGCCGAGGGACACGCAGTGCCCCCTGAGAACGTTCTTCAGCTCCTGCCTGACGCGGTCTCGCCGTCCAAGGAAGCCCTTATGCGCTACTGGGAACAGGTTGCCGAGCAAGCGCTGGTCCATCTCGGCCACAGACCACTGAAGCTGGTGCGCCACGCGAGCGGGACCACTTTCTATCACAAGGGTCCCTTGCCGGATATCCCGAGCGCCGTGCACCAGCTGCGCATCAGAAAGCGCGAGGGTGGGGAGGGTGTGCGCGTGTGGGTGGATGATCTCGCCGGTTTGCTCGGGCTGGTCGAGATGGATGCTATCGAACTTCATCCGTGGAACGCCACCATCGACGACATCGAGCGGGCCGACCGCGTCGTGCTGGACCTCGACCCTGGCGAGGGCGTCGAGTGGGAGCAGGTGATCGAAGCGGCGCTGGCGCTTCGCGACATCCTGGAGGCTTCAGGTCTGAAGAGTTGGGCCAAGGTGACCGGCGGTAAGGGCATCCATGTGATGGCTCCTCTTGAGACCAAGATGACCCACGACAACGCGCGGCAACTCGCCAAATCGCTTGCCCGGTGCCTCGCTGACGCACATCCTGACCGCTACCTCTTGTCTGCTGCGCCGGCGGCAAGAACGGGACGTATTTTCATTGATTACCTTCGCAACGGAAGAGGCAACACGGCCGTGGGCGCGTTCTCACCACGCGCACGCCCCACATTTCCGATCGCCCACCCTGTGACATGGGGCCAGGTTGAGCGGGGGGTGCGTCCAGACGCCTTCACCATGGATCACCCATTCAAGGCAGCCATCAGGAAAGCAGCCTGATTGAACGAGATAAAGCCAATGCCGCTGTGTTGTGTCAGTGCTGTCCAATTTTGCCGCCGCCGCCCTGATCGACAAGCCGGCACATGCGTCGGGGCGGCTGCAGGCTGCGGTCGCAGCCGTTCTAACCAATCCTCATGTCCATCGGAGGGGGAGAGCACCGCGGCGCAACCTGAGCGCCGCCAAAGGCCTTCGGTCCGCCGCGCTGAAACCGAGCCGCCCCGTCAAGAACTGCAGTCCGACTTTACGAGCAGCGTGCCATATTTCGCCCAAAGTTGCTCGCACTCCTGCGCTCTCAGGCTTGGAACTCCCGCGTTCCCATGGAAGATCATCGCAGAGCGAACATCGTAGCCCAGCACCGACGCGTTCGCGACAAACTGAACCGCCTCCCCCGACGAAGTTCAATGGCAGCTTCTTTCGCGCCGCGTCAAACACACCGAGAACCCGCACTTCGTCATCGCGCGAGGGACGCTGGTAGCTCGCGGCGTGCCGTTCATTGTCCACACCGGCAGCGACCCCGACGGCCGGGATGAAGTATTCAGTCGCGGCATTGCGTTCGGCAAGCCATCTAACCCGGATGAGTTAGTGGCAGCCGTCGAAGCTGCCATCGCGGTCACCTCCAGTGACGAGGGCGCGCGCGATGCTCTTACAGCCAACTTCGGCAAGTCGCCGACTAAGAAAGATTGATTGCGACGTTGCGCAGCAGCGCAACGGATTTTCGCATACCCTCCATCGGGGTCAACATCATGTCCTCGTGCTCGATTGACAAGACGTCGTCATAGCCAACCTGCTTGAGCGCGGTACAGAACTGCCGCCACCAGGTCTCACCGTGACCGTATCCGAGTGTGATGTAATTCCAGGCTCGTTCGGCATAGAGGTTTGGTGGACGCGGATCCAGCGTGCCGTCGATGGCTGCGGCGATGGGCTCGATCCTGGTATCCTTCGCGTGGACATAGTAGATGGCCGAGCCGAGCGTGCGAATGCCGGCAATCGGATCCGCCCCCATCCACAGCGGGTGACTGGGATCATAGTTGGCGCCGACGGTCTCGCCGACAGCGTTACGCAGCTTGAACAATGTCTGGACATTGTACACGGCCTGATGGCCATGCAGCTCCAAGCATAGTTTGTGAATGCCGAGGTTGTTTGAAAAAGCCACGAGGTCGCGCCAGTAGGGAATGATGCGCTCCTCCCACTGATAGCGCTGGATCTTGAGGCATTCCGGCGGCCAATCGGTGACGATCCAGTTCGGGTTGGCGTCACCTGGTCCGCCCGGCAGGCCTGACATCATGACGACACGGTCGATCTCCATCAGGCCTGCCAAGCGAATGGTGTCCTGTGTCACTCCATGGTGGACCTTCCCCTGCGGGCCTGGGTGCAGCGGATTGCCCGAGCAATTGAGAGCAGCAATCGTCAACCCGTGATCCCGGATCTTGGCGACGAACTCCTTGCGCGTGGCAGCGCTCGCGAGCATGGCCTGCAGGTCGATGTGGGGCGCCGACGACCAGTTGCCGCACGCGAACTCCAATGTCTGAAGCCCAAGCTCGGCCGAGGCGGCTAACATCTCGTCGAAAGAGAGGTCGCCGAGGCTGTCCGTGATCATTCCGATCTTCATCTGGAAGCTCCTCGTTTCGATTGCACTAAAATCTGACGGTTTCGAGCCTGCCCGACTTGGCGGAGGCAAGCGCTGCCTCGCACAGGATCATCGCCTTGCGGCCGTCGCTTGCCGTGACGTCGGGCCGTCGCCCCGTTTCGACGCAGATAATGAAATGATCGATCTCGGCCGCGTAGGACTCGGCATAGCGCTCAACGAAGAAGTAATAGGGTTTGTCGTGCGATATCGCCTTCGCGCCTGACATTTCAACCGATGTCGGCACCCTGTTGCCGGCCCGCAGCATCCCGTCGGCGCCATGCACCTCGATGCGCTGGTCGTAGCCGTAGGCGGCCCTGACGCTGTTGTTGATGTGACATTGCCGGCCCGACGCCGTGCGCAGCACGAACATCGCGGTATCGTAGTCCCCCAGCTTGGCATATTGCGGCGCGACAAGCGACGACCCGGTCGCGAAGAGCTCGACCGGTTCCTCGCCCAACAGGTTTCGCGCCATGTCGAAGTCGTGAATGGTCATCTCCCGAAAGACCCCCCCTCCCCCCGCCAGCGCTTCCTCGGTTTCCGGTTCCGGATCCCGGCTGGTGATGATGACCTGTTCAACGGCACCGATCTCGCCTTGCGCAAGGCGCGCCTTCAGCGCCCGAAAACTGGGGTCGAACCGACGGTTAAATCCGATCTGAAAGGGCACACCTGCCTTCTCGACAGCCGCCAGACATTGATCGGTGCGCTTGAGATCGAGATCGATCGGCTTTTCGCAGAAAATCGCCTTGCCCTTGGCGGCCGCGGCCATGGCCAGGTCGGCATGCGTTCTCGTTGCCGAAGCAATGAACACCATGCGGATCGATAGGTCATTCATTACGGTCTGGGTGTCGGCGATTTCGGCCCCTGTCAGGGCCGAAACCTTCGATGCAGCCTCGGGGTTCGGATCGACGATGTAGCGCAGGCGCACGCGGGGGTGGCGCGCGAGGTTGGCCGCATGTACCTGGCCGATAAGGCCCGCTCCGAACAGACAGACATCGATCATCTCTTTGATTTTCCTAAAAGGCAGCATGGTGCCGGGGCGGCCGTTAGCCTGGCCGGGACAGCGACTGATTGACGTGAGCGGCTGCCCAGCCGGGTCGTCATTTCACGGCTCCCATGGTGAGTCCGCGCACCAGATGGCGCTGCACCAGCAGCGCGAAGACGACGATAGGCAACGCGCCGATAACGCCGGCGGCCGACATCGAAGCCCAGTCGGTGTCGATGCGGCCGATCAGCGTGGCGGTGCCGCGTGGCATCGTCATCGCCCGGGGCGTGGCTGTCAGCGCCAGAGCGAAAAGGAATTCGTTGAAGGTGACAAGCACTGCAAAGATAGCGGTCGCCGCGAGGCCGGGAGCTGCCAGCGGCAGCGTGATGCGCCGGAACGCACCGAAGCGGGAATCGCCATCGACCATGGCGGCTTCCTCGAGATCCACGGGGATTTCCCGAAAGAAACTCTCCATCATCCAGACGCAGAAGGTGATGTTGAAGGCGGTGTAGGTGGCGATCAAACCCAACCAGCTGTCGAGCAGGCCGAGCTTGAGCATCAGCAAATAGACCGGGATCAGGATCACGACCGGCGGCACGATGCGCAGCGTCAGCAGGAACAAGCCGACCTTGCGCTCCATCATGAAAGGCAAGCGAAAGCGGGCGATCGCATAGGCGCCCAGGGCGCCACCGATCAAGGCGATCGTCACGGAGAAGAACGTCACCACCAGCGAGTTGGTCAGATAGGCGCCGAACTGCTTTTCCGTGAACAACCTGATATAATTATCCAGCGTCGGAACATGTGGATAGAGCGTGCCTTCCTGGGTGATTTCGCGATTGGACTTAAGCGATGTCGAGACAAGCCAGTAGACGGGCAGGAGCACGATGGCCAATACGGCGCTCATGAACCCGATCCGCGTCAGACGATTGTTCATGATGCATCGACCCTGCGCAGAAGCCGCACGGCGCTCAAGGCCAGCGCAAGCACGACCAGCCCGATCGTCACGAACAGCGCGGCCGCATAGCCCGTCTGCTGGAATTTGAAGGCGGTGTCGTAGCCATAGATCGAGACGAGCCGCGTCGCCTCGCCCGGTCCGCCCCGGGTGAGCACGAACACCTGGTCGAACGTGCCGAAGGCGTCGATCGTTCGCAGCACGATGGCGATCGCCAGCACCGGCCGCATCATAGGAAAGGTAAGATCGGCAAACACCCGCCAGATGCCGGCGCCGTCGACGCGAGCGGCCTCGAAGGGTTCATGCGGCAGCGACTGCAGGCCGGCCAAAAGGATCAGGAACATCAGTGGCGTCCATTCCCAGACATCGAGCACGACAAGGCCGATGAAGGCCTTGAGGGGGTTTCCGAGGATTTGCACCTGGCCGCCGCCCATCCACTCGGAGACTGCCGTCAGCATGCCCGCGTCGCTGGCATAGATCAGCCGGAAGACGATGGCGACCACGACCGGCGTTATCACCATCGGGATGATCAAGATGGTTCTCAGCAGGCGGATGCCGCGAAATTCGCGCAGGCAAAACAGCGCCAGGGCAAAGCCCAGAATTGCCTCGAAGGTGACCGACAGGGCGACGAATTTAACCGTCACCAACAGCGAATTCAAAAACTGGGGATCGCTCCACAGTTTGATGTAGTTCCCCATGCCGACATCGGCGACTACCGAGCCATAACGATAGGCCTTGGTGCTGGCGCGCAGGCCGTCCCACAAGGGATAGACGAGCACGCCGAGCACGACCAGCAGGCCTGGCGCCAGCATGAGATAAGGGAGGGCGAGGTCGAGCCCCGCCCCCTGCAGACGGTATTTGCGATTCTGCGTCCCGCCGTTTGGCATCAGTAATAGCCGACCGAAGACAGGTAATCCTTGACCTGCTTGGCGGCGGTGTCCAATGCGGCCCCACCACCCGAGCCAGCCTGGAGCGCCTTGTTGAGCTCGATGCCGAGCAGTTCCTCAACCTTGGCCCAATCTGGCGTGCGCGGCCTCGGCAGCGCGCCAGCGTCGAGCTGCTGCAAGGCGACGGGGATCAGCCGGTTGCCGGGCTTGGCGACGCCGAAGGCGCTCCGTTTGACCGGGATGGAGCCTGCTTCCGACAGCTTGGCCTGGACGCCGGCGCTGACATACCATTTCAGGAACTCGACCGAGTTGGCCTTGTTGGGCGCCGATTTCGGAATGCCGGCAATGAAGATACCCATCTGGGCAATCGCCGCAGTCTGCTTCGGCACGACTCCGAAGTCGAGCTTGCCAGCCACCTTTGTCTGCGTCGGATCGTCGGCCTTCAGCGCATTGCCGGAATATTGGATGATAGCACCTGCTTCGCCGCCGAGGATCGCCGCGCCTTCCTGGTCCGAGTCGAACTCGACGACGCCGCTCGGCGCGTTTTGCTTCATGGTGCCGACGAAGAATTCGGCCGAGGCTTTGCCTTCGGCGGAATTGAAGACCGGGTTCCATTTGTCGTCGAAGAAGGAACCACCGAACGACAGGAAGACCGGGTACCAACTGGTCACGATCGGATTGCCGGAAACGCCACGGAAGACGACCGGATATTTGATTTTGCCCGCCGCCACGCCTTCCTTGCCCTTTGCGATGACCTCGTCCCAGGTTTTCGGCGCGCCGCCTGTGTAGACATCGTTGCGGTAAGTCAGCGTCTGCAGATCACCGACGAACGGCACGCAGATGAGCGCCGGCGCGGCGGTTTCAAAACCCTTCACGCGCGGGCCTTTCTGAGGCGGCCAGTAGCCCATGTCGATCATCGAGCCGATCCAGTCCTTGTCGCCGCCATCGATGCCGGCCGCTCCAAGATCCTCGAGCACATTGGCGGCGCCGAACTGCGGCACCCATGGATCATCGAGAAGATAGAGGTCGTACTGGCCGGCGCTGTTCTTGGCGTCGGCGAACCACTTCTCCAGCGTTACGCCATATTCATCCTCGAGGAATTCAATGTCGAAGCCGGCATCCTTGGCCAGTGGGATGATCTTCTGTTTGAACGGCGTCAGGCCGCCATCGGCGAAGGCCCCAATGATCACCTTCTTCCCGGCGGCGCTCGCCGGGACAGGCAGGCCCAGTGCGGTAAGGGCCGTCGTGGCAAGTGCAAGGCCAATTCCCCCCTTGAGCACGGTACGGCGAGTAAGTCTGCTAATGCTGGACTGCGTCATTTCACTCTCCATCACTGTTGACCCTGTGGACGACCGTCAGGCCGGCGGAATTGAAGAAGCATGCATTCGACACATCGAAAGTGAGCCCGATGTTGGCGCCCACCTTCCCCCTGAAGTCGCGGCCGGCACGAACCGAGACATTGACGCTGCCGATGCGGACATTGACCAAGGTCTCGTTGCCCATCGGTTCGACGACATAGATCTCGCCGGGCAACGTGGCCCGCGTGCCGGGTGCTGCAACACTCATGTCTTCGGGCCGCAGCCCGATCTCGACCGCGCGGGCAGCGCGGCATGTCGCCAGCCGGGGCACCTGTATCGGAACCATTGCTCCGCCGACTGCGATGCATTGTTCAGCAAGCGCGACCGGCAGAATGTTCATCGGCGGGTTGCCGACGAAGGTGGCAACGAAACGGTTGGCCGGGCGGTCGTAGATATCGGCCGGCGGCGCCATCTGCTGCAGTTCACCGGCGTGCATGACCGCGACGAAGTCGGCCATGGTCAAGGCCTCGACCTGATCGTGCGTGACGTAGAGGGTTGTTGCGCCAAGCCGCTGGCAAAGCCGCTTGATCTCGCCGCGCATGGTCAGGCGCAGGCGTGCGTCAAGGTTCGACAGCGGCTCGTCCATCAGGAAAGCGGCCGGATCGCGAACAATGGCGCGCGCAAGCGCCACGCGCTGCCTCTGCCCGCCCGAAAGCTGGCGCGGCCGGCGATCGAGCAGGTGGCCGATCTCGAGGACCGCGGCGACTTCGTCGACCTTGGCGCGGCGCGAGGCATCCGGCATGCCGCGAATCCAAAGGGGATAGCCGATGTTCTCACCGACGGTCATCTGCGGATAGAGCGCATAGCTCTGGAAGACCATGGCGATGTCGCGGTCGCGCGGCTGCAGCCGGGTCACGTCACGCTCGCCGATGAAGAGCTTGCCGGCGCTCGGCATGTCGAGACCGGCAAGGATGCGCAACGCCGTCGTCTTGCCGCAACCCGAAGGACCGAGCAGCGCCAGGAACATGTGGTCGGGGACTGCGAGGTCAAGCGAGCGCAAGACGTTCAGCGCGCCGTAGTTCTTGACCACACTTTGGTACAGGACAGAACTCATTGCCGCTCCCCAGCGCGCCCTAAGCGTATCAGTTCTCCCGTTCCTCGACCTGGAAACCGACTCTGAGGGCCAGGTCGTGCAGGTTGCGATAGCCCATCCTTGCATAGGTAAGGGGATGGGCCTTACTCGGATCCTGTTCGGCCTCGACAACCAGCCAGCCGGCATAGCCATTGTCAGCCAGCACCCGCAAAAGCGTCGAATAGTCGATTGCCCCATCGCCGGGCACAGTGAAGATGCCTTCCATCACCGCGCCCATGAAACTCATATCCAGGGCGCGAGCGCGCTTCAGCACATCGGGCCGCACATCCTTGCAATGCACGTGAACGACGCGGCCGATGTGACGCCGCAGCAACGTCTCGGGATCGCCGCCGGAAAACAGGCAATGGCCGGTGTCATAGAGGAGGCCAACGGCTTGCCCTGAACCGGCCATCAGCCTGCCGATCTCGTGATCCGTCTCGACGATTGTCCCCATGTGGTGGTGAAAGGCCATGCCAACGCCAAAATCGGCGACCCGTTCAGCCAGTCGCGTTATCTTCTTGCCGTAGGATCTCCACTCGTCGTCGGCGAGCTTGGGACGCTGCGAGATCGGATCGTGAATGGCGCCATGGCGGCCACGCGACGTATCGGCGTAGACGACGTGCTTGGCGCCGAGGTCGCGCAGCAGCGTCAGATGCGGCAGGATGGCGTCGAACTCCTCCTCGACCTCCTTTTCGCAGATCCGGCCATCGTACCAGCCGGAGACCAGTCTAAGACCATGGGTCGCGAGAGCCACGGCGAGGTCCTTGCTGGCACGCGGGAACTTGCCGCCGAGTTCCGTTCCCGCGTAGCCGGCTTCGGCCGTTTCGGAAAGGCAGACCTCGAGTGGGGTATCTCCGCCCAGCTCGGGCACATCGTCATTGCTCCAGGTAATCGGATTTATGCCTATGCAGACAGCCATCATCGTTCCTCATCGGACAGGCCGGGCCATTTGCTGGCGGTGCCTCATCAAAACCAATCAGGTCGATGAAGGCGTCGGCTCGTGGTGTCTGGGCCCGTTGTTCCCTCTTCCTTTCATTTAAGCGCCGATCTGTCTCCATCGCGAGAGCCAGTTCGGTGAGAAGTGAAGGTGCCAGTTTCACTTCGCGCGGCGCTCGTCTAAGCTCGATCCGCTCTCATCCCGCGAGGCTTTTCCCATGCAGCTATCGAGGCGTAAGCGCCAAGGCTTTCCGATGGACGCGCTGATGATCAATCGGGCTGTGGATGAACCGATTCATCGCCAGCTCTACAGGCAGATTGCCGCGATGATCCGTGAGCGTCGTCTGGCACCGGGATCGGAATTGCCGTCGACGCGCGCGCTGGCTGAGGATCTGGGCCTCGCCCGCAACACTATCGTGGCTGCGTATGACCAACTGGCGACGGAAGGTTATCTTACGAACCGGCAGGGCGCGCGACCGGTGGTCATCGACCTGCCCGTGAACTCGACCGATCAAGGTGGCAAACCCACGGCCGTAGCGATCCGCCGCCCGCTTTCGAGGCGCGGCGAGAGCCTGATGCAGCAACCCTTCCATCATGGAGCGCCAGGGCGCTTCGCCTTTCATCCGGGCATGCCGGACCCACAAAACTTCCCGTTTGGCGTCTGGGGTAGGCTGCTCGCACGCCGGGCAACGTTTGGCGCCGACATGTTGTTCGGCACCTATCATGTGACCGGCCTGCCGGCGCTCAAGGAGGCGATTGCCGGCTACCTGACCTCGGCCAGAGGGGTGCGATGTTCTCCCGAACAGATCGTCGTAACGACGGGGGCGCAGGCGGCGTTCGATCTGCTGGCGCGTCTGCTGCTCGATCCGGGCGACACAGTCTGGCTGGAGGAACCGGGCTACTACGCGGCCAAGGCAACCTTCACCGTCGCTGGCGCCAACATTGTGCCGCTTGTTGTCGACCGCGATGGATGGCAAATGAGCCAGCCCGAGATTTCACCGCGCCTGATCTATGTGACGCCCGCCTGCCAGCACCCCTTGGGAATCACGATGCGCATGGACCAGCGGCTGCGGCTGTTCGAAATCGCCGAGCGCAACAATTCCTGGATCATTGAAGATGATTTCGACGGTGAGTACAGATTTCAAGGAAGGCCGGTGCCCGCCATACAGAGCATGGATTGCGCGGACCGGGTCATCTATGTCGGTACGTTTGCCAAGTTGCTGTTTCCGGCGCTCAGGCTGGGGTTCATGGTCCTGCCCGCCGCCTTGTGCGAGGGCATTCCGCATGCGCTGAGCACCACTGGGCAGTTCGCGCCCCTCCTGCTGCAGGCAGCACTGGCCGATTTCATCGATGAAGGCCACATGACCCGCCATCTGAAGCGCATGCGGCGCATCTACGCCGAGCGCCGCAAGCTTTTCTACGAATTGTGCCAGACCGAACTGGCCGATCACATGACCCTTTCGGCGGCGGAAGCCGGAATCCAGGTCGTTGCTTCGCTTCACGGAAGTTGCGACGATCGGGCGGTCGTGCAATGCGCCGACAAACTCGGTGTCAACGCATCGCCGCTTTCGAAATATTACTGGTCATCCTCCGGGAATGGCCTCGTGCTTGGCTATGCCGCCTGCAACAAGGCCGACAGCGAAGCGGGAATCCGACGTCTGCGCCAGGCCATCGAGCAGGTACGGACTTTGTCATAAACCCGTCGGCCTGCCAGGAAGCGGGAGCCGGCATCACCTCGAAATCCTTCGCCATGGCTTGCCGAACACCTGGCTGCTGACCTCACCTGGCGGGGACGGGCGCTGAACGGTCTCGGGCCGGCGTCCGACGTCGGAGTTGTCCCGATTCAGTTCGATCTGGCCCTTGCGCAAATCGTAACATCGCATTGGCCCAGGACCTGATTGGCTCACAATGGCCAAGCAAATCCCGACCAGATACCCAGTCAACCGCCTCGCATGTGCCCCTCCTGTACAGGCACAGCGGTGTCTCTGTTCATGCGCCACAGATGCGTGGCGCATTAACATACCATCGAGCGAGCCTACCGCGCCTTCTCAATAATTGCCGTTATAGTACCGGTCATCGCACGGCGCGGTATAAATTCGGCCGTAGCGGTCCTGGTACCGGCAGAGCTGATCCTCACGACGCTGCGGGGTGGTGGCGGAGCCGACCACTGCTCCTAGCAACGCGCCGCCGGCCGCGCCGATCACGGTGCTCTTCGTGTTGCCGCCAATAGCCTGGCCGACCAGGGCGCCGCCGGCGCCGCCAAGCAGAGCGCCCGTAGTTGCCCGCTGCTGGCCCTCCGTCTGCGTTTCGCAGCCTGCCAGAGCTGCCGTCATCAGGACAGCCAAAACCGCTTTGTTGAGTCTCATCTGAGGAACCTCCTTGAGGCCGCGAGGGCCGACCGCGCCAAGTGCTGCGGCATTGCGGCGGAACGGCGGCGGGCTGTCTCACGAAGCGAGACATGGTTTCTCGCTGGTTGAACGTTGATCTAAACGGGTCCTAATCAGCCAGATTGTTAGGCACGACGTTGCCGTGGCGGCGCTGACAGTTTCCCTGATTGGCGCCGGTCCGGCCATTTTCCCAGCAGCGGCGTTGCATTGCTCTCAATCACCGACGTGCCGATTATTGGGATGAGCGACGGCTCTTCAGCCTTTTTCCTACCTCCAGTTTTCAGCGCTGCGATTTCTCCATCGCGCCTTATGATCCGGCTTTCCAAGTTCGCGATGCGCTCGGTCAGAAAGTAGCGCCCTGCGATGAATCCTCCGCTCCCGAACAGCACTGAGAAGGTGGCAAACGTTATCGGGTTGCCGATGACCAATGCTGCATTCGTTTGGAAGAAGGCGATCAGGTCGTGCATTTTGTACATCCTCTTGGTTCGCGGCGGGTGGATCTTTCCGGTCAGATCGGCCGGGCAGCCTGGCCGTCGCCCGACCGCGTTTGGCGCCTTGGCACAAGCTCTGCTGCTCATCTATTCCACGAATAAGGAACATATTCCTACCCCGTCAAGGCCGTGCCCGACTCTTTGTTCTCATTTCGTTTACATTGGCCCGCTGGCGACAGGCGCCGAACGATGAGGTTCAGCTGGAGATCGAAGGAGCTTCCTCAAAAGAGGAGCAGCGCGCCATCGAGGCCGCCAATGAGCTTGCGGCAGCGCGCATCTCCGCAGCGACAGCAGCTGAGATGTTCGCGCTCGAAAGTTGGGACTGTGCCGGGTGTCCCACTGCGATCCGCCTTCTCAGAACAACCCGAAACTCATCATTGTCGTGGCATCGACCGCAGCCAAGATGGAGAACTGTTCACGGGTGATGGCCAGACTGATCAGCAAAGCGAGAAGCGGGCGATCAGGAGCGCCAAAACGCTCGCCTCGAAGCATGTCGGCGTGATTGCCTGGACCCGAGACGCGGACCGTGTATTAGGCGACGACGGCCGCCACAGCCCTCTTTGTCATCGGCGGATGTCCCAGACATGGAATAGGCGCCGCCCTGACACGAGCTTTGAGCCGCACAGTCTCCACCAAGAGAGGCGGCCGAACAAGACACCGCCGGCGGCAAACCCGGATCCATCTGTCGCCTGCGGGTTTCGTACGGAAACAGAGCTGATACCGGGTACGCGCGACTACGCACCATCACTATGCCGACTTTCGGCCCTTTGATTTGGTGCCGCCCTTGATGCCTTCCTTGGCAAGGCTCTTGCGAAGCACCGAGGCCAGGTCGATGACGTTCTCTTTTGGCGCGGGCGCGGGCCTGGGCGGCGCTTTGCCCTTGCGCCTAGCGTCGATCATGGCGATCAACGCGTCCTCATATGTGTCTTCGAACTTCGACGGATCGAACTTGGTGACTTTCTTGTCGATCAACAGCCCGGCTATCTCAAGAAGGTCTTCATCGTATTTGGGATTTTCCAAGCCATTGAACACGGTCTTTTCCGACGTCATCTCGTTGTGAGTGCGCAGCTCGGTCAGCAGCATGCCCTTCTGGAAGGGCTGGATCAGCACCTCGCGCCCGCGCTGATAGAGCACCACGCAGGAGCGTGCGGCCACGCGCTTGTTCGCCATCGCGTCACGAAGAACCGAAAAGGCCTCGAGCGAGGCGCCGTCCGCCGGGATCAAATAATAGGGCTTTTCCAGATATCGTGTGTCGACGTCCTCAATTGCGACAAATGCATCCACCTCAAGCGTGTGGGCCGATGTCAGCTTTAGTTTCTTGATCTCATCCGGCTCGACCTTGATGAAATGGTCCTTGTCCACCTCGTAACCCTTGACCTGGTCCTCGCCGTCCACGATGTCGCCAGTCTCTTCGTCGACATACGCGCTTTTGACGGGCAGCCCATCTTGGCGGTTCAAAATCTTGAAATGGATCTTGGAGGCCTCGCTGGTTGCACCGACAATCTTTACGCCGCACGAAACCGACCCGATCTTCAGGAAGCCATTCCAAACCGCGCGGGGTGCCGCCATGACATTGCTCCTTGTCAGCCGTCAGTAAGAACACACGAAGCCGCCACCCGTTCCGTCGGCACAGTAGGGCTCTACTACTCGGTCGCCGCCGTCCGGAATGGTTGGGCGACAGCGGGACATCATCGGGAAATGCTGTGGACCGGTAGCCGGCCTCGTTCGAGCATGCGCGGCCGGCACCGGCGTTTGCCGGTCACGTGCCCACCGTGCGCCACATTTGACTCAGTTTGAGCCAAGGCTTAAGCCGACCTTCCCGCCCACGTCCAGGGCGCATCGACTGATCATAAGGTTTGACAATATGGACGACAAATACGCCAATGCGCGCGAGCATTTTTTCGCGGCAGTTCGCACGCTAGCCGCTTCTTCCGATCCCATCCAAACACGATTGATCCATGCAAACTTAAATGTTTTGCATGTCACGCTCGATGAATTCGAGGGCGACCGCGAGCTCAAGTTCAAGTTCGCGAGGATTTTGGACCTTCTTGCCGCCGACCAGGATGACATTGAAACGGTCGCCATCGAGACAACCGCCCATATGACGGACTTTGAAGCCGTCAAGGTGGCGGACCTGATCTGCGATTTCTACTATGAACTGACATAGGCACCGACACCGACGAACCCGGGGCTTGAGGTGCGGCAAGCCCAGGGCGTGCAGCTCGTCGGCTGTGACACCGACCCGCTATGTCCCCAGTCGTGTTTCTCTTGCAGCATGTGAAGGCCACCGCCTACACAGATCCGCTTCCAACCCTCTCAACGGCGGTGGCGGAGCGTGAATTAGCCGAAACGAATTCCTCCTGCTTGCATTCTTGCCTCTCCGATCGGCGGGCAGGTGGCAAGTGCCGGCAATGCTGCCCTCACGGCGTCCACCAGGGCCAGTGCGACGGCTCCACGATGACCTGCCCACAGTGTCGCGGAAGCGGCCTTCCGAAGAGATCGGCAGAATCGCGGTGGCGAGCGCCAAGTCGTGTGCGGCCCGATTTTTCGGATGCGCTAACATTGGTGATTCCGCTGGAGCAGCTTTCCGTCTTTGTTCGCAAACGGAAAATAGGCCGCCGTAGCGGAGCCTCAATATGATGGACCACATAGGCCGGGTCGGAGGAAGTTTCGAGGCCGCGATGATCTTGATCATGGCTCTAGCAGCGATCGGTATCGTCTTGCTCGTCACCACCGAAATTCTGTCAGTTCTCAGACCTCACGGCTCGGGGAGTGTTCGCGTTTCCAAACTGGTGGCTCGCATCCTGATCTTGTCGGAGTCCAAACCGGTAAAATGTCGGAGCCCGGCCGCTACGCCTTGCCGTATCACTCCGGCGGACCGCCTCGGCGTGACGCCCTGCATGGGGTTGTCCAGCGCCATTGAACCCGCACTAACTCGACAGGAACAATCAACCGATCTTCTTGTTGGACAGCGATGGCGGTTGACCATCTGACCTTCGCGCCGCCACGGAACAAAATCCACAGGTGATCGGGCCTGAGAGGGTCACCGCGCGGGGCGCAACTTCTGACCACTTAGGTTTCGTAATCGGTAGCGGGAAAAAGAGATGCTGGACAAGGCTTGGCGAATTACGAAATCGAGCGTGGCCGGCTTCATCGGCGACAGCGCTTTCAGCCATGGCGCCGCAATGGCGTTCTTCGCGGTGACCTCTCTGGGACCCATTCTGTTGCTGGTGGTGGCTATAGCAGGCTTGGTATTTGGACAGGGCGCAGCGCGCAACGCCGTCGCGGGACAACTGACAGGCCTGATGGGCAGTCAAGGCGCGGATGTCATACAAAGCGCACTGCAAAGTGCATCCAACCCATCGTCTGGTGCCATCGCTACCATTGTGGGCCTGGTGACGTTATTGCTGACAGCATCGGGCGTGTTCGGTGAGATGCAGACGGCCTTGAATGAGATCTGGAAAGCAAAACCCCGGGGAGGCTCGATCCCTCGATTCATTCGTGCCCGGACGGCCAGCTTGGGACTGGTGATCGCCCTCGGTTTCCTGCTGATCGTTTCTCTTGCTGTGAGCGCCGCCATTACCGCGCTAGGGGACACGATCAATCGGCTTTTGCCGTTCGGATCCATCTTGATCGAAGGGCTGAATATCTTGATTTCCTACCTGCTGATAGCAGTGCTCTTCGCCACCATCTACAAGGTTCTTCCGGACCGCCATCTGGAATGGCGCGACGTGTGGTTCGGAGCGTTTGTGACAGCCGCGCTGTTCACGGTCGGCAAGAGCCTGATCGGCTTGTACCTGGGTAGCAGCGCCATAGGATCTTCATTCGGAGCCGCCAGCGCGTTAATCATTGTGCTGCTCTGGATCTACTACTCGTCGCTGATTTTTCTTCTGGGTGCCGAATTCACTCACACCTACTCTTTTGAACACGGAAGCCAGCGACCCTTGGGTGAGGCTTCACCGGGTTGAGCGACGGCCGCAAAGCGCGCCCGATACGTGGCCAAGAACGCGATTGGCAAAAGTGCGGGATTGTCGCTCCTGGAGCGAGCACGGAGCCCAGGGCTATGAACATTGACGTGACCACGCGCGACCTGGAACTTCACCCGTCGTTTCGACCCCCCGCGAGCGCCGGGCCGTCGTCGACTTCCTCTCGCACAACCCACCGAACTCGTTGCCCTGCGCCTCAGCACTCAGCCTCCAGCAAAGAACTGGAACCTAAACGCACAGGGTTGGTTTGATGGCCAGAAAGGAGACCTCCATGATACGCTTACTCGTTCAATTCGGTGCCCTCTGTCTGGCGTATAAATTCGGCAAACAAATAGGCCGTGAGCAGGGCCGTCTTTCACCAACAGGCGAACCGCGGCGAGGCTCCGTTTCGGACGCGGGTACCGCACAAGCTGGTGAGCCCAACGAACAAAGTTAGCGCTTGCAGACTGCGGCCACCTGCGAACCCGCCACAGGCCACTGCCGGCCATGGAAAGTCGGCCTCAAGCTGGGCGATACCTTACCGCGGCATGGCGCTCGAGCAAATCCACCTCATCGTGCTGCACTTTGCAGCTTGTGGGCGTCAGCGTGACAAGGGCCGACGGTGCCTTCTCAACCTGATGATCGCAGAGTGTCCGACAGTGATTATACCCCCGCAATCAATCCGCACTGTCAACTTGTCGGCTTTGTGATCGACGCGGATGATGTCGCCGACGAGAATGACCTCATCTCCAGCGCGGGTTTTGGGTGGCGGGTCAACCGAATAGGGTTGCTCATAGGACGGAATGCTTACTAGGGCCCGTCCGCTAGGCAGTATCGAGGTGACGGTGCCTGTCAACGCGACCTCGTCACCGATCTCAAATTCCCGGGGCACGCTATGATGTAGCACAAGCCTCCTCCGGCGTTTCCAGATATCAATGCTGGCAAACTGACTTGGTTGCGTGAAATCGTAAGTCTCTCCCTCCTCGCCTCGGTAAGGCCAAGCACCCGCTCCCGTAGCGCTACAAACCGCGCGGGTAGGACCTTCAACCCGCTAAACAAGAGATCGACCGCCCCGATCCAGGACTCACAAACGCGCGCCGTAGTCGCCCAGGGGCCCGTGGACGTGTGCGAAGCCTTCGCCGCGCACGGGCTCGCCTACCGACGGCTGGACCGATTGGGTCAGCGGCCGCTGCATGCATCCGGTGCCAGCCCGGCGGGTTCCTTGAGCACGAGGAGGCGGCGAATTGGCATGGGGCTGATGAAAGCGGTGGATAGTTGTCGAGCTGAAGTATTCTGGCAGAGGCTGTTGTTTTAGCCTGTTCCCGCCACCTGAAATACGCCCCGCGGGTGTAACAGACTCGAAGGGTTCAGCCCATGTCAGTGTCAGCCTTTCCCGTCAGCCGAGAGCTTTCCTCCGTGAAAGTCGTCGCGGACGCAATAGCTCGGCTTCCGAACGATGAAGCGGCCCTTCTTTGGGACGAAACGGCTAAGCATCTGTTGTCAGTCGCTATTGAACGCGGCCATGACACAGACCAGGCGCGCACCGAGGTCGTTCGGTTCTTTGATGCCGTTCAACGCATCGCATGCTATGAAAAGCCTACAACTATGAAGAGTTTCGTTTCGCACACGATTGGCCTTTACCGGTGCCCAGGCGTCCCAGCATTTGTCTGCGTGAGAGAGGGAACCGGGTGCAGTTACCTATCGCAGGACGTTTACAGAGCGTCTAGATACCAGCCCGACTTCGAGGTGCTGCCTTGGGAATCGGAATACCGGGCCGCCAGAAACGCGACAATCTTAGCAGACGGCGATACGAGCGGTAAGTGCCGGACAAAACCATGATGGAACCAAGCCCAATCCGGCGGGTTCACCAACGCTATGACGCTGTACTTCTTCGACACGATTGAGAATGGACAGATCACCCGCGACGATCTGGGCGTCGACATGAGCCCGTGCGACATGCGCGAGGAAGCGATAGCGGCTTCTGCCTGCAATAGTGGCAGACCATCCGCTACCGGCAGACCTCAACGATTTTGCGGTATGGTCCGCGACAACACCGGGGGCTGCGTCTATGAGGCGAGCTTAACGCTCATCACAAGGTCGCTGCTTGCGCCGGCGTAGGCCGTTGGCCGAACCGCAGTGTCTCTACTGGTCGTCCAAGCCTTGCATCGAGCAGCATTTCTTCGCGGTTCAGGACCTTCACAGGACCGACAAGGGCTGCACTGCCGAGCTTTCCATGCAAGGCTCCTGCAAGCGCTTTGTTTGTCAGCCTGGAAAAGCGACGAAGACGCCACCGGCGCAGCAGTCCATGGCCACGAGCACCATGGCACGCTTGCCGGACTCGCCCTGCACGCGGATGATGTCCATCTTGATCATCCGGCGGTTCATCGTTGGCCCACTGCGATACGCGCTGGTGGGACGCCTGGCGACCATGCCTTCGAGCCTGTCTGGTCGGCGTGGTGAAAGCTCAAGTCCACCTCGGCGCGGCGAAAGACAGCGCTCCGAACGTATCGGAACCGATCCACTCACGACTCGGCATGTCTGGTTCAGCCTTCACCTGCAGGCGCTCAGCCTCCGGCAACGGATGGACGCACGCCGATGGTGATGATCGACCGACAGGCTGCGCGCCCGGTCGCCCACCGTCCGACAAACGCCGCCTGGGGAACTATTTGCGTCCTCGGTGCGGCAAGCCAGCCGATGGGCTCGAGCGAACCCAGCGAACATTAGCGATCGGGAACTCAGGCCTCCTGCGGTCGTTTAGCAGTTAATCAGCCTTTAGGAGGTTGCCATGAAAAAGCTGCTACTTGCCTCATTGATCGCTGTTGCCTCCGCGGCCGCCACGGTCGCCCCGGCGGATGCATGGGGATTGCCTGGCCTCGGCGTTGGCCCGTTCGGTGGCTTCGGCCCATTTTCGGGCGGCGCGTTCTACGGGGCTCCGTTCTACGACTATGGCGGCCGTTATTACGGCCCGCGGTACTACAGTGACTATCCTGGTTATATGGTACGGTATCCGCACCGCTACTCCAGGCATCACTACCGCCGTTGCCGGGTCAAGCTGTTGAGGCACTGGCACCATCACCACCGGGTGTTGGAACGCGTGCGGATCTGCCCTTACTGACGACCCGCCTTGGTTCACTGATTTCATGCTCGGTCAGCATGGCCCTCGTTTCTTAGGCCGCGCCAATCACCGCGCAAGCTCATATCTTTCGACGTGCAGAAGTCCGTCGACAGGCGGCAATTCGGTTAAACAGTGTCCGACGCGCGGCCCTGAAACAACCCACGCAGGTAACAGACGAGACGAGCTCGCTCCGTTCAAACGTGCACTTGGGTCCAGTTGCTATTCCTGTGCGAATCGCCTCTTTTTCTCCAAGGACCAATCGCAACGCAGTTTGCTGAATCAATGGTCTCTGTCCTTGACGGCGACCGACGTTGCCCCGCTCCCCAGCCCGGCATCGGTCGCCCGCTCTTCGGGCAGTTCAATCGCCGAGGGTGACATCCCCGTATTAATGGGTCAAGCGTCCGGGTCATGTGGACGAGCGACATCCCCATCGTGTCGGCAAGTTCCTGCTGGATAGCGGCAAGTCGAAACTGTTGCCGGGCGCAGCGGGCGCTCTCAGGCGGGAGCTCCGCATAGTAACTTGAGCATTGTCACTCAAATTCGCGCCATTTTCCGGACCGGCGCATGGAATTGCGGGTGGCAGGACTCGACGACAAAGTTCAACGTCATCAGATCGAGCAGAAACTGATCGATCGTGTCGGTTGCAGCGTCTGACCTCTCCTTAGCCGTGTTAACAGCTCTCGCGCGTGCTCCACCGCTGCCGCGTTGGGCACGTCTATCAGAGCCTCGAGGCCATCGATTTCCAATTCACCCTCACATGCGACAGCAATGAATGCTGTGCCGCCCTGCGAATGTCCAGGGAAAGCATAAAAATGAGAGTGTGTCTCGGACACACTAACTCGCCGGCTGCGGCTTAGCAAAATTCGCGTCAGTTGCTTCAAAATCTGGCTGAGAAACGGCTTGGTCCGGGCATGCTCGGGCTCCCGAAGAAGCTGTCGGGCTTGCCTTCCTCGACGATCTGGCCGGCATCCATGAAGGTCATGCGGTCGGCCACCGCGCGAGCAAATCCCATTTCATGCGTGACGCACACCATCATCATGCCGTCGCGGGCTAAGCCCGCCATGGTCGGCGCAATTCAAGAGCAATAAAGACATCCGGCGGCCAGCTTGAGGATACCGCCGGCATCATTGCTGAAAACCTATCGCCATCGGCTGGGCTGGCGGATCCGCAGGGCTATCGATCCACGTCGCCCAAGACAATGTCCAGTGAACCTAGAATGGCCGTGACATCGGCCAACATATGGCCACGGCAGAGCAGGTCCATTGCCTGCAGATGAGCGAAGCTCGGAGGACGCAGCTTGCATCGGTAAGGCTTGTTCGTGCCGTCGGCCACGAGGTAGACGCCAAACTCCCCCTTCGGCGCTTCCACCGCCGCGTAAACCTCGCCGGCCGGCACACGAAAGCCCTCCGTATAGAGCTTGAAATGATGGATCAAAGCCTCCATCGAACGCTTCATGGCCGCACGTCTGGGCGGGACGACCTTGCCGTCGTTATTGGAAACCGGCCCAGGTCCTTCGCTTGCGAGCAGGTCTATACATTGCCGCATGATCTTGGCCGACTGGCGCATCTCCTCCATGCGCACCAGGTAGCGGTCGAAACAATCGCCGTTCCTGCCGACGGGTATATCGAAGTCCATCTCGGCATAGCACTCGTATGGCTGGGACTTCCGCAAGTCCCAGGCGGCACCTGATCCCCGCACCATCACGCCTGAAAAACCCCACGCCCAGGCGTCACTTTGCGAGATCTGACCGATGTCAACGTTGCGAAGTTTGAAGATGCGGTTGTCCGTCAGCAGCCTGTCCAGGTCATCCACGGTTTTGCGGAACGGGTCGATCCAATTGCCGACGTCTGTTATCAAGTCTGGCGGCAGATCCTGATGCACGCCGCCTGGACGAAAATAAGCGGCATGCATCCGAGAGCCGCTGGCCCGCTCGTAGAAGACCATCAGTTTCTCGCGTTCGACAAACCCCCACAAGGGCGGGGTCAGTGCTCCCACGTCCATGGCTTGGGTGGTGACATTGAGCAGATGAGAAAGTATCCGCGAAATCTCGCTGAACAGGACCCTGATCAGCTGGCCACGCCGCGGCACGGCTAGGCCCATCAGTTTCTCGATTGCAAGGCACCAGGCATGTTCCTGGCTCATCGGTGCCACGTAATCGAGACGATCGAAATATGGCAGCGCCTGGAGATAAGTCTTGGTTTCGATCAGTTTCTCGGTGCCGCGATGAAGCAGGCCGATATGAGGGTCGACACGATCGACGACCTCGCCGTCGAGCTCGAGAACCAAGCGTAGCACGCCGTGCGCCGCAGGATGCTGGGGACCGAAATTGATGTTGAAATTTCGGACGGAATTCTCTGCCATCTAGCGGGCTCCTTCGAGAGGCCCGCCTAACCTCCCTCCGAGCCGGACGTTCCATTTGTGCGCCCGGCCGGCATTGTTCCACCAGGCTCCGCCAGGTGAAACTTCGGCTCATGCTCAACCGCTTCCGCCAATTGACTGAGGAAATTCACCAGAGCAGCTTGCGGATCATCGAGTTCGCCGACGACCACTGAAATACCCCAACGCCCAAGCACCGCCTCCTCCACAGGATTTCGGCTGGTCATGAAAATGAAAGAAGGAGGGCGATCTTTTTCATACCCAGATCGATGCCAGGTTTGCCACAGGCGATGCAACAGCAACCGGATGTTCGGGTCGGAGAGGCTATAGCCTATGAACAGGATCGTGCTGCCAAGTGCATCGGAACGAAACCGCACATCGAGTGGGGAATTAAAGGAAAGCCGGTCAAGATAATCCGTTTCGGTCAGGACAAGAGAAGAATCCTCGTCGAAGTCGCCATGGAACTTGACGATGTGGGTAACCCCCTGGCGGGCTTGAGCTACATCCCGTGCATTGGCCACCTTGACGTATCGTCGACCGTATATTTCGAACGCCAGTTCCAAGTTGCGGTCGTAATTCGTGGTATAGATGATGGGGAAATTGAGCATCACGATGAGGCGATGCAACTCCGATTTTTCTATCCGATCCTTGGCGACCGACCAGTTTCTGTCCATCCAACTGCGCAGTGGTCCGATGCTGCCATGCCGTATCCGATAGTACTCGGCCAGAGTTTGAAATCGGTCGCGGCGCATCGAAAACTCGTCATCGATCCCAAGTTCTTTTGCCATCTGCTCGATCAGTTTTTCCCAAGACGGAAGCCCAACGCTGATCGAGACACCCGCCCCGACGAAGAGGATTGCACTACCGCGGCCGATAGCTTTTGCCAGTGATTCGAGACCATCGTTCATGAACAGGTGCCGGTGCTGGCTGAGGCGCTCCAAACAGTTGCGGCCGTCGCAGAGGGCATCGAGGTTCTCTTTCGCGTCACTGGCATTCGTTGGCGACCAAACCAAGAGAGCCACGCTGTGTTCCAGGACGCGGTCCGAAACTTGCCGTCAGCGCCGTCGCGTTTGGTGACGAGTTGAGACGAGCAGGGCAGCGGCTCCCAATGGTAGGGGCGACAACCACCTAGGAAGGCGACAACCGGAAGCAGCCAAGGCGAGAGCTTCCGATCAGACGATGGACCTTCTCCTTAGCCAAGCACCCTTGTGCTGAATTGTTCTCGAGCAAAACAAATCGGGGCCTTTAACAAATCTAAGTGCGGCCGGGGCTCGTTCTTGTACGTTCACGAGGAATGGAGGCTGCGATGAGCCAAAAGCGCCGTGATCTGGACTACCTTATTCAGCACTATATTGACTGCAGGCGAGGCAAACCTTGGCCGCTGTCAGTATCGGCGGCCGTGGTGGCGATACGAACAGTTTTCCGCGAAAGCCTCGCTTCTGATCGTGAATTGGCAACGCTTATTGCCAGAGCTGCGATCGATCGAGGACTGGTTATCGAGTTCGACCTCAATGAGCCTGCGCAGACGGCATAGGGCCGATCGACACAGGTAGCTCGACCAATCCTCACGGCAGGGAGTCGCCAGCCGGCTGGAATTGGGGCGCGGGTGCGGATAGCTCTGCAAGAAGACCTCGGACTGCTCGTCACACGTGACTGATCGCGCGAACTCGGTCAGTCGTGCATTGCACTATCACCGTGGCGCTCTGCAGATCAACGCCGGCGGATAAGTCAAAGGCAGTGGCACGACCTGATCAGCAACAAAACGCCGATTGCGTAAGGGGCGAACAAAAACACCATAGCCAACCAGTAGCCAGGTTGCGCCATCGCCGCCAAATCTGATCCAAGCTGTTCCATTTGCTGCCCAACGTAGGACGGTCCAGTTTGTTCCCAGGTTGGGGGACCTCAGAGCCCCCGGCGAGCATCCAGGCCTTACCCGTGATTGAGCTGCAGCCTCGGACATTAGTCCGGTCTGATTATGTTTTCGCAGGTCGTTGCGAGGTCACCCTCGGGCGGCTTCAGCCCAGCGAGTTTTCACGCAGGATGGATAGACAAGATCGTTGCCGTCCCTCAAGAATTGAGAGTCGATAGCATATTCGACGGTTCCTCAACCGAACCGGGCTGGGCGGAATCTGGCCAACAAGGGATGTTCGTTTCCCGTGGCAATCTCGCCTGACAGTGTCATTGCACTGGAAACCCTGCGGACTATTCGCCGACGCGGCATGAAGATTCCCGACGACGTTTCGCTGATCACCTTTCACGATGCGGATTGGACCGGGGTCACAACTCCGCCGATCACCGTCGTCGACCAGCCGGTCTATGCACTTGGCCATAGCGTCGCGGAACTGCTCATTCGTCGCCTGGAAGGCGATATCCAACCGCCGGAAAGGCTGGTCCTGCGGACCGCAATCATCACGCGAGGCTCGGTGGGTCCACCACATCCGTGAGTCCACCACAGCTAGAGGCCCTGACCGTACGCTCACTTGCCGTCCAGCGGAGCGACGCCCGGAGGTCGTTAGAAGCACCTATCCCGTGGCCGGCCATTTGCGAGATTGCGCAAAGCGTTCTAGAGCCTTGGCGTCCATCGGGCGGCCGAGCGCGTAGCCCTGCAGCAGGTCGCAGCCGAGATCTTTCAAGATGCGCGCATGCTCCATCGTCTCGACGCCTTCGGCCACCACCTCGATTCCGAGCGATTTCCCGATTTCGATGATGGATGACACCAAACGCCGTTGCGGCAGCGAGCTGGTGATGGGTGTGATCAGCTGGCGGTCGATCTTCAGTCGGCGCGGCTGAAGCTTGAGCAGACTGACGATCGAGGCGTAGCCGGTGCCAAAGTCGTCAATCTCAATGTCGATACCGAGGTCCTTGATGTGCTCGATGTTCCAGGCGACGAGGTCGTCATTCTCATCGAGGAAGATGGACTCGACAAGTTCGAACGAGACCGTGCCTTCGCCGATGTTGAGCTTGCGAAGGCCATCGATCAGGTCCTTGTCCTCAAGCCGGCGTGCCGAGACGTTGACCGAAACGTGTGGAATGTCGAGGTGCTGAAGCTGCCAGCGCTCAAAATCGGCCAACGCCCTTTTGAGGACCGTTCGGTCGATCAGCGCGACGACGTTCAGCTCCTCCGCTACCCTCAAAAAGACGTCAGGGCCCAGGATCCCGCGCGTCGGGTGCTGCCAGCGTGCCAGGGCCTCCACGCCGACAATTTCCAACGTGCCGGCGTCAAACTGCGGCTGGTAGAAAACGATGAATTCGTTGCGCTCGAGGCCACCCAGGATCTCGTCCGCGGTCCGCTTGGTCTCCACGATTTCACTTTGCAGCTCATCATTGAAGAACTCGTAGCGGTTTCGGCCCCGGCTCTTCGCCCGGTAAAGGGCAAGATCGGCGTTGACCAGGAGCTGCCGTGCGTCGAGCCCCTCGCCCGTATTCGTCGCAATGCCGATGCTAACGCCGAACCGGCACTGGTGGCCACGAAAATCGACGGGTTGCCGCATCTCCTCGATGATGCGGTCGGCCAGTGCGGCGAGCTCGGCGTCGTCGCGCCTGGCACAGATGACCACGAACTCGTCGCCGCCAATGCGCGCGACGAAGTCAGCTCGTCCCGCATTAGCCGTGATGACCTTCGAGGCATGCATCAACATGGCGTCACCGGCGGCGTGCCCGAGCGTGTCGTTGATCTGCTTGAAGCGGTCGAGATCCAAATGCAGGAGCGCGGTTCGTTCTCCCGGACGCGTGCTCGTCGCCAGCATGTCGTCGAGATAGCGGCGGTTCGGCAGACCGGTGAGCGAATCGTGGAGCGCCACATGTTCGATGCGCGCCTTGGCCACTTCAAGCTCGGCGTTCCTGAGCTCCGACAACTGCCTTTCTCGCACAAGGTTTTCGTTGAGCACGACGTCGCTTGTCACGTCCCATTCGGCGCCGATCATCCTGGGCGTGTCGTTGCGCTCCTGGAAATAGGTCGCGCGCGTGCGCACATGCCGGATCTCGCCATTCGGATGGACAATCCGGTATTGCGAGGAATAGGGTCCCTTCACCGCCGCCGCGGCATCGAAATCCTGCTGCGCCCGTTCGATGTCGTGCGGATGAATCACTGACGCCCAGTCATCATAGCCGCGCGGCTTCCGGTCAGCCGGCTTACCGTATATTTCGTTGACACGGTCGTCCCACACCAGCTCGTTGGTAGCGATGTTGTGCTCCCAGACACCGATCCCCGACGCATCCAGCGCGAGTTCAAGGCGACCGGACAATCGCCTGAGCTCGGCGAAGTTTTTCTGCCTTTCGCCGAACAGCCGCCCCGCAACGAGAATGGGTAGCACGACAAGCGCCCCCGCCAATGCCATGATGGCCCGCAAGGTCCAGGGATTCTTCGCCGATGCGGCCCAGCCACCTTTTGGGATCGCCGCGATCTGCCAGGAACCGGACGGCAGATGCACTGTCTCGGTCACTGGGTTGGCGCGCGTTATACTCTCGCCACCGAAGAAGCGATCACCCGTCCCGCCAAGGCCGTCCTTGCCGGTCAGGGCGATCTCGATGTCGAGATCACCGTCGGTAAGCCCGCTTGCCTTGTAGAGGCGCTCGACGTCAACGACGACCGAGACGATGCCCCAGAAGCGATCGCCGCCCCCCGCCGTCTTCACGAACACCGGAAAGCGGCCGATGAAGCCCTGCCCTCCTTGCGCCAGGTCGACTGGACCGGCCAGCACGGGCACCCGCAGGTCGCGCGCCCTGAGGGCGGCGGTGCGTTGGGCATCGCTCTTGCGGTAATCGAGGCCGATGGCCTTTTCGTTGCCAGCCATTGGATACATGAGCGAGATAACGAGGTCAGGCGCGCCGGCGACGTTGCGCAGCTGAGATTCCTGCTCTAACAGGTTGCTTGCCAGTGCCGCAAACCTCTGTTGCCCCATATAGGGCTCGCTCACGATCGCCGAAACGAGGCCGCGCGTAAGCTGGAGGTTACCGTTGATGTTGCCTTCCAGCTTGGCCCTTATGATGTTCACCTTGGCCAAGACGTCGGCGCGCGCCAATTGGTCTGAAACGATCCTGTTTTCGCGGTCGGCGAGAATGGCGCAGATCACAAGCACCACAAAAGCGATCGCCGCCGGCAGGTTCGCGAAAGAAAATACCGAGTGTCTCAACCGGCTGAGACTGGATGCAGTGCTGGCCAAGTGACCCAAATACCTTTCCCGGGACTAACCCTCGGCCGATCCTAGTAGAAAGTACTTAAATTTGGTTTTCCATCATGCCGGGCAATTTCAGCATTGGGTGGCGCTCGCAAAGGGTCACGATCCGGCAGTGGGATCTCAAACAGCGGCACTCTTGCAACCACCGCTCCCGACGAGCATGCCCCACCTGCCTGGACGAGCAAGACGCGGCGCCTTCTGGGTGCATCGGAAAGGCAATTTGACGTGCCTGCAGGTTGGGAGCGGGCCGGCGGCCCCCGTCACTCTCACTTTCGATATCGCGCCATAATAGCGCTGAGCCAGTTGAACAGACTGATTTCCTCGGGTCGCCCCTCCACCTCCTGAATGGCGGTGCGCAGCGTGAGCTCCACCAGATCATCTGCAGCCTCGACGGATTGCGCTCGATAGGAGCGGGCGACCAATCTGAGCGCGGCAATCAGGCGTGGATCTGTTGCGTCGGAAAGTTCATCTGCCGCAAACTGGAGAATTTTTCGGCTATCGGTTTGGTCTTGAAGCATGACTTCCATGCCTGTTCTGGGGCGGTTCGTCACCGGAGCCGCGCTGACCATCGACGGAGGCGCGAACGCATAAAGCACCAGAGTCAATTTTGAAGCGTCCGCAGGCCGGACTGATAGAGCCGTTTACAGACTAAGCCGGGCATCGGACCGAGCAAGCTCAAATGATAAGTGAAGGGTAGTTGGTATCAATCCGACAATCGAATTGCCTGTGCCACGCGCCCCAGCTGGTGCTCTGGATTACCGCAATAGGGCGTGCCATCTACCAACATGCTGCCGGCTTGCTTTGAAGCGTCTTCACTTGGATTTTCTCGCTGCTTTTGAGCCTTGTGCGCTTGCAGCAGATGTTTTGACATCTTTTGATTGGGCTGCGACTGCCGCCAGCACCGGTCGGCTTACGCAAAACCTGCTCGCTGTAATGACGTCTCGACCCCCCGCTGTGTCGCGTATCACCGCTCGGCAGTCGGAGCAGTAGGACGGCGCGTTAGCAGCATTTGAAGAGAGAGGCTCAGCCTGACCAGCTTCTTGTCATTCTCGTCCCGAATTTCAATCGCCAATTGATGTCCGTCGACGCCCTTCAGCGAGTCTCTAGCCAAGTCGATTAGACCTGCTAGCGCCTCGTTTCGTGCGGCTTCGATCCCCCCACATTCGATGCCAGTCTCATCTTTGATGAGCGCATCGCTTTCATAGGTGTCAAAGAAATATCTCGCCATCGAACCCACCTCCACCCTCACAAGCTCGTCGCGTTCCTTTGGTGAAGGTAGCCGGTTTCAAAGTCTCCGGCTCGAACGAGGCCAGGCCAGTCAACAGCGTGAAATCGGGAGCCCTCGGTAACAACCAGTCCGTCGCCTCGAAGATCCTGCAGCGTTCGGTTCACGTGCACGGCCGACAAGCCCAAGGCGTCGGCAAGTTCCGCCTGCCTAATCGGAAGCTCCGCCACATGGTCCTTGATAAGCCCCATAGAGCGAAGGCGGACGATGAGTTCGCACAGAATATGCGCCATACGGGCATACGCGTCGCGCCTTCCAACGTTGGTGACCCACTCTCGATATATAGCCGCGTCGATCAGCGTCGAGCGCCAAAACACCGTCGCTATCGAAGGATGTTGGTCGCAAATGGCCCGCAGCGCATCATGCCGCATGAAGCCAACCCTGACGCGCGTGAGTGGTGTGAAGGTGCAATCCAAAACAGACAGGTGCATTCCGTGGAGATCAGGAATGTCGCCCGGAACAAAGACCGACGTGATCTGCCGTTTACCCTCCCCAGTCAATTTTGTGGACCCGACCAGACCCTCCAGGATGACAAATGAATGGGTGGGACGATCTCCTTCGCGCACAATGTCCTGATTGGCCTGAAAGTCCCGCTTCTGGAATTGAATTCCCTCCAATACACCGATATCTGAGTCCGTCAGATCACAGATTATCTGAAGCTTACGGGTCAAAATGCTCGGGGAAGTGGCCTGTGTCAATTTTTGTGACCGGATTGCGTTACGTGCCGAACTTGGGCCGGGCGCTAATGTTCCTTGCACCCGGTCTGGGAAGGACCTGTTAAAGGGCCCGAGGCGTTTGCCAACTCACCGGCTGCAGTTCCGGGGCGCCTGGACCCTTCGCCAGCGCTTTCGCCTCTCGGACGAGGATGCGCAATTCGTCCCGAGCAGCGATATGAACTCCCGCGCTGTGGCGCTGTGATTCCAGTCCCTTTCACGAGCTTTTGAACAATGCCGCGATCAGGTTCAAGCGTCATAGGACGGGATCCTGACTATAGACATTTGACGTATATTCCAGGCTCATTTCTCTCCCCGCGGCGAAGCCGAGGGCGTCGAAGTGCGTAGCGAGGAATGCTAAGCAGTTTCCGCTCGGGCTTTTCTTTATGCTGCGGCCGTCATGGGCATCGAGCCGGAACAAATCGGGTTGATTTCGGTTCGGAGAACCTGATCGAGGACCTCATGACCACCACCTCCAATTCGCCAATGCGTCCAATTTTCATCTCCGGGCCCCCGATGCGCACGAGACGTAGAACCCCAGCCCTCTCGCTCGACGTCTCGCAGCGGCAGACACCTCCTCCTCGGAGAGGCTCAGAACTGGTTAGGAACCGGCAGACCTGGCTCGCGCAGATATGGGCGGCCGTGATGTCGCCGTCGTCGCGGTTGGCCGCGCTGAGACGCATCCTGGGGAGCAGCCTGGGGCCGTTCGATGCATGTCGGGCTCGATGGCGAGAGTTCAGTGACTGATCTGACGCCGGAGCAATCGCGGATAGCGCGAGGTCTGCTGAATTGGCCGCAGGTGCGGCTCGCCGTGAAGTCAGGCCTCAGCGAAGGTGCGATACGAGATTTCGAAAGCGGTCGGCGAGTGCCTGGCCCTCGTAAACTTTCAGCGATTCGAAATGCATTTGAAGCGGGCGGCATTCGGTTCTCCACAGATGGCCCGATCAAAGCACAAGGTGAAGCAGGAGCACTGGAGCAGTGCCCTGCGACCCGAGAAGGCGGTTAGGGAAATGCAGGCCGCCCCTTTGAAACCCAAGCAGACCAATGCTGTAGCCGCGCGTGCGGTAGCACAGGGCAGGGAACGACGCCTTAGCGAGCCGGGCGCGCTGCGGGCGTTTGGAGCGCGGGTGCGGCGGCAGCACCGGAGCAGAAGTTCGGGAAAGCCAACAAAGCCGCGGGATGAACCGGGAGCGAGCCGGCGGCCGCGGGTTGACATCGGCATCGACGCAGTGATCGACATGGTTACGACCTCTGCCACAGCAAAGGAGAACCTCATGCCTTCATCCACAGCCGGATCAGCCGTGCGGAGCCCGATCTGGCCCTTTCAGCAGAGCTATGCCCAGTCACCGGATCATTTCTTCGCGCGTGCCCCTCTCCACCCGGTTTCAAACCCCAGGCTAATCCGGCTGAACGAGCCCCTTAGCTCTGGGGTTAAGGCTTGATCCCGATCAGCTCGGGAGCCCTGCTGGGATCGCCGTGCTTGCCGGGAAGAATTTTCCAGATGGACTGCACCCTATAGCCTTAGCCTACGCTGGCCACCAATTCGGCAACTTCGTCCCCAAACTGGGCGACGGACGCGCAGCACTGCTGGGCGAGGTCGTCGATGTGCACGGAGTGCGTCGGGATGTCCAGCTGAAGGGTTCAGGACCGACCCGATTTTCGCGCAACGGCGATGGCCGTGCTGCGCTTGGTCCGGTGCTTCGTGAATACGTGGTCAGCGAAGCAATGGCTGCGCTCGGCAGACCGACCACTCGAGGCCCTGCGGCGGTGCTTACCGGGGACCCAGTCTACCGGGAGCGCCGGCTGCCAGGGGCCGTGCTGACCAGGGTGGCAGCGAGTCATATCCGTATCGGCACTTCCAATACTTTGCCGCCCGCAACGACATAGAAGCGCTGAAGCTCCTTGCCGATTATGCCATCCAGCGTCATTTTCCTGAGGCGGCCAGGAAACCGAGACCTTACCTGGCTCTGCTCGAGGCTGTGATCGCGGCGCAAGCGGAACTGGTGGCGCGGTGGATGTTGCTCGGCTTCATCCACGGCGTCATGAACACCGACAACATGCCGATATCCGGAGAGACGATTGACTATGGACCGTGCGCGTTCATGGATTCATATGATCCGCAAGCGGTGTTCAGCTCCATCGATCAACATGGCCGCACGCCTACGGCAACCAACCTCGGGTGGCAGTCTGGAATCTGGCACGCTTCGCCGAGACTCTGCTGCCGCTCCTGAGCGAGCGCGAGGGTGAGTCAATCTCGCAGGCCGAGCAGGCACTAGGGGAATTTCACGCTCGCTACGAAGCTATTTTACATCGCGGGTTCAGGGCAAAGCTTGGGCTGCTGAATGAAGCTGACGGTGACTTGGACCTTGCCAACGATCTGTTGGATGTGATGGCGCGTGGGCGAGCGGATTTCACGCTCACCTTCCGCTTGCTAGGAGATGACCTCGACATCCCTGGCGCCCAAGCTACCGCGAGGCGGCTGTTTGAGGATCCCGGCCCCTTCGATGCCTGGTCGATGCGCTGGCGAAATCGCTTGGCGCGGGACGGCAGCGCCACCTCGACGCGCAAAGCCGCGATGCACGGCAGCAATCCCAAGTTCATTCCTCGCAACCATCGCGTCGAGGCAATGATCAAGGCTGCGGTGGAGGACGATGACTTCCGAATCTTCGAGCAATTGGTGGAAGTCGTGTCACGGCCGTTCGAGGAACAGCCCACACTGTCCTATTACGCGGAACCACCCAAGCCGCACGAGCGCGTTCTGCAGACCTTCTGTGGCACGTGACATCCCCGCCATACCGGCGAGACGCCACCAACGCGGGCGAACTCTGTAGGGCCGGGGGTCAAGCTAACGAGACAGGCCTCAGGACGCGGGCGGGCGAGGCCTCTCGGAGCCAGGCGAAGGATCGATTGCGTCCGCCACCATGTCCCTCTTGGAACTGGGAAGGACCCTCATCAGCAGGATAAAAGTGGCGAGCACGAGGCAGACAGCGTTGGTGACTATGATGGGCCATTCGCCTTTGATGATGCCGAAAGTCAGCCACAGCGCGAAGCCCAGCGCAGTGATGGCATACATCCACGCCGATATGCCAGCCGTGTCCCGGGTCTTGATGATCTTCCAGGCTTGCGGGGCAAAACTGGTCATTGAGCACAGTGCTGCCAGCGAACCGATGAGCGTGACCTTTTCCACGCAACCAACCTCCAACTATCGGCTCATTCGCACGCCCGAAAGGCCCGCTTCTTCGACCTCGGAGACACTGGCAAAGTCTTTGGTACCGAGGGCACAGTGCTTCCCCGGTTGGAAGCCGCCCAGCGAAAGCCAATCACAGCACCGGCCTGAGATGGGCAGGGACGCCCTGCCGCACGCGAATTTTTCCACATAGTCGGCCAGCAGATCAGAGCGGTTCTGGAGGTGGTGATCAGGTTCGAAGCTCAGCCGCTTTGAGCCGCGACAGCAAGTCGCGGGACGCTTGGATAAGGCGCCTTGTCTCCTCAATCGTACGAAGCAAGTCTTCAGCGCTCGCCCGGGCCCGACGGCTAGCGAAGTGAGCTGCTTCCAAATAGACCTTGCGTGCTTGACGGGGATCACTCATCGCTCGACTTTATAAGTTGGAAGCAAGCGGAAGAAACTAACGTGTGTTAAGGCAAGCGGATCTTTGTGATACCCCACCAAGTAGCAGTGCGTCTGGGCAACAACGAGCCCTGACACGTCGTCCGTCTCGCCGGCGGCTGACCGGTGACGCTGGGCGGCAGAAGGTGCGGTGCGGTGACGAAGCCAGGGTTGAGGCAGTTCGAACCCTGTCCAGAGGGATCTTCCAACATGCAAATTTACAGGAAGTGAGCTTGAGGGCGACGCCGCCGGATCGCCCAGATTGCCGCCGAGGCTCAGATAGACGGTGTTATTCGGGCCAGACAACGGTCACCTCGACGTAATCGAGCACGCCAGGCACCGGCGCATTGGGCTTGCGAACGGTGACCTCGGCTTTCCGGATCTGGGGAAAGCGCCCGCTGAGAGCCTTCGCGACTTCCAGGGCCAGCGCCTCGATCAGGAAGCGCCGGTGTCCGGTGATGATCTCCTCGATGACGGTGAAGGCGACGCCGTAATTCACCGTTTCCCCGATGGCGTCATCGACGAGCGCGCGTCCCGGCTCGACGGTGAGCGAGGCATCGACATAGAAGCGCTGCCCCAGCGCTTCTTCCTCGTCCAGCACGCCATGCCGGGCAAAGAAGGCGCAATTCTTCATGCGGATGACATACATGGCTCAGCGTTCCGATCCGGTTTCCCGCGCCAGCATAGCATCCGCCACCGCCAGCGCGTCCACGTTGATTGCGACATCATGGACGCGAAACAGATGCGCGCCCTTGAGCCGGAGAATGACGCTGGTCGCCGCCGTGCCGGCCGCCCGGTCGGCAGCGTCGCGGCCGGTGACGGTGCCGATGAAACGCTTTCGCGACGTACCGGCCATCAGCGGGAAGCCGAGCGCGCCAAGCTCGGCAAACCGTGCCATCAGATCGAGGTTTTCCTCCGCCGTCTCCTTGGCGAAGCCGAAGCCGGGGTCGAGCACGATATGGCCGTCAGCGACACCTTGCCCGCGCCCGATCTCAAGCGATTTTCCCAAGAACGCCAGCTGGTCGGCGATCACATCGGGCAGCTTGTCGCGATCCCGTCCGGTATGCATGATGACGAGCCCGGCGCCGGTATCGGCCGCCACCCGCGCAATGTCGGGCTCGCGCTGCAGACCCCAGACGTCGTTGACGATATGCGCACCGCTCGCATGAGCTAGGCGTTTATCTTGTCAAAGTGGCCGTCAGGAAGTGCAGACCGTCAGCTAGCCATCGTCCTTTGAGGACAGCCGAGCCACCGTTGACTGAGTTTGAATCAGCGGTTTGGCGCACTGAGTCCGAAGCTGCCCTGCAGTATACCTCAGACGTGAAGCGGCATGCACTCGGTCATCGTCTGGGCCACACCATTGCCGCAGGCGCTAGACCAAAGCCATCGGCAGATATCGAATCACAACCTGCTCCTGGCGGAACCGCCGCTCCAATTCCGAACGCCGCCTTTGCCAATCGGGCAGATCGACTTCGTGAGTCATAACCTCGAAGATGACGATCTCGTCTGCTCCCTGCCTCCACACACCTTCCGCAGGCGCGCGCAAATACGCGGTGACACCGTCGAAGCGGAGCGCGAGCTCCTCCTTCACACGGTCAAACTCTTGCTTGGCGAAGGGCTTTCCTGCGTTGTCGGCGCGAGGTAGCAGAATCTGGACCAGATGCATGTTTGCCCCTAAACCTCGCAATGCTTGCCTAGAGCCACTTCTTTGGAACGCTTGGCCTATGGTCGTCGACGGGCACAGCCGTCCAGCCTCGTGCGAGCTCTGCGCAGGTCTTTACCCCGTTGATCCTACCGAGTATCGGCGGAGCATGAGACGGTGGGGAGCCAAATACCGTGCTCCGAGCCATCTCCTGTGGGCCCTAGCTTCAGACGTCGAGCAGGCCGAGGTACAACCTGTCGGTGCTAACGTCGGTCCTGGTCTCCTCCGGGACGGAAAAAGGATTGGAGTTCCTGCATGTCGACGCTTTCATCGCCGTCCTCGTCGACAGCGTTGAAAATTCGCCCGATGAAATCCTGAACCTCCGTCCGCGACAGTGTACCATCACCGTCGGTGTCCATGATGGCGAAC
The DNA here is from genome assembly GCF_000230995.2 of Mesorhizobium australicum WSM2073. NCBI lineage: Bacteria > Pseudomonadati > Pseudomonadota > Alphaproteobacteria > Hyphomicrobiales > Phyllobacteriaceae > Mesorhizobium > Mesorhizobium australicum. Next base: position 2,934,886 of record NC_019973.1, on the reverse strand, counting down.
ATGATCCTCATTTTGGCACCCTGCATCATATCGGCTCCCGCCCTGCGGCCGTGCTTCATACGTCCCGTATCACGATCGCTCATCTCGTCGTCCTGAAGCCTTGGGCCCCTGTGTCGCCAATCTGCCTCGGGGTCTCGATCCTTTGCTGTTTTTTCCTGCAGCATCTCATCCATCATCTCGCGCATCATTTGACGCATTGCTTGCTGGTTCTGTCCGGCTTCGTCCGCCGTCCGATCCTGGGCTGGTGATGCGGGCTTGGGAACATCCGCCGATTGCGCAAAGGCGGACGGGGCGAGCATAGCGAACGCGGCCGCCAATACTGTAGTCGTGAATGCTCGTGTCATTGGGTTTCTCCATTAACTGCCACGCCGACCACCCGGCGTGCTGTCCAAACCAGCAGCTCGGTTCATGGTTCCTAGGCATCCGGCGCAAAAGCGGCATAGCTCCGATCACCTCAGCAAAGCGCTGGCTGTCTTTGTCGGAATCGACCTTACCGATCACCTGATCGCTGCGCAGATTTGCCAGCGGCGCAACAAAGATCGGTCTTCACCGATTTTGCCGAACTCATTGAACCCACATCGACAAAGGTGGCGCAGATTCCGCAGCCAGTTCCGAGAGTGCGGCTGGATGAAACATTCCAAGTTGGCGGCAACGGCATCGTCTCCGGCCAACACCGGCCGCTTCCCGGTCGCGAACGCCGCATGGGTGATGCCCTGCGAACTACCGTTCAGCAACCTGACGGCTTAGATGGCCACGAAGCAGGCGGATGTTGCGGTTGTTCGACTTGTAGTAAACATCGAAGATCGATCCGAGGACGGGCACGCTTCCCAAGACGGTATCAAACAGCACATTGGCCAACATCCGAGCAACCAACAGCTTCCCAGCGCCGCATTTGCGGGCTCGCAGCACAATGTAAGCCGAGATCAACCCGGTTGCTGTATCTCCCAGCACAGGCACCAGGCCTACCAGAGCATCCAGTCCGAACCGAATTGGCGTACCCGGGATTCGCCAGCGCGAATCAAGCAGCACTGCCAAGAGGTCGAGCTCGGCGATTGCCCTCGCAGTCTGGCGATCCACAATAGGCGTTTCGCTTGTCCCTACTTTCCGGCTGCCATTGCTCGCTCGATCCAATCTCCTCGGTTTCGCACCTCTCCAGTCCGCTTCCGTCATGTGGAATTAGCTTTGTATCGGCCGGGAAGGCACGTCGTCGAGCAGGTTGGGCTGGTCTGGAGCATTTGTTCGGTCGTCTGCTGGGAGGGTGCCGTCTGGGGTCATCTGGTTAACCGCGTCGGGCAAATCCCTGGTGATCCTTGCAATCAGCTCCTCGCGCGAGAGGCCGGTCTGGTGGGAGAGTGCTTCCAGCGTCGGCGCATCGATCGCCGTTACCACCTCGTGCGGCTCGATCGGCTGGTTCGGCCCGGTGCCGACCCAGGAGTCTACCTTCGACCCGGCGCCTGCGTTTCTAAAGCGGTCGAGAATATCGCCGAGCGCCGTGCCGGATACGCCCTTGGACACCTGGTCCAGTATCCCGCCCTGGGGATTATTGGGATCGCCCGCTCCGCGGATCGCCTCGGCAATCTTGTCGCGGTTTTGATAAGCCAGAACCCCCAGCATAGCGATCGCAAGTCTTCCTAGATTGGCCACTCGTTCCTCCTGTGGTTTCGAATATGGAGAAGGTCTCGCCTTGCCAAAAGTTCCGCGATTGCCAGCAATATCAGGAAGGGCTTGGCAATCCCGACCCGCTCCCCAGCCGACTATGAGGCCTGCCCGCGCGAGACGGAAGGTCGAGGCGGTAAAGACAGAGCGCCCGAGCTGGTGCTTAAAGTTTCAGCTTTGCCCTTAGTGCATCTATGCGCTTGGAGGCCTCTGCCTTGCTGAGGTTGTCTGCAAAGCTTTCCTGATCCTCAGCCTGCTCACACAGGGTTTTCAGATAAGACGCTTGGGATGGGGTCATCGGGTCGTCACCACTCACCCATTCGTCGGGATCTTTCTCGACGTTTGCATCGGGTTTTGCGCGCGAGTCTTCCATTGCGATCTCCTGTCTTGGCATGGGGAATGCATTTGATCTTGTTTTGTTCCACCTGCTTGTTGCGGCCGTCGTGAGCGCAGAGCCCGAGCATGCAGCCGCATCCTTTCCCCACTTTCGAATGGATTCACAACGAGGGCACAAGCCATCCACTACTCGTGTCCTTTCGCGACTTCCGGGTGGTCACCGCCGACTCCGACATCGCAGGAGCACGCAGGCTCGCTGTGCGGGTACTTGCGCTGCACGCAACCGGCCTGGTTGGGATGACGAGGCTATTCCGCGCCGTCGTCGCTGGATCATGCGCCACCACCGGTGCTCATGGCGCGCTTGCCACCATCGTAGGCCTTGAAGACCAGCCGATAATATCCGGGCGACGCTTTCCGCTTTGGAAGCCATTGCCTTCAACCATCGGAAAACCTGTCTCACCTCGTGAGCCGGCGCGCGGCCGTTCAGCGCTATGCAACCGCACTCGGCTTCGTTCTCCCCCGTGTTGGTCCCGGGGAGGCGCGCTGCTCGGACAGGCGATCGGCGGCGACACAGAGCACGGTGATCGGTGCCGCTGGCGGCGCCCTGATCAGTGCGGTGGTCGGCTCCGCCGCAACGCCGCAGCGGCGCGAAGACCAGCTCTGCCGCCACCAGGAGTGCTACGGGCGCATCGGCACCGCACCCTGTGACGACCGCGCCATTACAACCGCAATTACTGATTACGAGATTGCGTGGCTGGAGGGGGCAGCATCTCCTTCAGCTCCGCGACCGTGAAAGATTGAGGACGTCATCTTTTCCGCACTTCGTGCTGCTATATTTTGCTTAGGCGGACAGGAGGAGGTCGATAATGACTAGCTTTGCTGGCGCCCTGAGGAATCGCGGCAAACACGTTGCCAAGCGGTTGCTTCGCTACGACAGCCGCAACTGGCTGCGCATACGCCAGATCGAGGCCTTTACCGCGTTCATCGAAGCGGCCAACCGCAAGTCGCGAGATGTGATCGAGATCTCGCCAGGCTGGAACCGCTATTGGCGGGCGCTGTGCCCGGACTATCGCGCGGTGGACTTTCCAGACTTCGACATCTGCCGGGATCGGACCGAGGAGCAATATTCGATCGTCATCGCTGACCAGGTGTTGGAACATGTGCAGCGCCCGCAAGCGGCCGCAGCCAACATCCACGCCATGACCAAGCCCGGCGGCTGGGCGATGGTGGCCACACCCTTCCTGTTCCGCGTGCATGCGCGCCCGCATGACTACAACCGTTGGACGCCAGCGGGGCTTAAGCAGCTAATGGTCGAAGGCGGCTTCGCCCCGGACGACGTGCAGGCCTTTGGTTGGGGCAACAAAGCCTGCGCCAGAGCCCATATTGGCGGTCCTGTTAGGGCGTATGGGCTATGGCGAGACTTAACCAACGACGACGAATATCCGCTGATGGTGTGGACCTTCTCCAAAAAGCGGGTTTGAAGCCCGCTTTAGGGGCAGATATCAGCATGATTTTAGAGCAGCCGAGTTGGGACCGCGCAGGCTGTGCGCAGCAGAGCCCATTCCCTTGCGATGTCGCCCCACTTACGACAGGATTGCAGCAATTCGAGGGTTAGCCTATGACGCCAGACACCTTGCGGCCCAACCACCTGCCACTCGACACTCCGCCCGTGCAATACCTTAATCTGGACCCTTCGCTTTATGTCCGGGATGATATCTGGCAGCAGGAACGGGGCAACATTTTCGCGCACACCTGGCAGTTCATGGGGCCAGTCGCCTCGGTCGCGACGTCCGGTCAATACCTTGCCATCGACATCGCCGGTACGCCGATCTTCGCCATCCGGGGCCGGGACGGGACCTTGCGCGGATTTAAGAACGTCTGCCGCCACCGGGGGGCGAAACTTCTGGCCGATGGCGAGGGCAAATGTGGGCTGATCGTTTGTCCCTATCACAAATGGTCCTTTGCCGACACCGGACGGCTGGTGCAGGCCCCATGGTATGGCAAGGATCCCGCGATCATCGCCGAGGACTGGCCGCTGGAGACGGTGCAATTGTCCGAGTGGCGCGGGCTGCTCTTCGCGGCACTCGACCCGAAGGAAAGTCTTCTGGAGCAACTTGGCTCTCTGCCCGCCGAACTGGCGGACGAGCCGTTGGAGACCTATGCCGCCACCGATCAGGCCACCGTCAGCTTTGCGGCGAACTGGAAGATCTACACCGACAATTTCGTCGAAGGCTACCACATCCCTGGCACGCATCCCTCGTTCTACGCTGCCATCGACTTCGAAGCTTTCCAGACCACTGCCCATCCCGGTTATGTCCGGATGACCGCACCGCCGAAAGACGGTCTATTCTATCGCGGTAAATGGCTTTGGATGTGGCCGAACTGGACGCTGTCGCTTTTCGATGGCGGCATGAACGTTAGCCGGATCAACCCGACCTCACCGCATCACACAGACCAGCACTACCATTTCTTCTTTGCCGACACCTCTGCAGAAGCAACCGAGAGCAGGGCGAAATCCGTGCAAGGCACCCTGGCCGTGGTACGCGAGGACTACTCCATCTGCGCCGATACGCATCGCAACTATGCCGCAGGGGCCTATAGCTCCGGCCCACTCTCGGGGCGGCATGAGCGGGGAGTGCAGTATTTCCAGGAACGGGTCGCTGCGGCACTGGGGCTGTGACCGCCCCTGGCGTCCTTGTCCGCCGGATAGTGCTCCGGCTCGGCGCACGAGAGCCCCCGGCCAGTCGAGGGTATAGGGCGGGCAAGATAAGACGAACCCTTGACGGCTGGAACGGGGTCGATAGCGGACTGTCCGATTGTCTGATGAATGGGCCAGAAAGTTGACATTCCGCTCCGGGGCCGGCAGTGGACTTTCCGTCTCCCGCATTTCAAATCGAAACGCAGCCAGTTCCAAGATGGCTAATGCTTCAAAATCTGGCTAAGGAACAGCTTGGTTCGGTCGTGGCGCGGGTTGCCGAAGAACGCGTCGGGCGTGCCCTCCTCGACGATCTGTCCGGCGTCCATGAAGATGACGCGGTCGGCGACTGCCCGCGCAAAGCCCATCTCATGCGTCACGCACACCATGGTCATCCCGTCGCGCGCCAGTCCGGTCATCGTCTCCAGCACCTCGGAGACCATTTCAGGATCGAGCGCGGATGTGGGCTCGTCGAACAGCATGACATCGGGCTTCATGCACAGGCTGCGGGCGATCGCCACGCGCTGCTGCTGGCCGCCGGAAAGCTGGACCGGGAACTTGTTCGCCTGCTCGGGAATGCGGACCCGTTCGAGGAACTGGAGAGCGGTCTTGCGCGCCTCGGCCACCGAAACGCCCTTGACCCACATCGGCCCGGCCATGCAGTTCATCAGCACCGTCATATGCGGAAACAGGTTGAAGTGCTGGAAGACCATGCCGACGTTGGAGCGGACGGCCGCGACGTTGCTCATCCTGCCATGCAGGGCAACGCCGTTGACGACGATGTCGCCGGCTTGATGCGCCTCAAGGCGGTTGAAGCAACGGATCAATGTCGATTTGCCCGAGCCGGACGGCCCGCAGATGACGATGCGTTCGCCCTTGTGGACCGTCAGGTTGATGTCCTTCAGCGCTTGGAACTGGCCGTACCATTTGGATGCGGTCCTGGCTTCGATTATGGCCTGAGCGCTCATCGCACCTTGCTCCTGCGGAAGTGGTGCTCGATGCGCGACTGGATCAGCTCAAGGCAGATCGACAGCACCCAGTAGATCATGGCGGCCGAAATCAGTGTCTCCATGTGCTGGAAGGTCTTCTGGCCGAGCGTGCGGGCCAGGAACATCAATTCCCAGACGCCGATGACGGAGACCAGCGAGGAATCCTTCAGCATCGAGATGAACTGGTTGCCCGTCGGCGGAATGATGACCGGCAACGCCTGCGGCAGGATGATGCGGCGCATGGTCAGCGCGAAGCCGAAACCCATGGAGCGCGATGCTTCCCACTGACCGCGATCGATGCTCTGGATTCCGGAGCGGAAGATCTCGGTCATGTAGGCGCCGTAGCACAGCGACAGCGCAAGGATGCCGGCGGGAACGGCATTGATCACGAAGCCGAGCTGCGGCAGCCCTAGATAGATCAGGTAGACCTGCATCAGCAGCGGCAGGCCACGGAAGAAGGACGTGTAGAAGCTGGCGATCGCGTAGGCGAAGCCATTGTTGGAGAGCTTGGCGACAGCGCCCGCCACCGCGATGAGCGAAGCGATGACGATGGAGATCGCCGAGACGTAGAGCGTCGTGACGACGCCCTGGCTGATCAGGAACGGCAGCTTCTCGCGGATGAATGGCAGGCTTAGGTGGAACGTTTCGAAGAACGCGATGAACAGGAGCAGCAGTTCCAGCCAGACGATGCCGATCTGCAGCTTGAGCGGTGCGAAGCCGATCAGGACGACGTTCAGCGTGAAGATCACCGCTATGGCGAAGCCGATGGCGAAGCGGCCGTAGAGGCCGCTGATCGACGGCTCACCGATTACCGGACGCATGAGTTCGGCAAAGCCGGTGCCAGACATGTTGAACGCCATGAAGACCAGCAGGACGATGCCGAACATCGTCGCCACGAACCAGGGCTTGTGAACGAGGCGTTCGGCCTCGACGGTATCCGGGTAGAGCATATTTGAGCACCGGCGGTTCGGCGGCCTGCAGTGGCAGGCCGCCTTTTGAGAGATTAGTTCGTCTTCGAATAATCCTGGCCGTACCATTTTTCCGAGAGCTTGCTCAGAGTGCCGTCCGCCTTCATCGATCTGACGGCGTCGGCGATCTTGGCCGACAATTCCGGATCGCCGTGCTCGATGGCGATCGCCAGGGGCTCGTAGAACACCGGATCGCCGACCTGCTTGATCGGATAGCCGGCCTTCACGGCATCGAGGATCGACGGCAGCGACGACACCACGGCGTCCAGGCGCACGCCGTCACCGAGGCGAAGGTCGTCGAAGGCGGTCGTCGAATTCTCGTAGGAGTGGACCTCCTTCGGGTTGAGCTTGTACTCGAAGGCCGGTGCGCCGGCGGCGTCGAGCGCCAGATCTTTCTTGGCATAGGCTTCGAAGGTGGAGGTGCTGGTGGCGCCAACCACCTTGCCATTGAGATCGGCCAGGGTCTTGGCCTTGCTGTCCTTGTGCACGGCGACCGCCGCGGGCGTGTAGTAGTACACAGCCGGAAAATCGAAGATCTCGGCGCGCTTCTTGGTCGGCGTCATCGAGCCGACATGCATGTCCCAGCGGCCCGCCCAGTTGCCGGCGGTGATGATGTCCCAGCCAGGCGTTACGAAGTCGACCTTGACGCCGAGATGCTTGCCTATCGCCTTGGCCACATCGACGTCGAAACCGTCGAGTTCATTGTTGGCGTTCACGAAGGACTGCGGGGCCCAGTTGGCATCGGTCGCCACCTTGAGCGTGCCGGCCGCGGTCACGCGGTCGAGCACCGCGCCGGCGTGGGCAGGATATGCGCCAAGCGCAAGCGCCAGCGCGGCCATCGCCACTTGTCGTCTGTTCCAGAATGTCATGTGCGTATTCCCCTGTTGTTTGTTCAGTCCCATGCGCTCATGGCCGTTCAGGCGGTCATGACTTCCCAATCCCTCGCCGACGAGATCGGCATCCTCCCGATGGCTCGCGGATTTAGCGACGCCCGGGCCTAGCCGGTCTTCCGCTGCCGCGGAGGATGTCTGCGGCCGTCATTCCCTCGCTCACGGGGAAAGCCTTGGCCTGTTGCCGACGCGTGTCGCCCGGCGCCTTGGCCAAAACGCCCTCTCCTGCCCCGCGAAGATCGCTACGCATGGGCGACGGCCGCTCTCGCGCGATCGACGCCCAGCAGGAAATCGGCCATCGTGTCGGCGACGAGAGCCGGCGCCTCGATCAGGATCGAGTGGCGAAGCCTGGGCAGGATGGCGATTTGTGAACCTTGCACCTGTTCGTGCATCAGCCGCGCCATGCGCGGACTGGCCCCTTGGTCGTCCGCGCCCGTCACGATCAGGGTTTGGCAGGTAATGCGGTCGAGGATGCCGCCGAAATCGGTTTCGGCGAGAACGCGATACGCAGCGACATAGCAGTCACGGTCGGTTTCGGCGTCGCGCCGGCGCAGTTCTGCGATGATCTCAGGGTTCCTGTTCTGAAAATCTTCCGTCAGCCAACGCGACAGCGAGGCGGCGTGATGCGCCGAGGCATCGCTCGCCATCAGCTCCGCCAGCCGGCCGCGCACGGCGTGTCGCTCCTCTGGCGTCCGGCCTGCGACCGTCGACAGCAGCACCAGTTTTTGCAGGCGTTCGGCATGCGTCAACGCGAGGCGCTGCGCGATCAAACCGCCCAAGGAAAACCCAGCCAGATTGAAAGTGGCAAACCCGACATGATCGGCCAGCGCGAGCGTCTCGGCGACGAAAGCATCGATCTCGTAGCGGCCCTTGACCCGGCTTGAGCGGCCGTGGCCGCGCAAATCGAAGGTAAGAACCGCGAAACGGTCTCTCAGCCGCTCGGCCACGCCATTCCAAGCTTCGAGATACGAGCCGACGCCATGGATGCAGACCAACGGCGCGCCGCCCTCGCCCTCGAGGCGCCAGTTGAGCAGCACGCCTTCGACATCGAGCTGGCCGGAACGTGCCATCCTCACGCCCTCGCCATATGGCGCTTTTTGTCGCGCTCGCGCGCGGCAAAGACCGGCATCACCTCGTCCACCCAAAGCTTGATCGTCTTCTTCTGCAGCTCGAATGGCAGGTTGAACGTCAGGCCGAGGCAATATTGGTCGACGCCCGCCGCCTCATAGTCGAGCAGCTTCTCGATCACCTCGTCCGGCGTGCCGAACATGAGGTTGCGGCGGATGTTTTCGGGATTGTAGTTGTCCTTGCCCTTGACGCTGTCGTAGGGCACGGCTTCGGGAAAGCCGCTGCGCACCGTGCCGATGTTCTGGAACAGGTTCTCGAAGGCGCGGCCATAGTCGATGGCATGCCCGACCGCGACCTCCCAGTCCTGCGCCCGTTCGTAGACGCAGGTGCGACGCTGCATCATCAGGCGCGGCCGCGGCACCTCCGGATGATCGGCGACGGCCTTGCGGAACTTCTCGCCCAGCACGGCGATCTCCGCCGCCGGTGCCGAGAGCGGCGTCGACAGGATCGAGGCGCCGATGCCGACCGCCCAGTCGAATGTGCCCGGGTCTCGAGCGGCCACCCAGATCGGCGGGTGCGGCTTCTGCAGCGGCTTCGGTACGCCGGCGGCCGCAGGGAACTTCCAGTAGTGACCGTCATGGGCATAGTCATCGGCCCACAGCCTCGTCACCGCCGGCACCAGCTCTTTGAGATAAGCGACCCCTTCCTGCTGCGGCATGCCGCCGGCCATGCGGTCGAATTCGTACTGATAGGAGCCGCGCGCGATGCCGAATTCCAGCCGTCCGCCGGTCAGGTGGTCGCAAAGCGCGGCCTCGCCGGCCAGCCGGATCGGGCTCCAGTAGGGCGCGACCAGCGTCGAGGTGCCGAGCCGGATCCGTTCGGTGTGCTGGGCAAGCCAGGTCAGCGTCATCAGCGGGTTGGGCGAGATCGTGCATTCGATCGTGTGATGCTCCGCAGTCCATAGCGTTTCGAAACCGCCCTCGTCAGCCATCCGCGCGAGGTCCAGGAGATTGGTCTTCACCCGCTCCATCGGGATATCGGGCGAGAAGCGCTCCATGGTGAGCGATACGGCGAATTTCATGTCGGTCTCCCGGTCGTTGGGTCGGGGTCTTGGTCAGCGAAGGCGGATGACGAACGGGTCCTGCATGGCACCCGAATAGTCGATGACGACGTTCTTCAGGCGCGAGAACTCCTCCATGGCGTCGAAGCCGCCGCGCCGCCCATAGCCGCTCTCCTTGAAGCCGCCGTTGGCGGACATGAAGGAGGAGGCGCGATAGGTGTTGATCCAGACGGTGCCCGCCTCGACATCGCGGGCGAAGCGCAGTGCGCGGTTGATGTCGCGTGTCCAGATGCCGGAGGCGAGCCCGTAGCGCGTGTCGTTGGCGAGCCGGATCATCTCGTCTTCCGACGAGAACGGGATGACGCCGACGATGGGACCGAACAATTCCTCCTGCATGAACTCCATGCCATTCTCAGCGCGGGTCATCACCGTCGGCTCGAAATACCAGCCGCCGGCAAGCTCGTCCGCCTGCGGACGCTTGCCGCCGGCCGCGATCCGCGCGCCTTGGCGCACACCGGAAGCGACATAGCCTTCCACTTTGGTGAGCTGTGCCGAGAGCGCGAGGGGGCCGATGTCGGTGTCCTCCAGCATCGGCAGCCCGACCCGCACCCGCCTTGTGCGTTCGACCAGAGCCTCGATGAAAAGCTCATAGACGCTCGCCTCAACGAAACAGCGCGAGCCCGCGACGCAGGTCTGGCCCGCGGCCGCGAAGACACCGGACACAACGCCGTTCACGGCATGCTCGATGTCTACGTCGCCGAAGACGACGTGAGGGGACTTGCCGCCAAGCTCCATCGAGCAGGGGATGAGGTTCTGCGCCGCATTGGCTGCAATGCACCGCCCGGTTCCGGTCGAGCCGGTAAAGACAAATTTGGCGATGCCTGGATGCCTGGTCAGCGCGTCGCCGGCGACAGCGCCGGTGCCGGTTACCACGTTGACGACCCCGGCGGGGAAGCCGGCCTCCATGATCAGTTCAGCCAGCGCCAGCGTCGAGGCCGTGGCATGCTCCGATGGCTTGACGACCACTGTATTGCCGAGCGCCAGGCACGGCGCCAGCGTGCCGGTGAGCAGCATCAGCGGCGAGTTCCACGGCGTGATCATGCCTACGACACCGATCGGCTCGCGCACATTGAAGTTGAGCATGTCGAGCTTGTTAACGGGAATCGTGTCACCGAGCAGCTTGTCGGCCATGCCGGCGAAGTAGGTGTAGCTGTCGGGCATGGCGCGCATCTGCGCCCTCATCTCCTTGAGCAGCTTGCCATTGTCGCGCGTCTCGATCAGCGCCAGCGCGTCGGCGTTGTCGAGGACCAGTTCCGCCAGGCGGCGCACCAGCCTGCCGCGATCAGTCTGGGTCATGCGCCGCCAGGCCGGATTTGCGAAAGCAGAGCGCGCCGCGTCCACAGCCGCGCCGACATCCTCGGCCCCAGCCTCGGCAAACTGGTACCAGGGCCTGCCGGTGGTCGGGTCGAAACTGTCGATATACTGTCCGCTCCTCGGCGCCGTGAACGCGCCGTTGATGAACAGGTTCTGGCGCGAGCCTTCGAGCGATGCGACCGTCGTTTTCATGTCTGTCCCGCGTGTCTCGTCATTTGGACGCGGCCTGCGTCCACAATTGCGACTTTCCGTCGATCATTGCGACACGGCCGCCGTCGCCGGTATCCATGTAGATGCCGAAGCGCTTGTCCTGCCGCTCGCGCGCATAGCGGCGCAGCATAACGCGCACTTCATGCGTAGCGATCTGCTCGTACGGCAGCATGTCGACTGGAAAGAAGGCGTGACCATCCGGCAGGGCGGCTTCAGCACTCTCGGGGCTCAGCTCGGCACGGTAGATCAGATAGCCGGGATCGCTGTCGGCGACGTCGAAAACCGAATAGAGGAAGGTGTTTTCGGGAACGAGGCTCAGCGCCTCGCCGCCATCTAGGATCAGGTTGCTATCCGCTTTGCGGCGCCATGCCGTCGGCAACATCCAGCCGCCTCTACCGTCGTTGCGCAAGAGGATGCGATCGCCAGCCTCAACCAGATAGCCGATGATCATGTCTTGCGAGGCCAGCCAACCGGCCGGCAGGGGATCCTTCACGCTGGCGTAGCGGCCGCGGCAAAACCCGAGCGGCGCTGACGGGCTGGTTCCGAACGCCTGCACCTGACCGATCAGGATGACGTGGTCGCCGGCCTCGACGCGATTGTGAACGGTGCAATCGAACCAAGTCAGGCTGTCGGTGAGGATCGGCGCGCCGGTGTGGGCGCGATCATGGTTCACTGACTGGAACTTGTCCGCAGCCTTCGATGCGAACACCGATGAGACATCGGCCTGCCCCTCATGTAGGAAATTGACAGCAAAGGACCGGCTTTCACTGAAGGCCGCAAAGCTCGCCGCCGATTTGCCAACACAGACCAGTAGTAGCGGCGGATTGAGCGAGACGGAGGTGAAGGAATTGGCCGTCATGCCGCGTGGATTGCCGTCGCTGTCACGCGTGGTGATCACCGTAACCCCGGTCACGAAGGTGCCGAAGGCGCGACGCAAAGCGATCGGGTCGATCATCCTTTGTGCCACCGCGTCCGCCATTATCTTCCTCCACATCGTCGGACGAAGGCTAGGCAGGAGGCGGCACCGGTTCTTCCTCGGATCTGTAGGAAAGAGTTCGCGACTGGCTGCTGCCATCCCGAGCAAGCAGGAGCGCGATAAGCCCGCGCCTGGCGGCGGATAGCGACGGCAATGTCGGGATGGAGTGGTACTAGCGGGTTTCAGGCACGCGGCTGTCGATGATGCCGCTGAGGCGGATCGCCAGCTCGGCCGCGAAACGTTGTTCTGGCGTGTCGAGCATGATCCCGAACAGCTCTTCCATGCGCGACAGGCGATAGCGCAAGGTGGTGACATGCAGCCCCATCACGTCGGCGCAAGCCTGGCTGCGGCAACCTTCACGCAGAAAGGCAAACAACGTGTCCAGATAAGGCGTGCCGTGCTCGCGATCATGCGCGATCAAGGCGCCGACGCTCTTGTCGACGAAGTTGCGCACATCGGGCACATCGGCGGCCGCGACCAGCATCGGCAGCGGACCGAAATCCTGGCCGGCGAAAACGCCGGTGCGCCCAAAAGACCGGCCGATGCGGATCATGCGTCGGGAACGCTCCCAGGCGGTGGGATAATCGGCCAGCAAGGCACAGACCTCGGAAACCAGCACCGCCGGCTCACGGCCGAGATGGCGACCAAACTCCGTGGCGATTGTGTTCGGCAATTTCGCCAGGCGCATGCTCTCCCTGGCATCGCCCGCGACGAGACAGACAAGACCGCCCTCCACGGCGACAACCGTGCCCGCCACGCCTGCCTGTTCCAGAAGGCGGACAAGGGCATGATGGGGATCGGCAAGCCCGCCGCCGTCCTTTGCCGTATCGGCGTAGTCGACGACAATAAGTCTTTGCGGCACGGTCAGGTCGAGCCCCAGCCGCCGTGCCCGGTTGACTATGTCGGCCTCATCGCGCCAGCGGCGTTCCACGACTTCCAGGAAAAGCTCGGTCAGCGATCTGGTCTCGAAACGGAAGCGGACGAAGCTGCGCATCATTTGCACGCTGAGCGCAAATTTGGCGCTGTCGATCAGCATCTGGTCGAGCTGTCCGGATTGCTGCGGCGTCGGAAAAATCATCAGCGCGCCAACCACTTCGTCGTCGATTGTCAACGGCTCTACGCGCACCGAAAGCTTGAGGCGATGCTTGCCGTCGTCGACGAACAAAGTCTCGTCCTGGCGCGCTTCCGACGCGCCGCGCGCGACCTTGACGATCTGCCGGTTGAGCACTCCGCCAACTGCCTGGCGCCAGGTCGCGGCATCGAAATGCGCTTGGCTCGGCGAGCGACCGGCCACGACCAGATTGGCGTGGAAATCGATGACCACCACGGGGTTGGGCAACAGCTCGCCGACCTTGTCGGCGAGCGAGACCACCGATCCTTCCGACAGCGCCTGCTGCAGAAGCGAGGTATGCGCCTGCAAGGCGCGCTGCAGACGCTCGCCCGCCTGTTTTTCCTGGCGCAGCCGATGCTGTTTCTCCACCGCGATCTCGCCCAAATGCACGATCATGCCGATGAAGGCGATATCCTCGGCACTCACTTCGGTGATCTCGCGCGAGACCACGGTCAGCACCATCGGCCGGCCGTCTTCATCGACACAGCTCATCGGCATGACGAGCACGCTGCGATAGTCGCGTTCGAACGCCTCGCGGCGATAACCCGGAAACTCCTCCGACACCCGCGCATCCCTGATATAGACCGGCTCATTGCGGTTGAGCGCGACGATCGAAGGACTGGTCGCCAGTTCCCAGCGGTCCGGCAGCGCGCGTTGGATGAGCGTCGGATCATGGCGCACGATGACATAGGCGTGGCCATGCGGCGCATCGATGCTCATGATCGAGCCCAGCGTCCATTTGGCATGGCGGCAGGCTGCCAGCACGAGGTCGCGCAGCACGGACTGGAGATCGCCACCCGAATTGATGAGGCTGGCGGCGTCCCGCAAAGAGAGAATTTGCGACTCGTGGTCCACGCCCGGTCTTCCGCCTCGCGAAGGGGCCATTTAAGCCGTCGCGGATATACGAATGCTACACCGCTTCCAAGCGGGGTGCACGCCGATTCTTCCTACGAACCGGAGGAATACCAGCTCACCGGGCCTGATTAGGCTGGGCTTCCACCAACAGGGCCTGAGATCATGGAATTGCGAAAAGTCTGCACCTTCATCGAGGAAGTGCACATTGAAGGCGGCAAGGCGGGCGCTAAGCCTGTAAAGTCGATCGTCGTCGCGGCCGTGCTACGCAATCCATGGGCGGGGCGCGGCTTCGTCGAGAACCTGCGGCCGGACATTGTCGCCATCGCACCGCGCCTGGGGCATGAGCTCACGCGGCGCCTGCTCGAGCTCATGCCTGCCGAGCGCATCGAGAGCTACGGCAAGGCCGCCGCCGTGGGCGTCGCAGGCGAGATCGAACACGCCTCCGCCATGATCCATACGCTGCGGTTCGGCAATGTGTTTCGCGACGCGGTCGGCGGCACGACCTATCTCGAATTCTGCAACACGCGCAACGCGCCAGGCGCGCTGCTGTCCTTGCCGATGATGCACAAGAGCGAGAACGGCCGCCGCTCGCATTTCATCACCGCCAACTTCCAGATCGCCGACGGCCCGGCAGCCGACGAGATCGTCGTGGCCATCGGCGCGGCGGACGGCGGACGGGTTCACCCACGGATTGCAGACCGCTTTCAGGACGTGAAAGAAATGGAGCAGGAAGCAGCGATGTGATCCTTGCGCTGCATCCTTGCGCTGTCGTTGATGATGTCCGCTTTTGAGAATCGGCGCAGCGGGCCTCAACGGCCGACATCGCCGCGTTGCCGACCGACAGCTTGGGGGCCGAAGCGGTCGGTTCGCTTGTGACCAGGGAAGCACGACAGCTGACCTTCAACGTGAGGCCGCGATATCACGCGAAGGCGGAAGCGCGACCGATGGTCGATCGCGTCTGGAAGGAGAGCGCCGTCACTGGGCCGACGCCGAGAGTTACCAAAAAATTGACATGAATTAGTAGTGGCTAATACAGAATCCGCTCCTATTTATCTGGCACTAGGACATGTGCTGAGCGTTCGAGCCGGGTACGTCCGGTTCCGCCTCAATAGGAGGCACAGATGGCCAAGGCACGCTGCCGTTGCTGGATGCAAGCCGAAGACGGCGGCGCCGCAGGGGGGCTCACTCTGGGCATTGGTTGGCTGCTGTGCTTCCGGCGCCTTCTCTCTCCAGGTGAAAATGATGGACGACGGTGAGCGGACTCATACTGAACCGGAGAAGAGTTCTTGGACCGGCCGCAACAGGCGTCTCGACCCGTCGCGCCTGCCGGAGCAGGTGAGCTACACCACAAGTGACAACTATGGCGACGTGACCTTTACGCTCAACCAGCGTGGTGTGGTGGTCCGCCGCACGCAAAATGTGAGCAGCATGCCGGCAATCATTGCCCTCCCCGCCAAGGTTTTCCGCGGAGTGGCCGCCTGCGCAATGGAGGATCCAAATGGAAGATTCACAGCGGAGCTCAAGCTTCTGCACAATGATCCGATGCTGACGGTGCCGCTACTGGTGTCCGACGAGCTCGAGCTTGTTGCCACCGACTGGCGTGCCTGGGCCGTGGCCTACCGTCTGCCTATGCTTCTGCTGGGGGCCGACGGCGTTGCCCGCACGCTTGAGGAAACGCTCGGTGCCAAGATCAACTCGCTCTCATCGAGGCGACCCCAACACGGACCGCGTCTCGACCATGCACCTAGGCTTTCAAAGGCTGGCCTGATGAACAAACTGACGTCGCTAGAGCATATCGGTCGATTGTTGGATAGGAAGTGATGTGACAAATGTCTCGTGCACTTGGTCGGCAGGGTCGATCCTTCTCCACTGGGTCGGTTGCTGAGCCCCCCTCCAGGCGCGGCCAGGTAGCGTCGGCTTCATTACGAATCCCTCGGCCCTCCAAGCTAGGGTAGCCGCCTTGTTGTTGCTTGGAGAAGGACTTGAGAGACGCGCGCCTCGCGCGGGTCGTTCGCGGGCTGGACACAGTTGTTCCTCTGGCTGGCTAGGTAGCCTGACTCATGCCAGTCGTCGGCCGCCGCCTCCCAAATGGTGCGTTTTGCGCCCGATGATCATCAGTTTGGCGAGCGGTGTTGTTGCGCAGCCGGCGAATGCGTCCGTGCAAGACGATGCCAGAGCGCGTGTGCTGGAGCGACATACTGGACGGCCGGCAAGCGGGCGGTTCGGCCTCGCCAGACAATTCATATTAGCATCTGCTTGACGAAGCCGTTATTCGCCCCAGACTCACGGCTATGGCAAAGGGCATCAATATCGGCGACGAGGTCGTGATCACGGCAACCGTGCGCAAGCGGGTCACTGAGGACCGGGTGAGCGTTTCCATCCCTTCCTATGGGCAACCCCACTCGGTGATCGACCATACAACGAAGGTACAGAAGGGGCAGCATATCGAGTTGATTGGCAACGTCACCCACATCGACGAAAACCGCGTGACGGTGAATCTGGGCGTACCAGTCACAATCGATGCCGCCGTCGTCAGGCTGGTGAGCGCGTACAAGGCGCCGATCAGAAAGGCGCCGCTGGCGGACAAGCCGACATGAAGGGATGGTCCATGATGCATGACGGCAAAGTCCTGGTGGTTGAAGACGAGCCTGTCATATTGCTTGGCCTCGATGTCGCGCTGACCAAGGCCGGCTTCAACGTCGTTGCTGCCTGCAACGCCGCGAGCGCGATTGAGGCGTTTGATGTCGACCCCTCAAGAATCCGGGTTCTCGTCGCGGACATCCGTCTGGGCCGGGAAAGCGAGGTTGGGACGTCGCTCGACATATTCGGCAGGCAAATCCAAACTTGCCAGTCGTTTACGCGACCGGCGACACTGCCTCACACTGGGGCGCGGAAGGGGCGTCGAATAGCATCATCATCTGGAAACCGTTTTTCATGGCACAGATTGTCACGGCATTATCGACGCTGATTAACTCCCGTTGAACGGCTCATTCCACCGCACCCGGCACCTGGGCGATGAGCACCTGCGAGCACACAACCGGTCCGCCGTTTCCGGAACTTCCGCAGGGCCGGATGTTGCAGCCCGCGTGGGAGGCCTGTCTGACAGGCAGCTCGGTGGCTTCTCTCGCAGGGGCAAACCGCCGAGCCTAACTGACCTTTGCCAGCTTATTGAAATTAGCATCGTGGCCATCGGCCGGCGTCGTTTAAACACATGCGCAACGAAGACAACGCGACGTTAGCTTCCAGTGTCGCGCGCAGCGGCACCCAACCGAAAAATTTCAAGCTTCTCGCTGTACGAGAGCCGTACCCTTTCGCCGCATCGCTTGCAGGTGAACGTCGTTACGGACTTGACCCAGGAGCCTTTCCTGACCAGTGGGGTTTTGCAGCTCGGACACTGAAAGGTCAGGTCTTCCTCAAGCAGCTGATTGGATAGAGCCATTTCATCTTCTCCCAAGATGAAGCGGCTTTGCAAGACGAATGCCAGAGTGCGTGTGCTGGAAGGACACAGGGGGCGCTGCCGAGCGGCAGTATGACTGATGGTCATCGAGCCGCTGAAAGCGGCCTGCGCGGAATTTCGCATAAGCTCTTGAGCAGCCGCTCAGCCTGCGGTGCGTTCGTCAGACAAGCGCAATCGCTTCCACAATTGCGTGCAAGGCAAGGCTGGTGACCCGGTGAGTGACAAGGCCGAATGGCTGAAGCCCGGCCTCGTGGACGAGTAAAAAATGCTAAAGGCGAAGAGCCCGCGCTATCCCATCGGCGCAGATCGTCCGCCAGAGCCGCGGGCTGTGGGGCTTCTTTGGCGAATGGTTACCAGCCCTGCATGCCGTACCAATCGTCTACGTCACGGCGGACGCGATCCTTCTCCAGGCCGTAACGTTCCTGAATCTTGCCTTCGAGCTGATCGCGCTTGCCGGCGATGCGGTCGAGATCGTCGTCGGTGAGTTTGCCCCACTGTTCCTTGACCTTGCCTTTGACCTGCTTCCAGTTCCCTTCGACGCGGTTCCAGTCCATGTGTGGCCTCCTTCGTCTGATATGAAGTCAAAACGTAATCGGGGTAGCAAGGTTCCGGACCGTCTCCTTTGGCAGGATGAAGGCCAATCGACCGCCGCGCCCCAAGCAAACACAACACACTCACCGTTCCGGGGGTCTCAACACCTAGTCTCCACTAGCTGCCTGGAATTGGCCGCAAATCAGCCCGGACCAGATGCCCAAACAGGCGTCAACGACCAAGTGTTTTTCGGGCATTTACTGCTCAGACGGTGAATTTGGCACACCCTCTGCCTCACAACCCGCTAAGCGTCACTCAGTACAAGCGTTTAGGATCTGCGAGCAGTGGCCATCGAACTTTGCCTCGTGTCGGTGGCGGCGGGATTGTCGACGCCGGTAGCCAGTCCACTAAGACCTGCCGCATCGGAACTGTGTCGGCAGTGGCGATGGTACAGATCGTTGGAGTTAGGTCCGACTGTCTCTATCGGTCGAGGCATGTGCGCTGTAGCTGGGCACGCGGTGAGGATTGCGTAACCAGGAGATACTGAATGGCATCGACTGATCCGGGCTCCGAAGAAACGACCACAATCGGAGCACTCGTCCCTTTGACTCGCCCCGGCTGGGTTGAGGCAGGCAGACATTTGCTTGCGGGCCTTCAGCTAGCTGTCAGCGAAATCAATAGCGCTGGTGGCGTCGGCGGCAAGGCGCTTGAGCTGCTCGTGCGAGACACTGCAGCCGATCCACAGAAGGCCGTCGCGGCAGTGGATGAACTGGCCCGTTTGGGCGTGGTAGCGATAGCGGGAGAGTATCACAGTGTCGTTGCTCGCGCGGCGGCTGTCAGGGCCGACGAGCTCGGACTCCCTTTTCTCTGTTCGTCGGCGGTACTCGACAGGCTAACGGATCAAGCAACCAAGTGGGTCGCACGTCTTGCCCCGCCGCAGTCTCGCGGCTGGCAAACATATGCCGACTTCCTGTCGCGCGCTGGTCACGATCGGATCGCAGTTGCATCGCAGCAGAGCGTCTACTGGGCATCTGGCGTTCACATTCTGCGTGATCACCTTGAAGCCAACGGCGCGACGTTATCGGACATCAGCATGAGCTCGCTGGACCCGTCAATGTTGTGCGACCAACTCATCCACCATCGCGCGACAGTGCTTCTTCTTCTTGTAGGCCAGCCAGAGCCAGCAATCTCAATCGTCAAGTCAGTTCGCAATGACGGTCGCCTGTCCACGATCAAGATCGGCGCTCCAGCTGGGCAACCAGAATTCGCTGAATGGGCCACATTGCTAGGCGAAGATAGCGCTGCGATCCCCTTCCTGCGCTATCGACCCGGACACCTCGACCCGCTAGGCTCACGCGTCGAAAGGGCCCTGCGGGAGAAGTTGGGCGAGGCGCCCTCCTTCGTTGCTCTGGAAGGATACGACACGATCGTCGTCCTTGCTCAGGCAATACGGTCCTACGGCACTGACCGGAACAGCATCGCAGAGTCATGGCCGCGGATAGAGGTTGCCGGCACCCGTGGCCACATCCAGTTCTTTCGCACACCAGCTACGACCGTTTGGCAGTGGACTGGTGTGCCGATTCAAATCGCCGAAAGAACACCGGGCAACCCGGCGCAAATCAGGGGTGTTGACGATGCCAGGTGAGGCGGATGTGGCTGGCGGGAGTTCGCGGCGCAGCAGCGCCGTCACTTTTGCGGCCATCCAATGGCTTGGAGCATTCTCCACGCTGTGGCCGGCGGCTCCGAGAAATCTGGGCATGATGGATTGTTCCATGCAGCCGCTTCCGCGGGAAGCCTTCACGTCGACCTCTTGCTCGGCGCGGCGCGCTGCTCTCTGCCTTGGCAAGTGATCCTTCGGGATCAGCCTGACATTAGCATTGGTCTTTCCGAATGAAAGGAACATCAGCGCTCAATTGAAGTTCGGGCGCCGATGGGATCCGACCATTCGATCCCGAAAGGACACTCAATGACCAACGATCTCTCACGCAATCAGGAACGGCGAGGTACAGCTCGGATCGCGAGCTGGGCCGTGGTCGTGATCGCCCTGGTTTTTCTAGGCCTTCTCGCCTTCTTTATATTCGCACCCTTGTCAAACGCTTCGCGGCAACCGACACCGCAGGTTGCCCCCGAGCAGAACCAAGGCGGCAACGCACCCGGGCCCGCTTCGCCTGCCGCGGGCTGACAAGAAACGCCCGCCGCATCGCCAGACCGGTGAACCCAAGCCGCAAACCGGGATCACCTTCACACCTGTTCCAGTCCCCCGCATCGGCTTCGTCCACACGTGGCCTAACCGATCAAACGGTGCGCATCGACGCGAGTCAGCTTTGGAGGGATGGCCCCTACGAACCCGGGGGACAGACCGGAACAAAGACACCCCTGCCTCGTTGGCTTCGTGAAGGGACGTGTTTCAGGCATACAGGAATAGCAAAATGAAGGTCTTGATTCTGAGCGCTTTGGCTCTTTCGCTTGCGGCTCCGGTGGTCGCTTCTGCTGCCGAGGCTGACGTGGTGGTTTCAACACATCACCGACATCACCATGGTGCCACCGTCATATACAATGACGAAGGTGGCCGTCTTCACCACCGACATCACGGCCAGGAAGCATTCTATGACAACGGCCATCGCTCGTGGCGCCATCGGCATCACCGCCGTGATACCGTCGTCATCACTCGCTCGATGCACCGTCACCACCACAATCGGCCCGTCGTTATCCAGCAGGAGGACTGATCGCTCTTTGGTCCGGCTCCATGCGTCTAACGCGGGAGCCGGATTGACTGCGCTTACCCATTCAGCAGGCGTGTCATGCAGTTGTCGAAGAGCATCTGGGAAGAGGCCCGCATAGTTAAGTCCGGGTACACGACCAAGCAGGAACTCGGCGGCGGCATCCTGCCCCGCTGGTGGCTAGGTCGAGCGCGCCGGCAGACCTCGCCCGCATCGAAGGTGCGTCAAGCTTTTTGTGCCGCCGGCCCAAGTCTTGCGCCCTTTTGATGCGTTACCGGATCGAGGCGCTGGAGAGTTGTTTGAACAACTTTCAAGCGCAGCCCGTCGCCGCTGGTCAATCTTGGGCAAAGTCGGTGTAGAACGTCGCGCGGTGCGTCGTTGAGCGCCTGTGTGAAGGTCTGGTTTTCTGCCGTACAAACTTATTGCGTCCGGCTCGTCCAAGCCGCGAAGAAACTCATCGACGCCCCCGGTCGGCGGGCTTAGGGACACTCTTTGCCCGGCAGCCTGTTCGGCTGCTTTCATCGGATCGTCCTCCACGACGACGCCAGACGACACGACGGTGTCACCGTAGATCTCTTCCACCTGGTACCTTGCCATCTTGGCCTCAGCGAGCCTTTGAGTTCTTCGCTCCGCGTTCCAGCGTGCCGCGGTTATTACCGTTTTGCTTAATGAGGTCGCGGACCTGCTGGGCCGTAATCGCGGCTTTCTCAGCGAGATATCGCACCTCGTAGTCTTCTTCGACCGAGACGCGGTTCCGGTCCCGAGAGTCTCTCTTGCTCTTGTCGTCTGCCATCTTCGTTCCTCCACTCCTGAGGGGGCAACGTGGTTCGCTTCGCTTTGTTGCACAGCATGCCGCTTCGCCTCGGCGGGCTGAGTCCGGCGCGGGGCTGAACTCGGGAAGGGGCTGGCCAACTAGCCGTCAATGCTCGCCGTGAGCCCATCGGCAGCAATGGCATACTTCCCCGCGATAAAGCCCGGGTTCTCTGGTACCGTCGACGGCGACTTCAAACGGCAGAATTTTGGAGCCGGTATAAAAGGAAACACCCTCCCAGGGCCATGAAGTCCATGACAGTTTCCCGAAGTCTAGTTTGAGAGGAAGTATTCCGATAACGCAACCGGCGAACTCGTGCGCGCGCTGGCGATCGCGAGCTGTGAGCCCAACGACAGATGGCGACCGTTACGACCGCCTGCCCGCATCCTGGCGCCGGCCGACTGCCTGCGCAGGCTGGGCCTGAGCAGGGTGGCGATCTGAAGCCGTTGCGTCCGAAGTTCCCCCTCAGGGCCAACAGGAACTGCGGGAAAAAGTTCGCTGATCTGCAGCTAGGCGCATTTCTTGAATTCGACAACGTCGACTCCGAGGCGGAACGCCTGCCCGTCCGCGTATGAGCGAGCGTACTCTTCAGATTCGAAAGTGAACGTGATGGCGCTGCCATAGGCGGTTACACGCACGGTCCATTTCTTCTCGCGGATAATTTCAACGGCATGCTGCTCATGCGGAGCCATGCTCTCCTCCCAGAACGTTGAGGCAGCATCTATAGCGTCGTGAAATTCATTTGAATGCAAATAATTCGACATGTGGCGTGTCAAAATTCCGGAGCCACGCCGGAGCGATTAGGCCGTTATGGCCTTGAGCTGTTCGAGATGCTCCATGGCCAGCTTGTGCAGCGTTTCGGCCGTCTCTTCCGGGGTCCATCCCTGGCCGATGGAGGTGGCGACAAGGGCCGCGAAGGCGGATTCCAGAGCGACCTCGCAATTGACAGGACGGTCCGGGCTGGTCTCGGCTAGGATGGGCGGAGCAACTTCTGGGGTTTTTGTCATGCACAGCAATCCGCGCGGCGAAAAAAGGTTCCAAGTGAGGCAGAGCGGTTATTGGCAATCCGGCGGCGTTTAGAAAGCTGCTGAAGGGGCTCGCCGCCCAGCCCTAGGCTGCCTCCAAGTTGCAAAGGCGCGCGGCCGTTCTTAACGGCGCGGTAACCATGACTCACGAGCAAGCAGACTGCGAATGAACGAACCGGATTGGCGGTGGTTGTACCCGCTTTCAACAGGGACCATGTCTTGCTCGCGACCGCCTTCGCCTTGCTGATCTCCTTCTCGGTCAGCCTTGCCCTGCTTTCCTGGGCGACGCCTACCACCACGCAATCGAGATCCACCGACCTGGAACGGTCCATCGAGGGGTGGCAACTACGTCCAACAAGGACCCACTGAGAGACCGACCACCAGATATGCGGCTCCACGGCGTCGGCGGGCGCCCGAGCGGACCGCTGCCCCGCGGACCTGCAACTATAAATCGCTTGCCGCGTTGATGCTCGTACAACGAGCGAAGGAACGCCTCATGTGGTTCTTTACGGCCGTACTTCTGGGGTTCGTCGTGGCTATCTCGCTCGGGTGGGCTGTGGGCCGTATTGCGCGGTGAGGCCCCGGGCTACTCACCAAACAACTGGTAAGGCATTGCCAGATTAGCAGAAGGCACCGCCTCGACCTTTTGGCGCGTACGCGCGTGAGGCAATCGAGAGCGCCTACGCGCCTGGCTCGTTTGGTGCGGATGTTGCTGGTTGAGCAGCATGGAAAGGGCGGTGATGGCCTGAGGCAAAGCAAAACGGCTTCGTGATGATACTTTCTAGGACACCCTCGGCGCCCCAATGCCAGGAACACTGTCCCCGCTTATATAGACAACCGGGATCATCGCATTGGATTGCTGCACATGCCGGGCAACTTCCCAACCGGATTGTCCATCACCCAGCCGGATGTCCGAGATAAGAGCGCTGATCAAGTCCGGGTCGGTATCGAAGACAGATCTTACGTGGCGCTACTCATACCAGCAGACGGGAAGCCAGCTTCTTCGAGACCTTCTTCTAGATCGAGCAGTACCATTGGCTCCTCTTCAACGTCAGAACCGACCCGTTTGTCGTCTTCGCTTCGCTAGCTTTATGCTCCGCCTCGATGACGACGCGAGATTCCCGGTCAGTCCGTTCGTGCCTTAGCTTGTCGATCTTGCGACGCATATCGGTCCCTTAAAAATCGTCACCCGCGCCCACGGGCGCCCAACCAGTTATGGTCATCTTCCAAACGATGGCGCCGGACGCCTTTGCCGATGCAGTGGGCCCGCCTCACTGGCGAGGGAAGCGGGCCCGGCCAAGTATTGGGGACCTGACCAGCAGCACGGGAGCTGCCGCCTCTCGAACCAGCCGACGAATATCAGGTTCCCACATGTTGCATAAAAGGCAGCGGCTTGGCCCGCGGCAGATGGGGAAGGCGCCGCAGCAGGATAAGCGTCAGGCTCCGGGATGTCCCGACACATGTTCCAGAAACGAGCTCGGTGGCCGCATTGCCGTGAACTGGGCCGCGGCTGCGCATGTTCAGGAGGTCGCCTGCGGCACCAATCTCATGCACCGCAGGGTTGGCAGTTACGCACGTGTCGAAGCTCGGGTCCAGCGGCCGCACTCAGGCTGCGGGATGTTATCGACATCGAGCGCAACGCGATCAGGATGGAAACTCATGTCGCGCGACGGGCGGCATCATCCGCCCTGCAACATTACTATGACGGTCTGGTGTGGCCAGAGGGTTGACCAGGAGTCCTCAGAAAGACGCTCAAGCATTTCTCGGCCGAAAATAAAAAAGGCCCGCCACCTTTCAGCAGCGGGCGAGACAAACACCATGGGAATACGCACTGAGAATGGAGAACAGTGCAACTGCCGAAGTGCTTCGACCCCCACAATGTTCCAGGAGAGATCAGAAATCGCTGCCCCCCTGGCAACATCGCAGGCTTCTCGCTGGTGAGAGAAGCCTACCCTTTGGTGAAGCGACTGCAGGTGAACGTCGTAACGGCCTTAATCCAAGCCCGTCCGGGCCAGCTGGGCTATGCAGTGCCGAGACTATAGGGTCAGGTCCTTCTCGAGCAGACGATTGAACAGCCCAGTTTATTCCTCCCGAGATGAAATGGCTAAGCAAGTCGGATTTCAGGCAGAAATGTCCCGGCCTCTTAGTGCATTCGAATGCTTCACGAGTGCCTAAGAGAGCGCATAACCTCTTAGCCGGCGAGAGGACGCGGCCCCCCGCTAATCTCGCTGGCTAGGCTCGGCGTCTTCAGGCAACTCTCCTTCCGGGCGCCGAGCCGACGAAACTCTGCTTGCCAGCCCCGCAGTCAATCGGCCATCGATCGCCTCATCTCGGGGATATTTCAGCGGACGTCGAATGTTCGATCGGTTAGTCGGAGCATCCGCACGGTCGGCCAAACCGAACCAGACACGGGGTCCAGCTGATTGGCCGGAGAAGTTCGACGCCGCTACAGGCAATTTGGCACGATACCATCTTTCGCGACACTGAAGCTCGGGATTGTCCGCACAGGCATTGCACTGGGCTGAACTTGGCCGCGCACCCGCTTCTCATAGTCGCACAAATGAAGGCACTGAAGCGTAATGGGCGCGGAGCCTCGCCGAGGGCTGGTGTTGCGCTTTTCACGCGTGCGAGAGTGGTTGACGCTGTCTCCTGTAATGGATCATCAGGGCCAGAGCGAGGAACAAACGCCGAGCCCTCCAGTTCGGTCGGCGATGGCGCTCTACTATTTCGACTTCGACGACAACGGAACGATATTCCCTGACGATGAGGGAACGGAATGCCAAGACCTTGCCGCGGTCAAATATGAGGCGATCAAAGCTTTGGCGGAGATGACCAAAGACGCCCTTCCAGACGGTGATCACCACAAATTGGCGATCGTCGTACGAGACGAGGGCGGCGATCTTGCCTTTCGAGCAAGCATCGTTTTCAACGTCGAGGAGGAGCGGGACTCATCATCGTCGCGATCCTCCCCGGACAGCCACGCCTAATCCATGCGCCTGCGCTCGGTCGTGTGACCGTCATCCTGTCCTGTGACGCCGACGGCCCTGCGGCCGCCGCCGGCTAGTTCATCATCCAGAATGAGCATATCGGTCTTGTAGTTCAGAAATGGGTGCGAAAAGTTCCTGCAAGCGCACCTCGTCCTACACAATCTTGATCTCATGACGGTTCTGTTTTCGCGAGAGCACGGCAGATCTCCGGGCTCCGCGCCTGCTCGGCAGCCCTGAGGCAACGCACAAACTGCCCTGCCCTGGCGAAGTCCTACCCTTCGCTCGCGGGTCTCTGCGAAGGGCAAGACCAGCTTTGATTTCCGCGAGCCGCTGTCTCACATGGTACTCAAATCACCCCGAGGCCGCGCACCCGAATCCTGCCAAAGTGCCAAAGTATTGGCCCGCGCCTTCCTGAGGAGTCGCGGGCCGACCAAGATTGGGTCTTTGGTCAGCGGCGGATTCTGATAGGGAATCGGCCGCCGTGGCTCAATTCGCTCCGCGCAGGAAAGTTCCGCAGGCCGCCAGCGGGCTTGATTGGCGGAATGCCACGGTCTTGTTTGTGTCAGCCGGTTGGTCACGATCATGGCCGGAGATGTCGTGCTCACAAGGCAGACAGGCGTGCAGGTTTGCTCAGAACGCGTCCCTCGTAAGTCTTCCTCACGGGCTGCAGCGGGGGGGGTCCTCAATGCGGAGAGAAACTGCGGGCGGGTGGCTGCGGTAGTCCGCAAGTGCTGGCATCGGCCGACGAGAGCTGACGGAGTGGGTCCCACGATGGGAAATAGAAATCATCCGCATGCGACCTCGAATGTGGAGAGCGGCCGATCTAGGATCCACCTGTTGCGGTCCGGGCTCACCGGTGCGGGCGATCCTCCGCGATAACGTTGTAGAGAACACAGCACGCCAACAACGAGACGACACCGCCCAGGAGATCATTCCCCGTGAGACCAGAAAAATAGACGAATTCAAAGGCTGACACGATCGTCCTCTCAATTGGAAATCCACCAAGTAGAACCGTTAGCAAGCTCTGATGTTCCGCTCCCGCGTGGCACTTCTGGCCGTCGTCCACGGCGAGACGGCATGCCCCGTGTCAACCCGTTTCGACTTGCTTCGACCGAAGCCGGAATCATTGCCGGCGCGGCAAAGCCGTTTTGGCGATCGTCGGACGGCGGCCTCGGCGCAATGTCTAGCCCGGATGATGGCCCGTTGAGGCAAAGTTGTCCGGACTTGTGGAAGGCCTGACGCAGCACGGTTTGAGAAAGGCGCGGGGCTTTTATCTCGCGGAGGCAGAGGCCCCCCACCACCCCATGCGGATCGTGGTTGCAAGCAATTATGCTGCACTGCAGCAACCAACCTGGAAACACGGCGTTCCGCTTGTTGGACCCGCCCGCCAAAGGATACCGACATGAGAAGTCTCGCCGATACCATTGCACGCTTGGCAGCTCGGCGAAAACAGATGGATGGCGTCTTGAATGGTCCTGACGAAAACGAGCGCATTTCCGAACTCCAGGTGTTCGGGTCAAACCCCGGAAAGTTGCGGGCCTGGACATACCGCCCCAAGGACCTTGCGGCGAAGGCCCCTCTGGTGATTGTCCTGCATGGCTGTACACAGTCGGCTGCATCCTATGACCGCGGCGCCGGCTGGTCGAGGACGGCAGATCGCATGGGCTTTGCCGTCCTCTTTCCAGAACAGCAGCGCAGCAACAATGCCAATCTTTGTTTCAACTGGTTTGTCCCGGCCGACACCCGACGGGGCTCCGGTGAGGCGCTTTCGATCCGCCAAATGATAGAGGCCGTGGTCACCGCTCACGACATCGACCGCACCAGGATTTTTATCACCGGACTCTCCGCCGGCGGGGCAATGGCCGCCGCTATGCTGGCGACTTACCCTGAAGTCTTTGCGGCCGGGGCCATCGTAGCCGGTCTACCCTATGGCAGCGCCAACAACCTGGCGGAGGCTTTCGACCGCATGCGAGGTCAAGGCGCCCCCACCGCAAGGCGATTGGCGACGACCGTCCAGCAAGCTTCCGGTCACTGCGGACCATGGCCGAAACTCTCCGTGTGGCATGGAAGCGCCGACACAACAGTCAGTCCGATCAACTCCGATCAGCTCGTCGGGCAGTGGCTCACATTGTTCGGGCAAAGTAGAGGGCAATGCGAGACACAGGTGCATCAGGGCTACCGCCGCGATGTCTGGAAGAACGCCGCAAATGAGGAAGTCATCGAGTCGTACCTGATCTCGGGCATGGCGCACGGGACACCCGTGGACTCCGCGGACGGATTGAGTCAGGCTGGATCCTTTATGATCGACACTGGCATATCGTCCACCTCGCTCATCTCCCGATTCTGGGGACTTGAAGATGCGGGCTCTGCGGGCCCCTCCCCAGATGCGCGTTTACCGGCAACGTCGGTTGGACACTCCCCTTTGGTGGTCGCGCACGCGCCCTTCGAACCACGCAGCGGTCCAACGGCTTTGCCTGGTCAGCATATCGAAAGCGCCCTTCGCGCTGCCGGCTTGATGAAATAGTTCACGGCCAGACTTGTTGATAAACGTTCGTCTAGCGGGGCCCGGCCTGCCATGTCGCTATGGGAAAATGGGCTGAGATCAACGAGCGTCTCAGGCACCCTTGGCTGTCGAAAGGGCAGCCGTGCCCGGGATGCTTATGTTGATTTTCAAACCGTCCGATGTCCAATCCCGCAGGATCTCACCCTGAAGCTGCTTCTGGACAATTGCATTGACCATGGTCGTTCCGAAGCCGGGCTCCCCTGGCGGAGATCCAGCTTTACGTCTGCCGCTTTCTTCCCACCGCAGGTAAAAGCCGCCATGATGGCCGGCCGCCTGCCAGCTGACCTGCAGCCGCCCCGTATCCTGGGCGAGAGCTCCATGGGTGGCGGCGTTGACGATCAATTCATGGGCGACGAGAGCCAGAGGTTGAACGACCACCGCTGGGATCAGAACTTCAGGACCAGTCATTGCTGTCCTGCCAGACGCGAAATGGGCGACCTGCCTGGAGACGATTTCGTCCAGCGGCACATCGCGCCAGCCGCGCTCGGCCAATAGGGCGTGCGCGACCGCCAAAGCCTGGACCCGGCGTTGAACGGCCGCTGCATAGAGCGGTGCACTGTCTGCCTTGCTCAGCCGAACGATACCATCGACAACCGCTAGAACGTTCTTTGCGCGATGATCGACCTCCATGAGGAGGCGGTGCTCCGACGCCTCCAGGCTCTGGATCATACGATGTTTGGTTACGTCGATCTGCGAGGCGAAGTAGTAGAGGAGGCCGCCTTCATCGTCCTTGATGGGGCTCAGATGGAGCTGGTTCCAGAACGGCGAACCGTCCTTGCGGAAGTTCAGTATCTCTACATTCGCCTCGCGTTGACGCTCTATCGCCGCTCGAATTTCCGCAACGGCCGTAGGCGATGTTCCCTCCCCTTGTAGGAAGCGGCAATTTCGACCCAGGACTTCATCGGATGTAAAGCCGGTCAGATCCAGGAAGGCCCTGTTGGCCAGCACGATGGGATTGTCAGCCTGCCGAGCATCGGTGATGACGATGGGCATGCGCGTGCGCTCGAACGCCGCCGACGCCAACTCCTTGCGATCCGCCCATGCGGTGGTGGCTGCCGCCGCCGGGGGATCGCCATGGAGGGCTGACGATGATTTGGCGTGGTCAGGCACTCTTTGCTCACTTGATAGAGGGCTCACTTGATAGAGGTCAGCCATAACGCCCGACTTCCTACAAGGTTTCCAATGTGATGTTTTCGAACCGGGCTGGTCACCGCAGTAAAGCCGCGCATCGGTTCTTCGAAATATTGGTTGAGACGAGGCACACGGCGCTTGTGCCGCAGCTGAATTGTGCAGCCTACCGGGCAGACCAAGCATCGCCGGCGTGTGTCAGGAGGATAGCTATGTTGGTCGACAGCTTGACCTATAGCTTCCCATCGAAGGTGAGCCGATCAAAAGGTCGCCACAAAGGCGCGGCCGCAAACACGAACAGATGAGCGCCAACGCGCAGCACAGCCGTCAGCGCAGGACGCTCCGACTCAATCAATGGGCCATTCCGTTCGCCACTTCCCGTCGACGCCTTGAACCAATACCTCGGCACCGTAGCCAGTGGCCGAGACACTGCTGGCTGCCTTGACAGCCGCACGCACGGCCTCCGTATACGCTGAATAGGGATAGTCCTTGCCGTCAAACCGGACCAGCCATTGGTCACCGGTCTTTGAAATGAAGTACCTGACATGCCCCATGGCCCGCCCCCGGTGGTCACTTAGAAATCACGATGTTCACTGGCTTTGCAACAAGCATCGCAAAATGCGGTAGTTCCCATTCAGCCGAACGGCGCGGCGTTCGAACGTGGCCAACCAGTTCTCATTTTATCGCCGTGACCCTGCCCGCCATGTCCAGTCGACAATCGACCTCGGCCTGCCGAACCTCGACGCCCCCTTGCCCTGCATAATCTATTTGCACCTTGATTGGTGCCGTGAGCGTACCCCCACGTCGATGCAACAACCCTGCGCTTAAGGCCCTGACGCGGACGGCGCCAAGCGGTGTGGCGGCGGATGTGATCGCGGAGCGGCAGGCTTGCACAACAGCAGCTGGTATACCGGGCTTCGATCTCAGGGGTCTCTGAGGCTTGACAGGATAGCCGTCGGTGAAGCGGCCTTCAGCAGATATGGATGGCTTAAGAATCGGTGGCAAGACAATCGATTGCTTACCACTCCTGGCGGCCGCAGCGGCGGTGGGCCCAGCCGTTCCTTCGGGTGTGGTGGCTGGACTGCCGCTGCCGGTAGGCGACCCGTCGTCGGCCGCCGGATCATCGCCCGTACCAATACTGGTCGAAACGCTTGCGCCTGCGTCGCCGACATTGCCGCTGGCACCAACGCCAACGCCGACTGCTCCCTTGCCCGCGCTAACCGAAGCTCCGACATGTGATCCCCCTGCATCGCCGACCCTCGCTCCCACCCCGACCGAAGCGCCTTGCGAACCGGCGTTTACTCCGGCGCCGACTCCGATTCCGCCGACGCTGGCGCCTACCCCTTTGTCGAGAGCGCAGGCAGGTCCGATTTCAATCCCGATCATCAGGGCGGCGGCGACGTACTGTTTCATTGCTATGTTGACCTCGGCATATATTCGGCTCCACGGTCTGTTCACTGGCGCGGGTCGAGCCCTTTCGGTGGTCGGGTCGGCAGCAATGCGAGGGGAAGAGAGAGCGGGGCCAAGACAGCAGCCTGTTTCTGTTTTTCTCGCGAGCCCGGTTTGCGCCTCGGTTCAACACCTGATCTGGGTGGTGCACGTGCAACCACACCTGCCGGCTTATGGATCATTCGCGAGTGCGCTGCAGCCGCAGGCCGGTTCCTGGTCGCGAGGTCGTCGATTGCCTCGCGCGCGGCACTCAGGCTCAGAGCCAGACCGGTCGCCCGTTCACGTTCTTCTTCCAGCGCCGCGCTTAACCCTACCGAGGTCCGGTTTGAAGCGTCGCGCTCCTTGCGAACGACGTCGAGGTCACGGGCAGCTGAATCGGCTCGGTTGCGTTCCAGCTCGAGCGCTTCTCCAGTTTGCCGTAGACCTGCTTCGGCCGCCTCACGGTTGTTATTGGCGTTGGCCAGCTCGACCGCGGCCGCATTTGCGGCTGTCTTGAGGGCCTCGATGGTTCGGTGAGCCGTTGTGAGCTCTTGTCCCAAGAGCTCAACCTTGTGCCGTTCGTCGTCAAGAGCTTGCGTCACCGCAGTCTCGGGGACGTCCTTGGAGGGCTGGGCTGCACCGGCGGCGGGCTTGTCACCGCCCCAGAGAGTGGCTTCGGCCCTGAAGCTTTCGATGGCCCGTTGCGCCGTCTGCAGATCGAGCGAAAGGGCTTCGTCCTTTCGCTGCTGCTCTTTTAGAGCTTGTGCTTGCTTGGCTAGCTCCGCTCGCGCGGCAGCCAATTCGCGTCGTAACATCTCCTGATTTTCGCCTGGCGGCGTTTGTGCCTCTGCGTCGGGTGCCTGTGCTTCGCTGGGCACCAGCTCTCCAACTGCGTGGGATCCGAATGCCCTTGCCGGTGCCTTGCCCGGCTCTTTGCCGACATCGACGTGTTCCGTAAATGCATCGGACGAACTGTCGCTGGCTGGGAGAGGCGCTGAGGCGTCAGGCGCCCGCTGACTGTGTGCGGGAGATGCGAACAGCAAAACAAGGCATAACGGAAAGAGGGTGACGATGGCCTCGGCCCGCCTTCCGCGCGTCTCGTGCGGCAAAAAAGAAGTCCATCGTCCAATCGAGCTGAACGCATCGAGGAGACAATTCGCCCTCGTGCTCTGCACATGACCCATCGCTGAACCTCGAGACTGCGGCCTCACCGCATTGCATCTCCACCTGTCGAAATTTCCGGTGCCGAGCAAAAGCGCGAAGCGAGCGAAACACCACCGCGCGCGCCAAAGCATCAGTTGGAACCTAACTGGTGGTTCCTCAGTTGCCATCATTCGATCGAACGGGAGATTGGTCCTATAAATGCCTGCCTCGCTTTGCATTCCCCTTGGCGCCCGTCCATCCAGGCGGAAAAATCAACGATCGCAATCCCACATCGCCTGGCGATCTCGTCGCGTGGATATGTGACGCAATCACCTTCGGCGGC
The DNA here is from genome assembly GCF_000230995.2 of Mesorhizobium australicum WSM2073. Classification (NCBI taxonomy): domain Bacteria; kingdom Pseudomonadati; phylum Pseudomonadota; class Alphaproteobacteria; order Hyphomicrobiales; family Phyllobacteriaceae; genus Mesorhizobium; species Mesorhizobium australicum. The sequence goes on along the minus strand of NC_019973.1, from coordinate 2,902,562 downwards.
AATCCGCTTCACCCGGGCTCGAACGGCAGGAACTGAACACGCAGGTCGCATATAGCTGGCGAGACCCGCCGTCCGTCCGGTACCGTAGTCGCGTATCGCCGAAAGTCGTGCTGACCTGCCGGCCCGGAACTGCGTTGCAAGCTGGACGTTACGAAATTGCTGCAGCTTGGCTGCTCAGGACCTTTGATGTTCAATTTCGTCTTTGCCACCGGCATTGAAAACAGCGCTCCCACGATCAATGGAGGACGGGAGCGGGTCGACGAAATGGAGAAATGTCGCTTCTACCAGCAATGGCGCACCGACTTCGAGCTGCTCCAGGAACTGGGTCTTCGCTTTCTCCGCTACGGGCCTCCAATTCACAAGACCTGGTTGGGCGACGGACACTATGACTGGACCTTCGCCGATGAGACCTTCGCTGACCTGAAGGCCAGGGATGTTCTTCCGATCGTCGACCTCTGCCATTTCGGCGTTCCAGACTGGGTGGGCAATTTCCAGAACCCGGATTTTCCGCGGCTGTTTGAACGTTACGCGCACGACTTCGCAACCCGCTTTCCTTGGATCCAGCTCTACACGCCGGTCAATGAGATGTTCATCTGCGCCACCTTTTCAGCGCGCTGGGGTTGGTGGAACGAGCAACTGAGCACCGATACGGCCTTCGTCACCGCCCTCAAGCATATCGTGAAGGGCAACGTGGTGGCGATGCGGGCAATCCTGCAAGTGAGGCCCGACGCTATCTTCATTCAAAGTGAATCCTCGGAATACTTCCACGCCGACTCCCCCGAGGCCATCGGCAAGGCGGAGCGCTTCAATAGCCAGCGTTTCCTATCGCTCGACCTCAATTACGGGCATGACGTCGACGCGCGCACTTATCGCTACCTGCTCGAAAACGGGATGACCGCGCAGGAGTACAGCTTTTTCCTGGAAAACCATTTGCGCAGGCATTGCGTGATGGGCACTGACTATTACCAGACCAACGAGCACCGGGTTTGGGCGGACGGAACCACGTCGGCTTCCGGCGAGGTGTTCGGCTATGACGAAATTACGCGCCAGTATTTCAACCGTTACCGCCTGCCTGTGATGCATACAGAGACAAACATCCGCGAAGGGCCGAACGGGGACGAAGCCGTTTACTGGTTGTGGAAAGAGTGGGCCAACGTCCTTAGGATCCGCAACGATGGTATACCTATCGTGGGCTTCACTTGGTACTCGCTGACCGATCAGGTGGACTGGGATAGCGCCCTGCGAGAGAACAACGGAAGGGTCAATGCGGTCGGCCTCTATGATCTGGACCGCAACCCCAGGGCGGTGGGAACCGCATACAAGGCGCTCATCGCCAACTGGAACAAGCTGCTCGCCACCCAAAGTGTCTGCCTCGCTTTGCCCGTCTTTTTGCCGTCCGAGCAGGACGACCCAAGTGTTCGCGCGCAGCAGGACTATGCGCGGGGCCTTTTGCATGTGGACCGGATCGCCGAAGCTGGGGCCGAACCGCTGGAACCCTCCAAGGACAAGGTGAAACCCGATGCGCCTGGCTGACAAGAGCGCGATTGTGACTGGCGCCGCAAGCGGCATTGGGCTGGCCATCGCGACCCGCTTAGGCGCCGAAGGCGCCCGGGTTATCATCGCCGACCTGGATGGAGGCAGTGCGCAGGCGGCCGCACAGGCAGTCCGAAAAGCCGGCGCGCCGGACACCGCCGTCTCGGTTTGCGACGTTTCAGACGAGATTGCCGTCGGGCAGTGCTGTCAACTGGCCCTCGCGCGATTTGGCAGGTTGGACATCGTCGTCAACAACGCCGGCCTGATAATGTTCAAGCCCATCGAGGCGTTCACCAGCGCCGACTGGCTGAAGGTGCTGAGTGTGGACTTGCTGGGGGCAGTCCATTTCACGCGTGAGGCATTCGCGCACATGACCCATGGCGGGTCGATTGTGAACATCTCGAGCGTGCACGCGCTTGAAACGACGCCGCATGTTGCCCCTTACGCAGCGGCGAAAGCGGCGCTACTGTCGCTCACCCGGTCCACGGCGATTGAAGGCCGGGCGCGTGGCATACGCGCCAATGCCATCCTGCCTGGGGCCATCGACACACCGATGCTTTGGGAAAATCCAAACATCAAGTCAGGCGTCGAATCCATCAGCCCGGAAGATGTCGGCAAGCCGGAGCAGATTGCCGCAGCCGCCGCTTTTCTCGCTTCAGACGACGCCGCCTTTGTCAACGGCGCGGCGCTCAACGTGGATGGCGGCCGGTTGGCGCGGCTCTAGACGTGCAAGCGGTATTGCTGCGGCACTGCGAGGCCAGGTCGCGCATGGATCACCCGCACCGGCGTCGACGGCGCGCGCGTCGGCAGGGAACGATTTCCCAGGCTCGGGGGCTCGAAGACAATCACATTGTCACTGGTTCGGCTGGAGAAAGGCTCGACAATGTATCATCCAAGCTGGGCGGCCAAGTCGCTCTACCGCGCCAGCGCTCTGACAGGCATGCACCGATAGCGGCAGCGATGCGGACCAATGCCACGAGGAGATCACGTGAGGGGCGACGAGCGGCGTCTATGAAGACGAGCGGGCTCCAGCCGCCGGCCGCGAATGCCCTGATTGGGAGCGTCGGGCCGACCAGACTGAACCCGGCCAAAGGCAGCCGTGGTGCAGCTTGAGGCGACCGATCTCGGCCAAGACCATCGACATCCAGCCCATCCAGCTTGGCTTGGCGCAGATACGTTCAACACGCCCGCTGTTGCGCCAATAATTTGGGACGGCGACTGGCCGAGAGACGACGCTCAGTCGCAGAGTTACCAGCCCATCAGGTGGCGCAAACCCACGATCGGGAGGTAGACTGTCCAGACAAGGCACGCCGCAATAGCTATAAACATGCCTGCTGCCGGCGCCCACGTGTCCCACTTCCTGTGGAAACTCGTCAACAGGGCGGCCAATGCATCTTCCATTTGCAGTCCTCCCAATGTCGGCGGAGTAATATCGACTTCGTACTTCGTGACACGATTCGCAGGGGCGGAGCTAAATGAAAGGCAAAACTGCGGTGCTCGCAATCGCTTTGTGCGGTGGCATCGCGGGTATGGCATATTCCAGCGGGCACCGGGCCGGCAGAATATCGCAGTTGAAAAATATTGTCGCTGCCTACCACAGGCGTATGGGGATTGAAGAGGGCGACGATCGCCTTGGGCGGGTCGACTTATGTCAGGAAATCGGCGGACTGCATGAAGAATGCACAGAACTGGCCGGCAACTAGTATTCACACTGCCATCCCTCGCAAGGCGTTCGCACGGCGAGCAGCATGGCACGCTCGGGCAAATCCCTGATCAAGTCGACTGCGGAGGCAGTGTCGCACTTCCGGCCTGCCGTCAGCGCATCTTGATCCGCTTGGGCGTCGACAAGATCATGGATTTTGGTTGCCAGCCCGGCTCGAGAACGACCAAGACAATAATCTCGACCCCCATTTGCCGTCGCGCCCTGCTGATGGACGCGAACAATGAGGTGTCGATCATCTGGACCTCCGCGTCATGTGCTTTGGCAATGCGGCCACGAGGCGGTCCCACACATCTGCTTTTTGCGATCGGACAAAGTGGTTGTGGCAGGTGGTGCACGCGCCGTATCACTCTGGCAGATCGCGCCATGGCGCACCGGATCGCAGCATCCAGAAGAGGCCGCTGAGCTCCCGCCGGTCATCGACGCGCGGCACTCGTCGCAGGTTGTTGGGCAACTTCGGCTCGATCACGATCCATTCGAAATCGGTCCGATCATATCCGGGTCATGCTGAGGCGAATCGGATTTCGCGGCAATATGAAAGCCGCTAGTCGGAAACGACCCACTGCAGTCGTTGCGACAATTCAGTGACGACAGCTAACTCTTCCGCAATCGGCATCATGTAGAGGCGAAGAATGACGCGACGTTCCTTGTCTTCGTTCGTTTTTCTCGCTTGCCTCGTGATGCTTGGCGCCATCTTGGAATCGTGCTCGCCCTCGCCAAAACATGTCTCGGATGCTGACATCGATTTTCTCGCGTCCGATGCTCATGTCGTTGTCGGCGGCGTGCCTCTCGTCTTGCCCTTTATTTCGCTCACCGGTTATGTCGCCGCGAAACCGTCATTCTCGCTAAACAGACAGCAAGATCGCCACGCGGCGACAGATCGCTTGGAGGCGTTTCGCAAGGCTGCCACCAACCCCCAAGGCGCGGCGAAGATCGATCAGCTTGAGATTGAGGTATATGCGTATGGATGGAATGACCTCGACCCGCAGCCGTTCAAAAGGATCTGTGCTCGGCTTAGCCGGCAATGGTCCAAGTCCGTTTGCGATGACCCATGGGCGGCGCTTAAGCAGGCGATGCCGGAAAATCGCTTTTATGTCGTCGACGACAGGAAATTTGATGCGTTCGACAACCATTTCACCGTTGGCGGTGAACGCGTCTCCGACCAACTTCATTCGATGCAACTGAGGGTTAACGAAGCTTCTGTCGTTTGTGATCGGAACCTCAAGCCTTCTAAAACCAATTTTTGCACGGCAGCAATACCAATCAAACAGCATCTTGCCGCGGTATTGACGGTTTGGGATAGCACTGGTGAGACGCGTTCTCGGCAAGCTGAGCGTGAAGGCAAAGCCATCACCGCATTTGTGCGCCACGCTATCGGACCGTCCGAGGAGTTCCCGGCTCTTTTCGCCGTAGTATGCGAACTGAAGAAAGCGAAGAGCAGTGTCGGGCCGGGTGGCAACCCTTGCGGTAGTCCTATTTCAAAATCGCGCTAAGTCCGTTTCGACCCCATCTCTCGGGCAATCCGGGTTTATGAGTTCACAGCCAAGTTGTCTCATTGCCAGCATCGCGAATACAAAAGCGGCCTACTGATCAACCGCAGCAGAAAATAAGCCCTGCCGTCAACGCCGCCGCCCCATAAATAGCAGGCAAAACCTGACGGTTCACACCAAGCCGAATCAACGTGTGACCGAGGTGATCGGTGCCGCCGATCCAGGGCCTCCGCCCCTGTAGCAAGCGTCGAGTTGTTACGAATATCGCGTCAATCAGCGGGACGGCAATCCACGCCAACGAGGCGTCAAAACCTCTTGTCGAAGCAAGAAGCACGACTGCCGCCCCGAGGAGAAGACTGCCGCTGTCCCCCATGAACAAGCGGGCGGGCGGATAGTTGAAGCAAAGGAACCCGAGGCAAGCCCCCGCGCCGGCCATGCCGATATCGCCGCCCAGGCCGAGGAAGGAGGCCGTGGTTGCACTCGCTGCAAGCCCATCGGCATGGTCGAGCATGTTTACGGCGTTGCAAGCTATCCAAATGACGATCGGCACCCACCACAGACCTGTGACAATGCCAGCCAAAATAGCGGCCCCAGCCAACGCCGCCGCCTTTGCCCCGGCCGAAAGGGATCGTACGTCATCCAGCGCGCCGATCAGGCAGAAAACAGCCAGCAGAAGAATATGCTCGAACGGAAGCCACGGAGACATCGCGATCAGTATGGCAGGCCCTGCCAGTCGGGGAACCTCGCCTGCTGTGTGCCACCGATCGCTCTTGACCGTCGCGACCGCTCCGATGCGTTTCGCCAGACGCGCAAACGGGCAGACACAAGCAGCCGATATGAGCAAGGCCCCAATGAACGGGAGCAATGGACCAGGTGTCAAGCCATTGCTCGCTCGGCACGCATGTGCTCGATGCAATCGGCCACCGTCTGTTTGGTGCTTCGCAGTGCTCGCCATCCGGTCATGGTGGTCAATAGACTTGTGTCAGGCACTCGGTCGTGCGTTACGGCAAACCGCTCACCAAAGACCGCACTGGAAGGTTTCATTACAATGGGCGCATTCGTCTTGGTGGCGTCAACCACCATCCTTGCAAGATTCCCAATCTGAACCGCCTCGCTGCCGCCCAAGTTGACTGGGCGGCCTTGCAACGACCGACACTGCATCACAAGAAGCAACCCCTCCGCGGCATCGGCTACGTGAAGAAACGCACGCCTCTGCTCGCCGTCGTCGTGAACCACGAGGGGTCGGCCCTGCAACGCTGCGTTGACAAACATTGGCAATACGAGGCCGGTCGCAGAGCGCTGGCGCGGTCCGGCCATGTTAAACGGCCGAACGATCCAAGTAGGAATGCCCAACTCAAAAAACAGTCCAGCAACCAGATGCTCGACAGCTGCCTTGGCGGCGGCGTAGCCCCATCGCGGTCGAAGATCCGTCATAACTGGATCCGACTCTGTGATTGGCCGGTCCCGGCCGGAGCCGTAAACTTCCGAACTCGATGTATAAAGAAGGGGACGCCTGTGCAGCCGGCATGCTTCAACGATTGAACAGCCCGATTCGAGAATGCCGCTGGTGACGGCGAAGCGTTCCTTGTGAGCGCGCTCAACGCCAATCGGACTGGCCAGATGGAACACGGCATCGGCCGAGCCAACTTCATCCCGGATCGCCGCATGGTAAGCCGGATCGCCAACCCTGAAGGTACGGATCGTCAGCCGAGGGTGACCAGCGGGGAGATTGCCAAGCAAGCCGTTCGAGAGATCATCGACAACGGTCACGCTGCAACTGCGCGTCAGCAACATATCGACGAGTGCCGACCCTACGAAGCCTGCGCCGCCAGTAACCAACAGATGCGTTTGCGGGCCGAATTCAACCGTGTCCGCGCTATGGTTGTCCACAGTTGCCATCCTCCAGAACAACCCGCGGCCTCGCAACGCACGGGACAGTCTTTCTATACATTCATGGACAAGGTGAACAACCCGTTTCTCTCAAGCAAGGGAGTTCTCGCCGCCCGCGATATTGTCCACGAACGAGGACCTATCCGAAATTCTGCGTCCGACGACCGTGGTCAAGGAGGCCGAACTGATTCCGGCAGATGCGTTCCCATGTTAGGTTTTCGTCGTTCTAGCGCGAAACAAATTGTGGGAGTATCCCCACGTTTCTCAAAATGCGACTTGTAAGTCGAACCGCGAGTGTCGTCACTGTGTACGTTCGGTCATCGACTCATATCGCGCGAATAGGCTATGAGGCCGCGGGATATTCGGGGGGAGCTTTGAAGCTCGACTATCGGCCTGACATCGATGGATTGCGCGCAATCGCAGTGATCGCCGTCATTCTTTTCCATTTCAGTGTGCCCGGTTTGCCGGGAGGGTTCGTCGGCGTCGATATCTTCTTTGTTATTTCTGGCTACTTGATCACGCGCCTTTTGGTGGGCCAAGGCCATGGGCTGTCACTGAGGGCATTCTACGCCGGGCGCATGCGCCGCATTCTGCCGCCCATGCTGGTAACGATCTGCTTCTCGCTCGTGGCGGGGTGGTTTTTGTTGCTCCCTGGAGATTATGCCGGCTTAGGACACAGTGCAGCATATTCTACGGTCGGGCTGGGCAATTACTACTTTCTCTGGAACACGGGCTATTTCGACCGGGAGTCGACGCTTCTGCCCCTCCTCCATCTCTGGTCACTTGGAGTCGAAGAGCAGTTCTACCTAGTATGGCCCGTTTTGCTCCTGGTTGCGAACCGGTTAGCACGTGGCACCCCTCTGCCGATCATCTCGCTGATTTGTGTCGTCGCACTGATCAGCTTGTCGATCAGCCTGCATCTGGTGGCAATCGATCCGAAACAGGCATTTTATGTTCCATTCAGCCGAGCTTGGGAACTGGCTCTCGGTGGCCTGCTGGTCTTTGCGGCGCCTATTCGCGGCCGAGGCGCTTCCGAACTTTGCGCACTGGCCGGGATTTGCCTGATCGCCGCGAGTGCTATCTGGCTGTCGCCGAGCCAACCGTTCCCCGGCCTGAACGCTCTCGCGCCCGTGATCGGCGCTGTCCTGCTCATTTGGCCGCGTTCGCAGTCAATGATCTCGGCACTGCTTGCGAGCGCTCCGTTGCGGACCACGGGCAAAATTTCTTATAGCCTTTATCTCTGGCACTGGCCGATGCTTGTCTTTTTTCGTCACTATGCAGGGAACGCAATGCCGAGCGCGGCCGAGGCGTCCATCCTTGTCGCTGCAGCATGGCTGGCGGCATATCTATCCTGGCGCCTCGTCGAGCAACCCCTTCGCCGTCTGCGGACGCCTCCATCGTGGGCATTCGCCGCCGGTGGTGCCGCCGCGATGATTGTTTGCCTAAGCGGCAACGCGATCTTCAAAGCCGGCGGTTTCACCAGCAGGATTTCGAAGGAAGCCGAGGCAATGCGCAGCCTCGATGTGATGTGGGGCTGGCCGTGTCCGCAGACGGTCAGCATCCCTGAACTGGGCAGCACCTTCTGCACCTTCGGAGCGCGGTGGGACAAAGCTTCACGCCACGCCATGCTGTGGGGCGACAGCCATGCAGAGCATCTTGCCCCACTGTTCGATATGGTGGGTCAAAGGGAGAATACCGCTTTCTTCCTTTTTCATGACTGCCCGGCCGCTTTCGGAGAAGGTGTCCATCGCCAGTTCCCGGAACTGCCCCTGTACCGGGAAAGCTGCGCATCGTCTCGTAAAGCGGTGGTCAGCATGCTGAGGCAGCGCAGAGACTTGGATCTCGTGGTGCTGTCCGCAGCCTGGACAAGCCTTGGCTACACAGACGTCGTCGCTGATGATGGGCGCCAGGCAGATAAAGTCCTGTTGTTGCGCGATGGCTTGCGCAGCCTCGTCAAGGAAATCAAAAGCCCAGATCGGCGCGTTGAAATCATCGGACAGGTGCCAGGACCCGGCGTGGATCTGACTTCCTGTGCCGCGATGCGTGAAAGCACGATATTGAGACGTTGCTCGACCACCATGGACAGCGAGCAAATCCTGCGGGTGTGGTCGCCAATGGTGACTGCGCTGGGATCGCTTGCGAATGAAAATGGGGTGTTCTTTGTCGATCCGCTTAAAGGGATGTGTCCGAACAGGCAGTGCGCCTCCTACGTCAACGGCGAGTTCATCTACCGCGACGGATCTCATCTGCGCAGAAACTTGAGGACGGAGACCGACGACGTGCTTGCACGCAGGATGGGCCTCTATTCTGTTTTTGCCACTGGCCTAGAGCAAAACCAGCTATCGGCTGCGGATACCGCGTCGCCGCACACGTCCAGCAAGAGCAACTGAGCCCGATGCCGCGTGGCAAAGCCGCATCTTCGAGTTGGCGGACCTTGCAGAATAAGAAGGTCATCCTGCCCCAAGAGCAAGGCTCCCGCTCGTCTACCGTGTTCACCGCAACCGACAGGCCAGATGATCATCGCACGGACATAGACGGGCTTAGAGCAGTCGCCATCGTGGCGGTTCTCTTTTTCCATTTAAGAGTTTGGGGTTTTTCCGGCGGCTTTGTCGGCGTCGATGTATTTTTCGTGATCAGCGGTTTTCTGATCACACGTATTGTTGCAGCCGACATCGAATCAGGACGCTTCAGTCTCGCGCGGTTCTATGCGCGCCGGGCTCGCCGCCTCCTGCCAGCCTTCTTCGCGACACAGGCGTTTTCCTGCGTCACCGCATTTGTTTTGTTTGCACCTCAGCATCTGGAAAGCTTCGCTACCTCTGTCCTGGCTGCGAACTTCGGCTTGTCGAATATCCTTTTTTGGCGCGAGTCGGGCTATTTCGACCTCGCAACGCGCATGAAGCCTCTCCTGCATACCTGGTCACTGAGTGTAGAGTGGCAGTTCTATCTCGCTTGGCCCCCCCTGCTTTCGGTTTTGCTAGCACTATTCCCACGGCGGATGGTTTGGCTAGTTATGGCAATCGCCACCTTAAGCTTCTGCCTAGTCCTCGTATTCCAGGATGGATCATTTTGGCTGCTTTCACGCACGCGCGCGGCTGAGTGGATCGCGGACGGCCGTGCAACCGTCTTCTACAACACGCCTTTTCGCGTGTTCGAGTTCACTTGCGGCGCGGGGTTGGTGTGGCTTCCGAAGCCGCGGCCCGTCATCGTTCACGAGTTCCTCGTGTTGCTTGGGCTGGCTCTCATTTTGGGCACAATATTCGTTCGCGATAGCAACTTGGGCGCTCCGGCGTGGAATGAGCTTCCGCCTGCTATCGGAGCCGCGATGGTCCTGCATGCGGACCGCTCACGATGGGCAGGACTTTTGTTGCGCAATCGACCGTTCGGGTATGTCGGACGCATCAGCTACTCACTGTACTTGGTCCATTGGCCCCTGATTGTGTTTTGGGAATATGGCCTCCTGCGACCACTGCTGCCGACCGAGACCATCTTTGTCGGGCTCGTGTCCCTCGCTTTGGCCATCTTGATGTTTCACGCCGTCGAGCAGCCTTATCATGCCGGCCGTGGCTTCGTCGGACTCCTCGGACTTGCTTTGGCTGGCCTGGTTTCATTCTCATTCGCCAGCTACGCGATGTCTGACGGTATGCCTTGGCGTCTCCACTCCACCGCCGCGGGAGCAGAACTCGCCGACAGTGTAGCCTTGAAGGCGATCACCGGCTCATTGGAATGCGTAGATTTCTGCGAGTTCGGAAACCTTCAAAGCTCAGAGAAAATCCTGGTGGTTGGAGACTCGCACGTTGACCACTACACACGCGCTCTGGAAGAGCTCGGGGGACGGGAATTCCACTTTCTGCTGGCGCAAGCGGGCAACTGCTACTTCGGTGCCGATCTTCAGACCCGACCCAGTGGCGCAGTCACGCGGCACTGCCGGGCCGCAAACGATCAAGCTGCGCGGTGGATGAAGACAGGTGGAATCGTGGCCATCATCCAAGGCCAGCGATGGCCTGGATATCGCAATCTCCTTGAACAGAAGGGCACCGGCGCCCCTGTGGATATGCCTGATCTGGCGAAGCTGTTCCCAGCAATGCTTGCCGATATCGCTAAACTCTACGTTAGTTTTCGTGGTCCGGTCATCTTGATCGGGCACGCGCCGAACACCAATCTAATTTGCGGGCTGAGACCGGCCTATATCCCCTTGCCCTGCCAAATGCCCTCGCGGGTAGAGCATGTCGCCTTCAAAGCGGCGTTTCGAGTTTTCGCGGGGGCGCATCCCGGTTTCGACCTCGTAGACCCAATCGAGACCATATGCTCGGCGACGGAATGTCGTGGGACAGACGACGCTGGACACAGTCTATACGTCGACGACCACCACCTGTCGATCTTCGGCGCGAGGCTTGTCGTTCCGAAAATTATCCGGAGGCTGCAGACCGATCTGTTAATGTCACGGCAACCACCGTCGCAACAGACCATAAAATGATCGTGCCTAGAAGAGCGAAACAGAGGGCCCCTATCGAAAGCGGGACGGCGACTTCGTAGGTTCGCTCATTGCTGCGAGGGTCGCTCGAATCCGTGGGCGCAAACAGCACAGCATCGCGCCGGCGAAAAGTATACTCGCCGTGCCCGACGGCCGGCCATGAATGCGAAGACCAGCCTATGCGACGCAACGATGTCCCGTTTTCGCGCAGATAGGATGCTGGCGAAGACGGAATGCCAGACAGGTTGTCTAATTGGAAAAGGCCGGGAAATTGCGGCCGCGGAAGCAGCGTTTCGAATCCGCCCCGCGCGGCAAACACGGTCTCGTTCTGCAGCCGTCCGATAATAAGCGGTGGTGTGACGACCAATATCGCGACACAGCCGGCACCGAACGCGGCGACACCGACGACGGTTCCGCAAGTAAAGCTCCACCGCTCCCCTTTACCTGTTGGTGTTGGCTTTTCGGCAGCCACTTTCGTTGCCGCGAGCATGCCGCCAATCCCAAGCGCAATCGGAAGAAAAAGACTCGGTGTCAACAAGAGGTCATGCGAGGTCAGCATCACCCCTCCCACTGCGACACCGAGGGCAAGATCGCCGGCGTTCCTTGAAAAGCAGAAGGCAAAGCAGACCAAGCCAATCGGAATCATCCAGCCAAGGTGACCAAATGCGATTGCAAACAGGACGAAGGTGTTGTGGGGCGCGAGGGCTTGCGCGTCTTCAAGTCCCCTGCCGAAGAAACCACCTTCTCGATAGGCGAGCAAGCCCCGCTCGAGAAAGAGAGCCCTTGCCGAAATCGAGTTCCTCTCGCCTTCATTCGTCAGCCGATCGGCGAGCGCCTGCATCTTGGCGACGTTCGTGGATTGGGTGACCGCCGGCGGTGGCGCGATACCGGGTGCCAGAGGAGACGAAGTTACGGCATCCGCAGATGCACCAGCTTTGGGATGGCCCGAACTGGTCGCGGGTTCGGCGGGAGGCGTGACAATGCTGGCAGAACTCGCCCCAGGCGCAGCCGGTTGATCTACCCACCCCCCTTCCGGCGATGGCGCAATTGGCACTATAGCGGCAGGCGGAGATCGATCTATAGCCTCCGATGCTTCGTCGAGCGCTGTGCTTACAGACAATATCCCGGCAAAGGATTCCCGCATCGCAATTCGGAAAGACGCATTTGTGGCCAATGCGATGCCGGTAGCTCCCAGCAGTGCAAACGCAACGATGGACGCACGGCCGCAGCCCCCAAGATCGATTTGAATGTGACGGCCGCTGCGCAACCATTGCCAAATGCGAACGATGATGGGCACAGCCACCGTTGCAAAGGCGGCAAGAAGGGTCGAGCGCGAAAGCGTCGCAAAAAGCGTTATGGCTACAAGAACAAGGAAGCTAGCGCGCCACTTTTGTGCGACGGCGCGATAGCTCGCGGCAGCGCCAAGCAGAAGTCCGGCCGCTGCGACGTTGGGATTGATCGCCAAACCGGCGGCCCGGCCGGGAGTGTTGGTGAAGCCGTTGCCAAAGAGGAGATCGAGGAAGCAAACCAGCGCATTGAGCACTGTGACTGATGCCGAGAGGCGCAACACGATTGCCGGCGCCGAGGCAAGCATGAGGACAATCGCCGCGCCGCCGAGGAAAAGCGTGATCAGGTAACACTTGGCTACGATCCCGACTGGATGAAACGTAACCGGGACGATTGCCATGGCGGCGGCGATCACAATCAGAAGAATTGCGCTACGCACGTCCCGACGCGTCGCAAGAATGGCGATCGAAACAATCAGCACGCCACCATAGATCGCATGGAAAACCAGCCTCGCAAACTCGTCCCGTCCCGTGAAGAAGGGCAGGAAGTATGGCATGAACCAGGACTGATAAATGACTATGGTAAATGCGCACAGGCCGGCGGCGAGGCGGGGCAAGATCGCCCGCATCGGACGCGCCGAATTCCTTGAGCGTTCAGAGAGAGCAGTCCCGCTCATTTATTGTCCTCGATATAGAGGCGTTCATAAGCATCGACCATGGATCCGACCGAGTAGCGCTCTCTCATCATCCGTTGCCGAAACTCGCGATCGGCGGCCGGCTCCGGCAACTGGTCAATAACGGCAAGGAGCCCGCGAGCCAGATCGGTAGGGTCGCGAGGCATCACCAGGACACAACCCGGCATACCCGCGACAGCTTCCGGATTTCCTCCGACATTTGTAGCGACGACGGGAAGACCTGCCGCGAGTTTTTCCATCAAAGCGTTGCAAAAACCTTCTTCGTGGGAGGCGATCACACCGATATCCATGCCGGCGAGCAGGCTCGGGACATCATTCTGCAGTCCCAACAGTCGTACCTTCGACCCAATCCCGAGGCGCTCGGCTTGGTCGTTCAGACCCGGCCCGATGCCCCGATCCTGTCCTGCCACGAACAATCTTAGCTTCGGTCGACTTTTGCTGGCGAGAGCAAACGCGTTGATGAGATCGCCATGTCCTTTATACGGGATCAGATTGGCGACTATGACGATGCCGACGTCGTCGGCCTCGAGACCGAGGTGGCGCCGCATGTCGCCTCGTCGGCGGCCGATATGATCGAAGCGACCCAGATCGAGACCATTCGCAATCACACGGACGCGGTCGATATCGTAGCCATCGCGAGCCGCCATATCGGCCGCGACTGCATGCGAGTTCGCAACCACCACATGTGAGAGCCGGTTGGCGATGCGATCCATACGCTTCAGCCGCGGCCAGCGCTCCTGGTGATTGCCCAGACCGCGTCTCGAAGTGATGACGAGTGGTGCCAAGGCAAATCGTCCTGCGAGAGCGCCCAGGAAGTTGGTCAAAGGCAAGAAGGCGTGGACAACGCGCGGCCGCGTCAAAGCAGTGCGAATGACCAGCGAAGTGACCGCAGCGCCGAGAACCAGCATCGCCTTCAGGCTCGGCCGCGTCTTCGGGGCAAAGCTTGATTTGGCTTCCGCCGTGGCCGATATCGACGTTCGCGACGGAGTCGCTCGGTGAAACCCGTACGATATCCGCACTCCTGCGCGATGCAGTGTTTCGGCCAGAACGCCGCCCTGTGAAAGCGCAAAGACCTCGACGTTCCAGCCTCGCTTCTTCAACTCCGTGGCAAGCAGCACGAGCTGGCTTTCCGTGCCGCCGAGATCAAGCGTCCCAACAACAAAGAGCACCTTGCGGCGAGGCCTTTTCGCCACTGGTGCCGAACGCACGGTAACGCGTTCTTGGGCTTCAGCATCCGTCATCGATAATTTATCTCGCAGCATCATCCGCCCCGCCGCCTTTTTGGTGTTCCCAGCTAGCCACAAGAGGCGGCGGTCTGTAAGCGGCAGTCTCTGCCGGACCATGAGCTCTGCAAAGGGTCTCGAGCAAGCAACTAACTCGACCGAGCAGTTCTGCGAACCCGCGCCGGCACAAGCCGAGCAAGCCTTTCACGGTGCCGGAGCAGCATGCCAATGGCCGCGAGCAAGACACCGCTTCCTAGAAACGCCAGCGGCGGAGCCCATTTCAAGCGCTCGAACTTTGCCTCGTAGGCACGTACGCTGTTGAAGTCTTCGGCGGTGCCAAGCGGCTGCCAGGCCTGACCATACGCCCTCCTTAACAGAGGCAGCATCGGCCCGAATTGCGCGTAATAGTCGTCGATGATCGACGGGTCTTGTTGCACGTCCTCGAGCGAGTGAGGAACGAAGACACCGTAGTCGGAATCCAGAATGCTGCCGTTGGACTCAACCACAGTGTGCTCGGGGACACTATAGATCGTGGCTTCGATGCCTTGATCGGCGAGGACAGAGTAGACGATCTTCGAAACTTGGGAGCAGAACCCATAGCCCCGATCGAGTGCTTTGCGGGGAGTCACGAATTCATAATTCTGAAGAGTTTGCCGATATTCTGGGCGAAAGCTCAGGATCCAGAGCAGGTAGTTGTCGAAAATCCCGATCCGCGTGTAGGGCACATCAGCGACCGCCCAGCGGTCACCTTCTGTCCAATAGTGCACCATTCCACCCGCCACGGCCGTCGTGAGACGCTCGAGATACGCCTGCATTGGCTCGCTCTGGCGCCGGTAGAGATCCTCGACGTTTGCCACTTTCTGCGCAAACCCCAGCGGCCCCTCAATTGCGGCAGCGGGGGGAGCGGGGTAGGCGCTGACCAATCCAAGCGGGTATGCCGAGACGAAGAACAGAAGCGCGCTCCCTACCCCGGCGGAGAACACGCCGAGTGTGCGAAGCAATGCCGCAATCAAGGTCAGCCGCTGCTTTCGATCCCGAATCTTTATAGCGTCGCTCATGGTTGAAGCATATCACTTCACCGCAATCGCGGTCTCTCTCGCCATTACGCAGAGTTGTGGACACTTCACCTTCCTGCTTCCGCGACAAAATTGTCAATGGGCATCGGTTGTGACTTGTCGTGGAGCTACGAACGTGTGCATTGAGCGCGCTGGATGCGGACATCGATTTGGCATTGAGCGGAAACCGAAACTCGGGCAGCACTTTCGACACACTGCGACGCTTGTGGCGGCAGGTATCGAAAATTAGACAGAGGCAGTTTTTCGGCCTCCTTGTCTTGATGATGTTCGGTGCACTTGCGGAAGCTGCTACTTTGGGTGCCTTGTTGCCGTTTCTCGCGCGCATCGCCAATCCCGAGGCGGTTGGCGGCGATTCGTTCCTCGCACGCCAGCTTGTCGGCTTTCGGCTGACCGGCTCTGCAGACAGCCTCCTCGGTCTAACCGTTGTTTTTTCGGTGGTCGCGATCATGGCCGGCGCTGTGCGCATATTCCTTGCCTGGGCCACGAATTCTTATGTCTTCTCGCTCGGACACGAGGTCGGCGTGAAGGTCTATGACCAAATACTCCGCCAGCCCTACAGCTATCACGTTTCGCGCAACTCCAGTTCTGTGTTGGCCGCGCTCCGGCAGGTTCAAGCCATCACCGCGGGTGTAATGC
This sequence comes from Mesorhizobium australicum WSM2073, assembly GCF_000230995.2. Taxonomy (NCBI): domain Bacteria; kingdom Pseudomonadati; phylum Pseudomonadota; class Alphaproteobacteria; order Hyphomicrobiales; family Phyllobacteriaceae; genus Mesorhizobium; species Mesorhizobium australicum. Next base: position 2,886,542 of record NC_019973.1, on the reverse strand, counting down.
TGCCACTGTTGCAATCAATTAGCGGCATAATCATCGGTCTCTTTATCGTCGCCGCCCTTTTTGCTCTAAGTTCGTTCATCACCTTCGTTATCTTCGCGGGCTTTGGCGCGGTCTACCTCGCCATGTCGCTTGTCATCCGCAAGCACCTCAAGAGGAATGCACAAATTATCGCCACCACACAGGCCGAAGGCATCCGATCTGTCCAGGAGGGACTAGGTGGCATCCGCGATGTCATCATCAACGACACCCAACCGTACTTTCTCTCGCGATACAGCGAACTCGACTCACGCCTGCAGCGCGCGAACGCAACCAACGCGCTTGCGGCGGGCGCGCCGCGTTTCGCGATCGAAGCCGCGGGGATGGTGATCATAGCGGCGCTTGCCTATTTCCTCATCACCCGCTCGAACGATCCCGGCCAAGTCCTTCCCATACTGGGAACATTTGTTCTTGGAGCGCAGCGCCTGCTCCCCTCCATGCAGCTTGTATACGGCAATTGGGCGCTGATACTGAGCAATCTTGCCGGCGCTGAAGTCGTGCTTCAGGCGCTCGAGGCACCAGTTGGCCCAGAGTGGAACCAGCCGCCGGCCAAGCGCCTCCCATTCGATCGCGCGATCATGCTCAAGGATCTGTCGTTTCGTTACGCTTCTGACCAACCGGCGATACTTGAGCGGTTCAATCTCACGATCGCGAAAGGGACCAAGATCGGGTTCGTAGGCAAGACAGGCAGCGGCAAGAGCACGGCAGTCGATCTCATAATGGGCTTGCTCGAGCCGACCGGCGGAGCGATCGAGATCGACGGCCAGAAGCTGGATGGCGCTACTCGGCGGGCGTGGCAAACACAAATCGCGCATGTGCCGCAAAGCATCTTCCTCGCCGACGCTTCCATCGCCGACAATATCGCCTTCGGCATCGATCCTGCCATGATCGATCGTGAGCGCTTGCGCAGTGCCGCGCAGCAGGCCGCTTTGGCAGATTTCATAGAAGGCTTGCCCCAGGGCTATGAAACGCGGGTGGGCGAGCGTGGGGTTCGTCTATCGGGTGGCCAGCGCCAGCGCATCGGCATCGCTCGGGCCTTGTATAAGCAGGCTTCCGTGCTTGTGTTCGATGAAGCCACGAGCGCGCTCGACATGGAGACCGAGGCCGCGGTCATGGAGGCGATCCGGGAATTACCCGCCGACCTGACGGTGCTGATCATCGCGCACCGCCTCACGACGGTGGAAAATTGCGATGAAATCGTGACCCTCGAAGACGGCCGGCCGCATATATGGACGAAAAACGGCGACCAGAGCGCTTGAAATGTGTCTCGCCGCATCGACCCAATGACGCGCTTGACTTTGTTGTTGCATGCCGTTCCCTCAGTTCGGTTTAGAGGTCGATTTGATCGGGTTCCGGAAAAGAAATTCAGTGCAAGCTTCCCCTGTGGAGATCCTGACGAGCTCGAAATCGAACCGTCTGTTCAGGAAGTCGATCACCGCCTGGTCGTCGGCAAACTCCATTGGCCAGCCGCCCAGCCAGTCGCGTATGTCGGTCATATAGCTCATGCCGCGACCTTTTTTTTTCTCGTAGATCTGCTTCACAAGCGAGAGCAGTCGCAATGGATTGCGACCGAGCCCGAAGCGCCAGATGTACCAATATTCCAGCCAGCGTCTTTGGTGGGGGTTGGCGGCATTGTATCGCCGTTTCACGTCGAGCCAGAATTGCGCCGAAGGCCTCACGACATTCGATGAGTAAAGAGCGATGAAGAATAGACCACCGGGCGCAACCGTGCGCGCCGCATTTTCGATTGCCTGCCACATGGCACCGGTGTGGTGGAGCACGCCCCAGGAATAGACCAGGTTCCAGGTGCCCAGCTTGTTCAGGTAGTCGATGTCGAGCACGTCGCCGCGTTCAACATTCCAGTTCGGCGGGTCACCGGCCAAATGGCGCAGCTTGCCGGTTGTGCTTACCGAAAGCGGGTCAAAATCGAATGAATGTATCCTGTCCGCTTTTGCGTCCAAGGCAGCAAGCGAGTGCAGTCCGCTGCCGCTGCCGATATCGAGAAAGTGGATTCCTTCGAGGCTCTGTCTGCCGAGGAATGACAAGAGCTTCTGTGCCGCCATCCGACGGCGTTCAGGCGAATAGTGCCTATCGATGAAGGACGCCCAATTAGCCCCGAATTCGTAGCGATTTGAGGATGGATTCCCTGCAAAGGTCATTTTGCGGCTTGGTGCCCGGTTTCGATAATTTCCATCATGTGAGCTGTAACTTTGTGAACATCATAGCGCTCTTCTGCGATCGATCGACTGTTCTTGCCCATGTACTCGGCTTCGTTTGGGTTGTCGATCAAGCGGATCATGGCTTGCGCCAAGGAAGGCGTGGCGCCAACCGGCACCAAAAGGCCGTTCACGCCGGGGATGATCGGCGCACGACAACCCGGCGCATCTGTCGTGATCACCGGGCGCCCCATTGCCATCGCCTCCAGGACCGATCGCGACGTACCCTCCCGGTAAGATGGAAGCACGAAGATGCGAGAATCGCCGATCAGTCGGCGTACATCATCGACAGGCCCGTGGTAGTGGATGGTTCCGTCTGTGACGGCTGCCTCAATCTCCGACGCTGGAAATCCCGCTGGATTTGGATCCCGGTCGCCGACCAGGTCGAAACGAGCCTCTGGGCGAACCGCCTTCACCAGCCTCGCCGCACCCAGATATTCCGCGAGACCTTTATCGCGAAGTAGGCGTGCGATCATGAGAAACCGCGGCTTCTCCGGCAATGGCACGACCTTGAAGCGTTCAAGGTCTACACCCGAACCGTTGGCGACATTGGCCGGTGTGCGCCCGAGTAGTCCCAGGCGACGAAAGTCATCCCGGTCATCGAGATTCTGAAAGGTGGCAGTGGTGGCAACACGCAGGCTCGCGCCATAAAGAAGCCGGGCCGCCGCATTGACGATCCTCCACCGTAGAGATTTGTGACGGTCCGTGAACGCATAGCCGAGGCCTGTGATAAGCGCGTGCCGGCGCGGCACCCCCGCAATCAGCGCCGCGGGCATGCCATACACGATTGGCTTGATCGCGCAGGTCAGGACGGCACGCGGTTTGAGCTCTCGCAGCTTGTTGTAAAGACGAAAAGCCAACGACGTGTCGCCGAATAGCGCAATAGAAGCCCGTTCCATTGGCAACGCGTGAAAGAGGATGCCGTTCTCGGACAGCCAACGAACGGTCGTGGCATCGCGCGGCGCCAGAGCATGCACTTCGTATCCGGCAGCGCGCAGCGCGAGCAGAAGATGTCCCCGCGTGGTTGCAAGGGATTTGGGCTCGCTCACGACAACAACGATACGATCCATGCGTTCAGGTTCTTGGCCAATTTGTCAGACCATTGCGCTGTTGTAGGGTCTGGAACACGCGAAACCCAATCCTGCCGCATCTTATCCACAACATCGATCTTCAGGTGGCGACATTCGCATTGCTCAGGGATCATTGTGAGCGGAGACTTCCCGCTTGCAATGACACATCGTTGAATTTGCGAGCGGCCTGTCATAGAAGCGCCCAACGCATAAATGGCTCTGGAATCCGCGGATGTCCGAACGCATCGCCGTTATAGGCCTGGGATATGTCGGCCTACCGGTAGCCGTGGCGTTTGGGAAGGTTTTCCCGGGCACGATAGCTTTCGATATCAGCGAACGCCGGATCGAGGAACTGCTTCGCGGCGTTGATCGCACGGGAGAGGTCGACACTGCGGCGCTCAGGGAATCCTCGATCGTGCTTACGACCGACCGGGAGATGTTAAAAGGCGCGACTTTCTTCATTGTTGCTGTGCCCACGCCTATCGACATCAACCGTGCTCCCGATCTTGCGCCGTTGAAACTGGCATCGCAGTTTGTCGGTGAAACTGTGAGCAAGGGCGCAGTCGTCGTTTTCGAATCGACGGTCTATCCGGGCGTGACCGAGGATTTTTGCGGCCCGATCATCGAACATATGTCCGGCCTGCGGCATCCTCATGACTTCGCGCTGGGCTACTCGCCTGAAAGGGCAAACCCTGGCGATCAGGAACACTCGCTGCGACGGGTCATCAAAGTCGTCTCCGGTGAGAATGCCGAGACCCTGGAGCGCGTAGCGAGAGTCTATGGCCAAATCATCGACGCCGGCGTCTACCGCGCGGGATCGATCAAGGTGGCCGAAGCAGCGAAGGTTATCGAGAATACGCAACGCGACCTCAACATCGCGCTGATGAATGAACTGGCAATGATCTTCGAACGGCTTGATATCCGCACGCAAGATGTCCTCGATGCCGCCTCGACAAAATGGAACTTCCTTCCCTTCAAGCCGGGCTTCGTCGGCGGCCACTGCATCAGCGTCGATCCGTATTACCTGACCGCCAAGGCGGAGGCCGAAGGCTACCACCCACAGATCATCCTCGCTGGCCGCCGCATCAATGACGGCATGGGAGCCTTCGTTGCCCAACAGATCGTCAAACAGCTGATCCGGTCGGACATACCCGTCAAAGGCGCTTCGGTCGGCATTCTCGGACTGACCTTCAAGGAAGACGTCCCGGATTTGCGTAACAGCCGCGTTTTCGACATGGTCAAGGAACTAAGACAGTTCGGAATCGTGCCCAAAGTTCACGATCCTCTTGCAGATACTGAATCCGCTTTACGCGACCATGGCGAGACAATCCTGCCGATTAATGAGATAGGCGACTTGCAGGCGCTTGTTTTGGCGGTACCTCACAAGGTTTATCTCACCAGCGAGAGAACGCGTCTTTTTCAAATGATCAAGCAAGGCGGAACACTGTTCGACATCAAGTCTGCTCTTAAGCCGAACGAGATTCCTGACAGTTTAAAATATTGGAGTCTGTGAGGCTCAGCCTACATTTAACAATGGGATATACAGCGACATCAAGCAGGTCCATTCTGATGGCCGACGCACCTGACTTCAGGTCCCATGTGGCAAGTGGCAGGCGCGGCTCGACCGGCTGAACGCTTTGGCTTCAGCACCTCTATCAGAATCAGCCACGGCTTCGGTGTTGGGAAGGGGCGATGGTGGGAAGCTTATGAACGCTCGATACGATTTCGGCCGCAACTGGTCTGCGCTTGCCGCGCGCTTCGAGGACGAGCATCTGGACCGAGCTTGCGCGGATCTTCGCCGCCTGCTTGGTGACCTGGAGGGGAAGACATTTCTCGACATCGGCTGCGGATCGGGCCTGCATTCCGCGGCCGCTCTTCGGCTGGGGGCGGCGAAAGTTGACGCCATTGACTATGACACCGAGTGTGTGGAAACGACCAAAGCCGTGCTTTCTCGCTTCGCACCAGAAGCCCAATGGAGTGTGAAACGAGCCGACGTCCTCGACAAAGCGTCGCTTCCGACCGCAACCTACGACGTCGTTTATTCGTGGGGCGTCCTGCATCACACGGGAGACATGTGGGGGGCGATCAGCAACGCGGCCGGCCTCGTAGGTCACGGCGGAAAATTTGCGATTGCGATTTACCTGAAGACACCGCTTTGCGGACTTTGGACAGTCGAAAAAAGGCTCTACTCGTCTCATCGGTGGCTGCGGCCTCCGGTCAAAGCGGTCTTCGTCACGGCCCACCTGTTGGCTAGGACGCTTCGCCATGGAGACACGATCGCATTTGTAAAGAATTATCGCGCCCGCCGTGGCATGGAGTTCCTGGCTGATGTGGACGACTGGCTAGGTGGCTACCCCTATCAATCCACCTCAGCCGAAGAGTTGGAGACGTCCCTGAAAAAACTTGGGTTTAGCACCAAGCGGCGCTTCAACGTAGTGCCTGGATTTGGCCTTTTTGGCACCGGCTGTGGCGAATGGTGTTTCAAACGGACGGCCCTATAGCAGTTGGCTTGCCTCTCTGACCCGGCAGAGAGAGAAGAGAGCCTAGGTCATTGTGGAGCTGTAACGCAGGATGTGCGGTATCGTCGGTATTGTGGGTGGAGCGGCCGCGACAAGCGGCGGCTCCTTAAGCGTGCGCCGTATGGCGGACATGATCCGGCATCGCGGACCGGACGGCGACGGCGTCTGGACTGACGCGGAGGCCGGGGTCGCGATCAGTCAACGCCGCCTGGCAATCATTGACCTGTCATCGGCCGGCGCGCAGCCGATGATTTCGCACAGCGGTCGCTATGTCATCGTTTTCAATGGCGAAATCTACAATCACGGGGAGATTCGGGCGCATCTGGACCGGGAATTCGGTGCTCATACTTGGCGTGGTCATTCCGACACCGAGACCTTTCTGGCTGCGATTGAAGAGCTTGGAACCAAAAAGGCCCTTGGACTGGCCGTTGGCATGTTTGCTTTCGGCTTATGGGACCGCAGGGGTAGAACGCTTACTCTCGGACGTGATCGCCTGGGGGAGAAGCCGATATATTACGGCCGGATCGGCAAGGCGTTCGCCTTTGCTTCAGAACTCAAGGCGTTCCAACCACTCCCGGATTGGCGCCCGGACATCGACCGGAATGCGCTGGCTTTGCTGATGCGCCACAACTACATCCCTGCCCCTTACAGCATTTATCAAGGCATCCGGAAATTAAGACCCGGCCACGTCCTTGTTCTTTCGGACCCGATGCGTGAGCCGCACGTCGAGAGTTATTGGAGTGCCAAGGAAGTCGCCGAACAGGGCCAGCGCGACACTTTTCAGGGAAGCCCCGACGAGGCGGTAGACGAAGTCGAGCGTCATCTTCGCCGCGCGCTCGAGGCGCAGATGATCGCGGACGTTCCGCTCGGCGCGTTTCTCTCTGGCGGCATCGATTCTTCCTCCATCGTAGCGGTTATGCAGTCGATCAGTTCACGACCGGTGCGGACCTTCACCATCGGATTTGACCAAATGGGCTACAACGAGGCTAACCATGCCCAGCAAGTAGCGCACCACCTCGGCACCGATCATACAGAACTTTATCTCAGCGAGCGGGACGCGCTCGATGTGGTGCCCCAACTGCCTGGCATTTATTGCGAGCCTTTCTCCGACTCCTCGCAAATTCCGACGTTTCTTGTCTCCAAATTGGCGCGTGGCAGTGTCACCGTGGCTTTGTCGGGAGATGGTGGCGACGAGTTGTTCTCCGGCTACACGCGCTATGCACTTGCCGATACTGTTTGGAACAAGCTTTCCCGGATCCCGATGAGCCTGCGGCGCGCATCGGCCAACCTGGCAACGCTGCCACCACCTGGTCTCTACAACAGTGTCGCAGGCGGGCTCATGCCGCTTCTGCCGCAACGCTTTCGCCGTGAGCGCGTCGGAGACAAGATCCACAAGGCGGCCTCGGTTCTTTCACTGCAAACGATGGACGAGGTCTACCGCCGTCTCTGCTCGCATTGGGAACCAACCGAGATCATCCCGGATGCGGCAGAGCCGCCTACCATGCTGACTGGATTGGAGGCGCTTCCATCGTTGCCAGGCAACGTCGAGCGGATGATGTATATCGATATGATGAGTTACTTGCCGGACGACATCCTGGTCAAAGTTGATCGCGCGGCGATGGCAGTCGGCCTCGAGACCCGCGTGCCGCTGCTTGATCACCGTCTGATAAGCTTCGCATTTTCGCTGCCGCTTTCCATCCTGCGAGCCGGCGGCCAGACAAAGTGGCCGCTCAGGCAACTGCTTTACCGACATGTTCCGAAGGCGCTTGTCGAACGTCCGAAAATGGGCTTCGGCGTGCCCATCGACGCTTGGTTGCGTGGCGCGCTTCGCGAATGGGCAGAGGCGCTGCTCGACGAGCGCCGATTGCGGGAAGACGGGTTCTTTAGGCCGGATGCGATCCGGCGCGCTTGGTCGGAACACCTCTCCGGACGCCGAAACAACCAGTATCTGCTTTGGGACGTCTTGATGTTTCAATCGTGGCGGGAAGCAGCCCAAGGAGCTTCATCGGCTGCCGCAGCCTGAACACGCGTCCAGACCGGGTTTTGCTCATAGAGCCGGATGGCGAGCGAAACGGATCCACACTACCAGATACCCAAGCGAGCGGCTATACGGATTCGAGCACGGGGGCCAAACACGGTGAGCAAGGATCAGCCGAACGATTCGCACGCGACCCGCAAAAGCGCGAAGCCAAGGCATTGAACGCGTTTAGATCGCTGCGGCGCCACCTGACGGCAGAACAGGTCAACCGCTACTTCTCGATGATCTGCTTTTTTTCGCCGGCAGTGCTCGGATCGGTGGTGAGCTTCGTATTTCATGGTGGAGCGCTCTGGTCGGTGGTGTTGCTGGCCGCCAAGCGACGCCGCTTGAACATCGACCGGCCGACGCTTGCCATGACGCTTGCGATCTATACCTATTGCGCGGCGATGGTTCTGGCCTCAATCGTGAACGGCACCCTGCGGGCCGATGCAACCCACTTCCTGCCACTGACCACCTTATTGCTGTTCCCGATCTCTTACTCGACCTGGAGCATCACCGACAAGGCGACGCTCGCACGCATTGCCGTGCTGGCCAGCGCGGCAGCATGTGTCGGTGCGCTGGCGCTGACCATCGTCCAATACTACTGGATCGGGATGCTGAGGGCCGAAGGAGGAGCAGGAAATCCGATCGTGTTTGCGACCGTCACCTGCCTTGCCGTGATAATGTGCCTTACGGGCGCCGTGTCGGGAATAGAGAAAGCCTGGAAGACACTCACCGCCGCCATACTCGCCGGCGTTGTAGCGACCGCCTATTCTGGCTCGCGCATGATCTGGGTGGCCTTGCTGATCGCCATTGTCGCCGTCCTTGCGATCAATCGTAAGAGATTTACGCGATCGAACATGAAGCGGGCGCTGGTGATTGCCAGCGCCTGCTGCTTGCTCACTGCGGTGATCACGTTTCCAATCATCGTACGGCGCACTCATTTCCTGTTCGACGACTGGAAAGCTTTAGCCACCAAAGGTGATCATTCCACTCCGCTCGGCCTTCGTGTTGGGCTCTGGGAAATTGGGATCGATGCGTTTCGCGAATCGCCACTATTCGGCCACGGCATGTCCGCCAGCCGGGCGATTTCGCAGCAGGGTTTCGAAAAAGAATATGGGGCGAGTCAGGGGTTCAACCATTTTCACAACGGCTTCCTGACAGCGTTGGTACAGGCCGGACTTGTGGGCGCGCTGACGTTGGCGGCGATCTTCATCGTCGCGATCTCGAACGCAACGAGGGTTCTTCGCCTTAGTGCCGATCCATTAGAGCGGTTCGGGGCGACCATGGTCGTAGTCACAGTGATAGTTTATCTTGTCGGTGGCCTGACAGGTATCCTTGTCGGCCACGATATTCTAGATTCGACGCTAATGATCTTTCTAGTTTCAGGGACATACTTGGCTTGCGGACAAACAGTTGCGCCGGTCCGGGAAAGTCGGCCGACATAACGTCGACAGGAGTATCGTACCGAATCGGCCTTTGCCCCGCCGCAGAGCCGCCTTGGGTTTGATCGCGCCCTCGGATGTCCGTCACGGATGGGTTAGTTGCCCTGTCGGGTGGAACCGTATTCGTCTTACCGATTGTCAGGTACCCGATTCTCTTCCCTTGATCGGAAAGGGCTTCAAAATGGGATCACCAAACCCATCGGACGCGGGATTATTTGGAGGGGACCGATCGAGGGTTGCCAGTCGGAAGCATTGTGCGCCTGACGCGTTGAGCGGGGTCCGTAGATAGACTAACCGCCTGCCGCCCGGCTCCGGGTCGTAGAGCGACGAGCCGCCTCAGATCGCGCAACCGTTTCACTCCCGGTCTAGCCGCCGCCTCGTTCCGCGATACTTGGAGAATCGGAGTGCACAAGGATGAGACCGCGATGTCCGATGGAATGCTGCGCTTGTCCGGAGCGGCCGAGTGCCTCTCGAAATATTGGAAACCCGATCTAGATCCCTCAGTCCGGGGGAGATCCGGCCGTGCTTTACACGCACTGCTGGTAGCGCTACCACTTCAGATGGAGGGGCGCGGCAAGACCGGAAGCTGCGTATGTAAAGTGGACGTCTTCCTGCAGGCGTCTCATCGCCCGGGAGGTAATCGATGGCGTCCGTTGCGATCCGCGATGTCTATAAGTCCTTCGGCGCCGCCGAGATTCTCCATGGCGTCGGCATCGACATAGAAGATGGCGAGTTCGTCACGCTCGTCGGCCCGTCGGGCTGTGGGAAGTCGACGCTGTTGCGCATGATCGCGGGGCTAGAGGGCATCACGCGCGGCGAGATCGCCATTGGTGGGCGCGTTGTCAACGCGGTCGCCCCCAAGGAGCGCGACATTGCCATGGTGTTCCAGAACTACGCGCTCTATCCACATATGACGGTGCGAGAGAATATGGCGTTCTCCCTGATGTTGAAGCGTGCCTCGAAGCAGGAGAGCGATGCCAAGGTTGCACGTGCCGCGGAAATTCTCAACCTCACGCCGCTTCTGTCGCGCTATCCCCGGCAGCTTTCGGGCGGGCAGCGGCAGCGCGTGGCGATGGGCCGGGCGATCGTTCGCGACCCGCAGGTGTTCTTGTTTGACGAGCCCCTCTCCAATCTCGATGCCAAGCTGCGCGTACAGATGCGCGCTGAGATCAAGGAACTGCACCAGCGCCTGAAGACCACGACCGTCTATGTCACTCACGACCAGATCGAGGCGATGACGATGGCTGACAAGATCGTCGTCATGCATGACGGCAATGTGGAGCAGATCGGGCGCCCGCTCGATCTTTATGACCGCCCGGACAATCTTTTCGTCGCGATGTTCATCGGCTCTCCAGCCATGAACATGCTGACAGGGCGCATTGGTGCCAGTGGCTTTGAAGGCAGCGGCGGCGTCGCCGTACACTTGCCGCGGACGCCGCAAGGCCTGAGTGGAGGTCCAGTAGTGCTTGGCATCCGGCCAGAGCATCTGCGCCTCTGCGACCAAGGCTTTCCCGTCACCATCTCCGTCATCGAACCGACCGGGTCGGAGTTGCAGATCATCGGCCGCGCGCCTGGTGGCGAAGAGATCGTCGCGACTTTTCGGGAGCGCCACCCGTTCCAGCCGGGCCAAACTGTCAGGCTCGCCGCCGAGCCAGGCCTGGTCCATCTCTTTGACGCAGATACGGGTCGCCGGCTTTGAACATGCCGAGGTCAGCCAATCAAACAGGAGGAAATGGCCATGAGATACACCAGAAGAGACGTGATCCGCACCAGTGCCGGTGCTGCGGCGGCCGGGGCAATCGGTAGCCGGCTGCTTGGCACGCCAGCTCTTGCCCAGGATGGGCCGAAATTCACGCCCGAAAAGGGAGCCAAGCTCAGGCTCCTTCGCTGGTCACCATTCGTCCAGGGCGATGAGAACGCCTGGCTGGCGCAGACGAAGAAATTCACCGAGGCTATCGGTGTCGAGGTGCGCGTCGACAAGGAGAGCTGGGAGGACATTCGTCCCAAGGCGGCAGTCGCCGCCAATGTCGGCTCGGGTCCCGACCTGATGTTCGTCTGGTTCGACGATCCTTTCCAATATCCCGACAAGCTCCTCGATGTGACCGATCTCGGAGATTATCTGGGCAAGAAATATGGCGGCTGGCACGAGGGTCCAAAGAGCTACGCCACCAAGGACGGCAAGTTCATCGGGCTGCCGCTGGCTACCATAGGCAACGCGATCGTCTACCGCGAGAGTTGGGTCAAGGAGGCCGGCTTCTCCGAGTTCCCGAAGGACACCGACAGCTTCCTCGAATTGTGCAAGGCTCTGCAAGCCAAGGGCCACCCAGCCGGCTTCACCCATGGCCACGGCGTCGGTGACGGCAACAACTACGCCCACTGGCTCTTATGGAGCCATGGCGGTAAGATGGTCGACGAGAACAGCAAGGTGGTGATCAACAGTCCCGAGACGCTGAAGGCGATCGAATATGCCCAGGCCCTCTACAAGACCTTCATCCCAGGCACCGAAAGCTGGCTCGACGTCAACAACAATCGTGCCTTCCTGGCCGGCGAGCTGTCGGTCATCGCCAACGGTATCTCGGCCTATGAAACAGCCCGGATCAACAAGGACAAGGATCCCAAGCTGGCTGAAATGGCCAAGGACATCCGCACGGCCAGCTTGCCGATCGGTCCGATCGGCAAGGCGGTGGAGCTTTACCAGGTCACCTCGGCGGTAATCTTCAACTACACGCCTTATCCCAACGCGGCCAAGGCCTATCTGCAGTTCATGTTCGAGGAACCGCAGATGTCGGAATGGATCAAGGGCTCTTCCGGCTATTGCTGCCAGACCTTGAAGGCCTACGACGACAATCCGATCTGGAAGGCCGATCCAAACTATGCGCCCTATGCCAAGGCGTCAGCGACGCTGCGCAACAACGGCTACGCAGGGCCGCTCGGCTACGCGTCCGCCGCGACCATGGCCGACTACGTGCTGGTCGACATGTTCGCCAAGGCGGTGACTGGTCGGGCGACACCGCAGGAGGCAATGGAAGAGGCCGAAAAGCGCGCCAACAGGTATTACCGGGTGTAGTCTGGACGTCTTCTTCCATTCGAGGGGGGAAGACGCCTGTTGTTTTCCGGTCGCCCCAGCAGGCGTCGCGACGTGCCGCCGAAAGGCACGCGCCCACAAGGAGAGAGCGCGGACCAATGGGCCCGCGCGCCAGCAGTCCACGAAAGTCGAAGGACTGCTGCCACTCGATACCCGCCACAGGAGCCCTTTCATGGCCGCGACAACCGCCGCCCCGCCCCGCCCCTCCTTCTTGTCGCGAATTGCCGAAAGCCGTGGCCTGCTCAGCTTTGGCTTTATGCTGCCGACAGTGGCGCTGCTGCTGGTCTTTCTGACCTATCCGCTGGGGCTGGGCGTCTGGCTCGGCTTTACCGACGCCCGCATCGGCAGGCCGGGCGTCTTCATCGGCCTGGAGAACTATGAATACCTCTGGGACGACAGCGTATTCTGGCTGTCCGTGTTCAACACGCTTCTCTACACGGTGAGCGCGTCTATCCTGAAGTTCGCCCTCGGCCTTTGGCTGGCGTTGCTGCTCAACGAGAACCTGCCGTTCAAATCGTTTTTCCGCGCCGTGGTGCTCCTTCCCTGGGTGGTGCCGACGGTGCTGTCGGCGATCGCCTTCTGGTGGATCTACGATTCGCAATTCTCGATCATCTCCTGGGCTCTCAAGCAGATGGGCCTCATCGACCACAACATCAACTTCCTTGGCGATCCGCAAAACGCGCGCGCTTCGGTAATCGCGGCTAATGTCTGGCGCGGCATTCCCTTCGTCGCCATAACGCTGCTTGCCGGCCTGCAGACGATCCCGCAATCACTCTACGAAGCCGCCACGCTGGACGGCGCCGGTCGATGGCAGCTGTTTCGCTATGTCACCTTGCCGCTGCTGACGCCGATCATCGCCATCACCATGACCTTTTCGGTGCTGTTCACCTTCACCGATTTCCAGCTCATCTATGTGCTGACGCGCGGCGGCCCGGTGAACGCCACACATCTCATGGCGACGCTTTCTTTCCAACGTGGCATTTCGGGCGGGCAGCTCGGCGAAGGCGCAGCCATCGCCGTTGCGATGATCCCGTTCCTGCTGGGCGCGATCCTGTTCAGCTATTTCGGCCTGCAGCGACGCAGGTGGCAGCAAGGCGGCGGAGATTGAGATGGCTCTGATCGATCCCAAGGCAAATGCAGCCGGCGACGACGAAGGTGGCATGACCTATCTGCAAAGCATGCCGCGTCGCGTAGTGACGATCTATGTCCCGTTGGCCATTTTCGTCGTCGTGCTGCTCTTTCCCTTCTACTGGATGACGATCACCGCGATCAAACCCAACGCGGAAATGACGAGTTACGACACATCGAGCCCGTTCTGGGTAGTCCACCCGACCTTGCAGAACATCCGCTACCTGCTTTTCGAGACCTCCTATCCCGGCTGGCTACTCAACACGACGATTATTTCGGTCGCCGCTACCGTGCTGTCGCTTGTCGCCGCAGTCTTGGCTTCGTATGCGATCGAGCGACTGCGCTTTTCCGGCTCGCGCCAGGTCGGGCTGGCCGTGTTCCTCGCCTATCTCGTCCCGCCATCCATCCTGTTCATTCCGCTGTCGGTGATGGTGTTCAATCTCGGGCTTTATGACACGCCCTTTGCCCTGATCCTGACTTATCCGACTTTCCTGGTGCCCTTCTGCACCTGGTTGTTGATGGGCTATTTCCGTTCCATTCCCTTCGAACTGGAGGAGTGCGCCCTCATCGACGGCGCCAGCCGCTGGCAAGTGCTGACCAAGATCGTGCTGCCGCTGTCGGTGCCAGGGCTGATCAGCGCGGGTATCTTCGCCTTCACGCTGTCGTGGAATGAGTTCATCTACGCCCTTACCTTCATCCAGTCGTCCGAGAACAAAACCGTGCCGGTCGGCGTGCTGACCGAGCTCGTCCGCTCCGACGTTTACGAATGGGGTTCGCTCATGGCCGGCGCCCTGATCGGCTCGCTGCCGGTGGTCATCCTTTATTCCTTCTTCGTCGAGCACTACGTGTCGTCAATGACCGGCGCGGTCAAAGAGTAGCCCACGGCAGTACCGGCGGCGTGGCACCTTATGGCGTGCGCCACCGCGCACCGAGTTTACGTCACACCGGTCGCGAAGGGACGGCTGGAGCGACGAGCGCTGGCGCTATGCCGCACCACGTGATGCTTCCATCCTTGCGGTTCCCGGGACGAGCTGAGGGAAGCATTATATTCGCTTGAACTAACGCTTGCTGTTCCTGGTCCGCTGATTATGGTTGAGCGTTCCTGAGCCGGCACGGGATATGGACTTGCCTCGTCGATCAGTTCGATCGCATCTGCTTGGATTGATCGCCGCCGCAGTTGTCCCGGTGTGGCTGTTTGCCGGCTACTTGCTAGGCCAATATGCACTGCAGGAACGATATCGTTTTGAGCAGGATGCCGTGCAAACGGCTCGCCAGGTGTCGCTGGTTGTAGAGGGCGAGCTGGCAAATCTCCAAACCATCCTCGACGGCCTTTCCAAATCCCCCGCGCTGGCCAGTGGCGATCTGCAAGGCTTCCACCGCGAGGCGCTCGATCTTGTCCACGGGACGGACCGGACGATCGTCCTGCGCGATCTTGGCCGCAATCAGCTGATGAACACCGAAATCGGATACGGTGCAGCCTTGCCGTCGGTCGCACCGATAGAAGCTGTCGACCGCGAGAAACTCAACCGTTCCGGAGTTTTCGTCAGCGATGTCTTCACCGACAAAGGCTCAGGCGAATACCGCGTGGCTGTTGCCATTCGGGTGCCCGCTCCGAAGGGAGAGGACCTGCTTCTTTCACTTTCTGTACCGACTGCCCGGATCCGCGATGTTTTGATGCGGGCCGTCCCGGAAGGATGGACGGTGGGCGTGGGAGATCGCGACGGAAATTACGTTGCCCGTTCCAAGTTGCACGACGAATGGACCGGAAAGCCCGGATTGCCCGGATACGTGGAAAAGATTGTTGGGCGCTCGGGCTCATTCACGTCCCGCAACTTCGAAGGGGCGACGCTGCTGGCAGGCTACTACAGGTCTCCGCACTCTGATTGGTTCTACACCGCAAACGTACCGCTTTCAGCAGCGCAGGCGCCGCTCTGGCGCTCGCTTGCCGCGATTTGCGGGATAGGTCTCCTTTCGCTTCTTGTTTCGGTTGCTCTGGGGTATTTCGTCGGCAAGAGATTTACCCAGGCCACCGCTGAACTGGCGACACGGGCCGAAGCGCTGGGTCATGGCCGAAGCGTCGAACCCCTGTCGACCTCGGTTACGGAGTTCGCTGCCATCGCCCAGGCGATGGTGGATGCAGAGCGGGCGATCGCCGAACGGCGCTACGAGTTGGAGGCGGTGTTGGAGACAGCGCCGGCGGCAGTCTGGTTTACCTACGATCCGAAGGCTCTTCAGGTTATCCGCAACCGGTTCGCGGCCGAACTCATGGGCTTGCCAACCGACGCGCACAAATCCTTCGGCAGGCCCGACCTCGTCATCGACACCGTGGCCGTCAAGGACGGGCACGTAGTGAGCCGCGAAGACCGCCCTCTTAGCCGCGCCATGCGCGGGCAGCTGACGGATCATGAAGAGTTCGCCTACACGCTGCCGTCAGGTGTCGAGCGCTTTCTACTTTCCAGCGCACGTCCAATTCGCAGCCCCGGTGGCCGCATCATAGGGGCCGTACAAATCAGTCTCGACATCACAGAACGCAAACGCGGCGAGGAGCAGCTCAAATTGTTGACCAATGAGCTGAACCATCGCGTGAAGAATATCCTTGCCGTGGTTCAGTCCATTGCCTCCCAGACACTGCGCAACGCCACAAGTTTGTCTGAAGCAGGACGCACGCTCTCCAGCCGTCTCGTCTCGCTGGCCCGCGCGAACGACCTGCTTATCCAGCAGAACTGGAGTGGCGCCGACGTCAAGGATCTGGTTGCCACATCGGTCAGCTCACACGCACCGATCGACCGCTTCAACATTAGCGGCGAGTCGGTCTGGCTACCGCCGAACGTCGCTCTTTCGGCCGCTCTGGCTTTTCATGAGCTGACGACGAATGCGCTCAAGTATGGAGCACTGTCGAACGAGACCGGCACGGTGTCGATTCAGTGGAAGCTCCTCGGGCAAAAACAGCATCGCTGGCTCAATTTGGAATGGCGCGAACGAGGAGGTCCACCTGTTGAACCGGTCGAGCGAAAGGGCTTCGGCACGCAGCTCCTCGAGCGCGTGTTTGCCTCCGGCACGTCAGGGCGCGTCACTCTGAAGTTCCAGAAATCGGGACTGGTCTGCACCATGCGCGTGAATTCCGCGTCTCAGGTCAATCCCACGGTAGACAATGACGACACCCCCGGAGGGGAATCGTAGAAATCTCCAGCGAAGCTCTCGCCGCGGGGTAGGCCCGAGCACAGTGCTTTCGGAGAGGGACCATATTCCTCTCTGGTCAAGATTCTCTTGACACATGCGTTCCCATTTTGTTCACTGTCGGCAACATAGCCACAGGAGGCGCGCCATGAGGCTTCGGCTGGAAATCAAAGGAGCTTCCCCGGAAGAGAAGCAGCGCGGCATCGACGCAGCAAGCGCGGTCTTTGCCGCGGCGGGAATATCGCCTGAACAGGGAGCGGATGGAATGTTCGCGCTGGAAGGCTGGGACGATTCGAGTTTTCACGATGACATGGAGCCGGATGAAGACGAGGATGAAGCGGCGAGCGTGTGGATGCAGGCAAACAAGGCTGCGATTGAAGCGTGTTGCGCCGATTGGCCGGCCGATGCCGTGCCAGGAAACTATCTTTTACTGGAATTGGTCGCCTGATCAGACATCGAAAAGGTCGCTCAGCCCCACGCCGATCTCGCCGATGATGTCGGGCGTGTTGTGACGCGGCGATCCGACCTTGCTGTCGACCGGTGATATCTTCATCAGTTCAGAGCTGAATGGCTTCACGCAGGCGGTCTGGGCCAAGCTGGCGCATGTAATCGGCCGGCGCCAGGAGCACCGGATTCATGGGTCCTCGCCATCAACTCATTAGGCTCGCACTCACGCCAGCGGAGACGCGCCTGTGGTCGCGGAGAGCGCAATCGTAAAAAAAGCCCGCCAGTAGCCTGGCACTGGCAAAGCCAATTCCATCTTTCGCACCGGCACCGGTGATGGGCGCTTTTAATTCTCTCAGTTTGGTTCCTGCTGGTTGGACGTATCTGCCAATTTTCCCGAAAACAGCGCAGGACCGCGCGTCTTGAGCAGCGACAAGGACGCGTAATCGAGGATCGACAATCCGCCATCGACCACAAGCGTCTGACCGGTGATGAAGGATGCTTCATGACTTGCGAGGAAGGCCACCGCTGCAGCAATCTCCCTAGGCGTTCCCATGCGGTTGAAGACACCCGGCGGGACTTCCCATTCGCCCGAGGAATTCGTGCTCGACGCAGGTTCTTTTTCATCGAGCTCTGTTGCGATCCAGCCGGGGCTGACACAATTTGCCCGAATTCCGAATAGCGCACCTTCCACCGCCAGCGAGCGTGTGAGCGCCTCCACTCCCGCCTTCGCAACACCGTACAGTCCCCAGTTTCCGTGCAGTGTGGCCGTCGACGAGATGTTTACAATCGACCCACCGCCGCAGTCGCGCATCACCGGAAGCGCGTAGGAGGAGACGAAGTAGGTCGAATCGAGATTGGGGCCGCGCAACTTCGACCAACGCTGGCCCGGCGATTCATTGCCCTCGATGCCTGACCTGCGGGAGCCGACCCCGGCATTGTTCACGACGACGTCCAGGCTGCCCCATTGAGCAACCTTGTCCACCAATTCCGCCGCTGCCGCTTCGCTTGCCAGATCACATTGAAAGAACTTAGCTCTGCCCCCGGCAGACGCGATCTCCGATTCCACTTCCGAGCCCTTGGTGCCGTCACGACCGACAAGAGCAAGTCTGGCCCCTTCCCCGGCGAAGTACCGCGCTATTCCACGTCCGATTCCGGAATTGCCCCCAGTGACGATTACGACCTTGTCTTCAAAACGCATCTCACCGTTCTCCAAATAGGGTCTGCTCATCGCAGAGTGCTGATCTCTTCCCAGTCGGGCTGCGCCAAGGGGCAGGGTCCGATCTTATGTCGGTCGCTGAGGTCTGGCTGGTGAAGACGTGCCAAGACATCAGCACCCAGTCGAGTTCCGGTTAAAGGCATAGTAAGCCGCCGGCCTCTTGAACAGCCAATCCAATGAACTAGATGATGACGGCCGGCGCCATCGGGGCCGGTATGCCGGCCGGAGAGCATCTGGTGGCAGAAGACCTTGTATCCATATTGCTCAAAGGAGGATGTGGCTATGAGAACCACTCTCGACTTTTCTCCCCTATTCCGGTCGAGCATCGGCTTCGACCGAATGCTGAACGCGCTGGAGGCTGCGAGCCGCGTCGAAACTATCGACAACTGGCCTCCCTATGACATCGTCAAGACTGGCGAGGACGACTACCGCATAACCATGGCGGTGGCCGGTTTCTCGCAGGACGATCTGACCATCACCCAGGAGCAGAACATGCTCATGGTGTCCGGTCAAAAGGCAGGCGAGGACACCGGCCAGTATCTGCATCGCGGTATGGCCGGGCGTCCTTTCCAGCGCCGCTTTAAGTTGGCCGACCATGTGAAGGTCATGGGCGCAAGCCTAGTCAATGGCCTGCTGGCGATCGACCTCAAGCGCAAGATTCCCGAGGAGAAGAAGCCCCGCAAGATCGAGATTGCGGCCGGCGAGGCGCGGCCCAAGGTCGAGACGAAGCAGATCGAGGCCGATAAGCAGGCCGCCTGAACCGCTCACACAGCGCAAATTGGGCACGGCGTCGGGCAGTCCCCGGCGCTGGCGGGAAACAAACGAACCAACAGAAGGAGAAGAACAATGAATGTCCGTGATCTGATCCCCTGGAACCGCGGCAACGGCAACCAGGTTCCAACTGTGTTCCGCGATAGCGAGCGCGACCCATTCCTGTCACTGCATCGCGAGGTGAACCGGCTGTTCGACGACGTCTTTCGCGGGTTCGGCTCCAACCTTCCCTCTTTCAACACCCCTTCCGCCTTTAGCGGCGGTTGGCCGAGCGTCGAGATTTCCGACAATGAGAAGGAGATCAAGGTGACAGCCGAGATACCTGGCCTCGAAGAGAAGGACATCGAAGTCCTGCTCGACAACGGTGTGCTGACGTTAAACGGCGAAAAACACTCCGAAACGGAGGACAAGGACCGGCAGTTCTCCGAGCGCTTCTATGGCCACTTCGAGCGGCGCATCCCACTCGGCTACGAGGTCAAGGACGACAAGGTCGACGCGCGCTTCAGCAATGGTGTGCTGACCGTGACCTTGCCCAAGAGCGAGAGGGCGCAGTCGCAGGTCAAGCGCATCGCCATCAAGAGCTAACACATGGCAGGCGCCGGCGGCGGGCCAGCTTGCCGCCGCCGGCAGCATCCTTCGCCAGACAGGGAGGGATGAACAATGGAGACGACAAGAAAGGTCGATAGATCAACCCGAATACCAAACCCGCAGGCGTGGCCGTCGAACGACGACCTGCACAAGCCCCTTTCGATGGGGTGCTCACTCTTCCCGGACGAAGCGGTCGCGCGCATCTACAAGCCGCCGCGCGCGGTGACCACGTCGGGCAAGGCACGCTTGAAGGGCTGGCGCCTCGTTTTCGAGCGCCGCACGGCGCCGTCCATCGAGCCGCTGATGGGGTATACGAGCGGCGATGACACGCTGGCCCAGATCGAGCTTGGCTTTCCGACATTGGAATCGGCCATCCGC
This sequence comes from Mesorhizobium australicum WSM2073, assembly GCF_000230995.2. Taxonomy (NCBI): domain Bacteria; kingdom Pseudomonadati; phylum Pseudomonadota; class Alphaproteobacteria; order Hyphomicrobiales; family Phyllobacteriaceae; genus Mesorhizobium; species Mesorhizobium australicum. The sequence goes on along the minus strand of NC_019973.1, from coordinate 2,866,449 downwards.
TACGCCGAGCGGCAGGGCCTTACCTATGTCGTCCAGACGCCGACCGCGCTGGTCGGCTACGGCCGTTGCCTGCGACTCCATGACATGCCTGAACAGGCCGGGAGTTCTACGCGCGTTTCCTCCGATGCTGTGCTTGATCGGCTCGGATTTGCCGTCCTTCAGGAAAGCTAGGGCCGCGCCCTCGGCAGTGCGGCCAATCGCAACGATCCCTCCGGATCGGATGGCTGGACATCGCCTATCGACCTGGTCCGCGATCAGACGCTGCCGCTGGAGGCGAAGCGCTCGATCCTGATGAGCTGGGCCTTGACGGAGTACCTGATCGACTAGGCGACCAATGGGGGGCATGCCTGAGAAAAGTCGGCCGTCGCGTCTCGATGAGGTCGGGCGCTGCTCGCGCTCGAACGCGAGGTTGCCGCCGACCGGGATGGTTCAGGCACGAGAGCCTCGCTCTCAGTGCGACGGCAAATGGCTGATCGGCGTGGCGACTGCGTCCTATCCCGCCTTCCGCTTTTCCACGACAAAGCGCCTCCGCGTCTCAGCCGACGCCAGCGCTCTCGTCGAAGCTGCGGGAGCTGAAATGGGCATAGCCACGGCGATGGTGCAGATCCAGCATGCCGCCGAGCGCCCAAGCCTGTCGACCGACAAAGTCTTGGTTCGAATATGGTGACACCCCTCCTGCCAAATTTGTCCGATCGCTGCCGGCGGATCGAGCCAGACCGGCAGCATCATCGCCGCAGTACAGCCCGTCGTCGAAAAGCTGCATCTCGGATTGCGTGGCCCGAGAGGGCCGATCTTTACGGATTTGGTGAGAGCGAAGCTGGCGAGACCTGCGCATCAGTTCTCCGAGCTCGGTCCCTATCTCAGCCCGACGAGATATTTTAGGTATTCGTGTTGTTCCTATGAGTAGGCAGGAACGAGCCGGGTATCTCGCACCGGAAGCTCCATGTCGAACTGCAACCCATCGGGGTCGTAGACTAGATTGATCTTCGCTTGGCACTGCACCGCGACAACTTTTTCCAGAAGTACCGTGCCAAAGCCCTTTCGCTTTGGCTCCAGTACTGCAGGTCCATCCCTTTCTCGCCAATGCAATGCAACGACCCGGTGATCGCCGACCCGTTCTATCGACCAACTTACCTCCAGCCGCCCTTTCGGCCGGGACAAAGCTCCGTACTTGGAGGAATTGGAGGCGAGCTCGTGAAACGCCATGCCTACAGGAATGGCAAGGTCAGCCACCAGCGCTACATCGGGCCCCTCAAGCACGACCCGTGAAGACCCGCTCGTGTCGTAATGGCGAAGTTCTCCCTCAAGAAGCTGGCGCAAAGACGCTGTCTGCCAGTAGTCGTCAGTCAGAATGGAATGTGTGTCCGCGAGGGAGACAATTCGTGCCGAAAAGTCGCGGACAAAGTCTTCGACCCGCCCGCTCGTTCGCGCTGTGGCGCTCATCATGGCGCGAACGTTGGCAAGAGTGTTCTTGACCCTATGATGGAGTTCGCGGATCAACAATTTCTGGCGATCAGCCACTTCTTGCTTCTGTTCGATGTACGACTTGACTTCTAACTGGCGGCTGCGGGCACGCAGTGCCGAGCGGACCGAGTTGACCAAGCTGGAGGCCAGGAACGGCCGCTCAAGGACGATCAAGTGCCGGTCTAGAAAATTTAGCCGCTTGTCGAACTCCGTCTCCCGCATCACCAGCAATACGATCGGATAGTCCGACCAAGCCGGCTGCATGTCGAGCCAGGCTGCCAACGCAGTACGATCAGCGTGAAGCAAAGCTTCCTCGGTGACGACGAGACATCTGGCAGTCTCGAGCGCTGCTACCACGTCATCAAGGGTTTTGCAGATATGTGTAGAGATCCCGCTTTCGGCGAGAATGGAGGCCGCTATCTTGGCGTCTCGCCCGAGCGGAGCAAGGATTAGCACGTCTCCCTCACGGGCGTTCATGCCGGGTCCTTATCTTCCAGAAGTTCCGAGGATTTTCCCTCGAAAAGTGGCACGCCCGTCAAAATCCCCCGGAACTGCGCCAGTGGCTCTCCCACAGAAAGACCTTGGGTACCGATCCTGAATTCCCGGATGGTGTCCTCATGCGGCCCGACCCTTTTCTTGACAACGGAGATCGCGCGTCGGAGCCGGCCGCCGCTCTCAAAGAACCTAAGCAGCATAACCGCATCGCAGAGGTAGGTGATGTCAATCGGGACGGACATGTTGCCAATGAGCCCATGATTGGCAAGCAGCAGAATGGTGACAACGCCTTTTTGATTGAGGTAAGTCAAAATTTCATGCATTTGCAGGACAAGATACTGTTGTTCCGCTAGGGCGTTCAAGTACCCCGTGAGGCTGTCGATGACAACAATACGCACGTTGGACGCTTCGACCGCCCTTTGAATCAGGGTCGACAGTTCGCCTGGCGACAAATCGGCTGGATCAATCTGTTCGAGGAGAAGCGATCCTTGGTCGACAAACTTCTGCAGATCCAAGCCAACACCGGCAGCACGCGTTAGAAAGATGCGCTTGGTTTCGTCGAATAGGAGCACTAGCACGCGCTCGCCCCGCAACAACGCAGCATGGCCATAGGACGAGGCGATTGTGGATTTCCCAACACCAGAGGGGCCAATCAACAGGGTGCTGGTACCCCTGTCGAGCCCGCCTCCGATGAGCGCGTCGACCGAACTATCGCTGGTGGCTGGTGGACCGTGCAGTCCTTCTTCATGTTCGGCCGCGACAAGGCGCGGAAACACAATCACTCCGCCGGGGCGGATGACAAACTCATGGAACCCACCCCGGATCTCAACACCGCGCATCTTGATGACCCGCAGACGGCGGCGTTCACTGCCATAGATTGGCGATAGCTGCTCCATGCGGATCACGCCGTGGCTAATCGAATGCAGATTGAAGTCGTCATGCTCAGCGGTGAGATCGTCGAGAAGCAGGACCGTCGCGTTGTTGAGTAAGAAAAAGCTTTTCAAGGCCAGAACCTGCCGCCTATACCGCAAAGAACCTTGTGAAAGAAGGCGAATTTCCGAAAGCGAGTCGAAGACAACTCTATTAGGCTTCAGCGTTTCTATCTCCGCCAGCGCGGACCGAACGGTTTCGCCGAGTTCCAGGTCGGAAGAGTGCACCAGCGTCTGCAACTGTGATGGATCGAGACTCAATTCCGGAGGCACAAGTTCAAGAATTACGATGCCGTCGAGAGTCCAGCCGTGACGAGTTGCGACGGCAAGCAACTCACGTTTGCTCTCAGAAAGGGTGATGTAGAGGCAGGTTTCGCCTGCCGCGACGCCTTCGATCAAGAACTGAAGGCCGAGCGTCGTCTTGCCTGAGCCTGGACGTCCCTCGATTAGGTGCGATCTGTATCTGGCATATCCCCCGCGCAGGACATAGTCCAAGCCAGGTACGCCAGTCGGTGTCGGTGCCGCGTCATCTTGGTCCAAGGGGTCCCCTTTGTGGTCTGGTGGACCGCCAACAACGGCCAGTTTTCTTAAAGGTTCCTATGAGGCGATTGTGCGTCCGACGGGCGCCGGAAGACGTCGTAAAGCCGCTCGTACGGCAGACAGTCGGAACGCCGACAGTTCCAGGATATGGCCGAGATGGAAGCAGAATGCTCCCTGTGACGGAGGCGCCCTTCGACGCCTTTTCGGGCGAGTTGACCAGCACCGGCAGTGTCGTTCGGGTCTGCAGGCCGTGCGTTAAACTGCCGGCTGCAGGGCCGCCCAGCAGCATGCCAAAGACGGCGCGGCTCGTGGGGATCAGCTAGCAGATCGAGCTCGTCGTCGAGGCCGGTCGCCTGCAGTTGGTCGCGAACATATCGCAGCGCCGAGAAACCTCGATCGCGACTTCCGACGGAATCGAACAGCGTAATCTGCATGGCGTCTCGCCGACCTTGCGCCTGGCAGCGACAACTTGCCAGAATTCTGTGACGGTATGGATGAGATCCAGCTGTTGGATTTCGCCTCGATACGGCACGCCGTCCCCTGCCTGCGCAGCGTGCTTGGTTTTATCGGCATGACCGATGTCCGTCATCCGCTTCTAGGGCGTCGCCAAGGGACCCGACGCGGTCACCGAAGCATTCGCCAAGGCGACCGCCTAGGTGTATGCCGTCGTGGCGGCGACGCGCGAAGTCGCTGCGAACGGGTAGGCACGGCGTCATCCAGCATGGAAGGCAGGCGCCCGGCGCCTGCCTTTTTCTTACCAAGTGTCCCTTGCGTCCGCCTGCAACTCGGACAGAGGCGGCAGCACGACAGCCGGATGCCGGCCTTCGCGCAGCATCAGTCCGAGGCTGTAGTCCATGGCCAGTTTCACCGCCCCCAGCGCGGTGCCGCCATCTTCAAGCGAACTGACGGCTATCCGTGTGGGCCATGCAAGTTCCGCCGCCACGTTTTCAACGCTTTCCGTCATCAGCGGGTTTCTGCCAACACCGCCGCCAAGCACGATCAATCCGGGATCAAGCATGCCGATGCAGCCGGCCGCCAGCCTGCCGATATCGGCGGCATGACGCTCGACGGCCACTATGGCCGGCCGTGACCCTTCAAGCGCGCGCGCGAACAGACCTTTGGCCGAGTCTGGCGGCGCCCCCTCTCCGGCGGGCCAGTCGGCACGGCAGCGCTCGATCAGCGCCCGTGAGCCGAGATAATGCTCGAGCCCCTCACGATAGGGCGTTTCGCTGGCTGACCACGGAAACGGCATGCGGCCAACTTCGCCGGCCGCACCGCCGGCGCCGCGAAACAAGCGTCCTTCGGTGATGAAGCCGAGCCCGATCCGTACGCCAACCTGCAGGAAGGCGAAGGTCCGGTGGCCCTGCGCGGCGCCAAAATGCATTTCGCCGATAGCCGCGCAGTTTACGTTGTTTTCCAGGATGATCGGCACCTCGATGCTACGGCGCAGCAGGCCAAGCACCGCGGACGGCCCACCAGGGCGGTCGAAACGATCATTGGATACAATGCGCGGCACCGCCACGGCGATGGCCCGCAGCGCGCGAAAACTCTTGCCGACCTTGGCCATCGTGGCGCGCGCCACCGACAGGACGATGGCGCCGACCTCGTCGGCATCGCCGGCGTTGGCTTCCGGAATCGGTTCTTCCGCAGATGCCAGCTTCTGTGTGTCCATCGAATAGGCAACCGCCCGCACCTGGGCGGCGCCGACATCGATGCCAATCGCGTAGCCCGCTCCCGAGCCGATGCCGTAGATGGTCGCGGTGCGGCCAATGGCGCCGCGTTCCAGGCCGCGCGAGGCGACGAGACCGAGCGCGCTCAGCTCCGACACAGCTGCCGACATCGTCGGCTTCGACAGGTCGAGCATGGCACCGAGCTTCGGCCGCGTGACCGGCCCATGGGCGGCGAGCACGCGCAGCACGGCTCGGGCGCTGTCGGTCAGATTGGGGATTTCCGCAGCCGTCATCTCAGCCGTTCGACCTTTGCCCTGAAATCCTGTCTCCGGTCGGTGCAGCGAAAACGCCGCCACGACTCAAAGTCGCATCCCGTCCTCAATGCCCCATTGGTGACCGGTTTGGCAATTTACAAGGATGTCAGACTTCCGTGGGCGACCACGGCTTCAGCTTGGTATCGGTCTGCCGGTAACGGAAAACAATGTCGGTCAGGCCGGCGGCGTCCTGCATATCGCCGACGACAAGCTGGATGGCGACGATCTCCAGAATGGCATCGGCGATGGTATTGCCAAGGCCTGGGATGGAAATCACCACCAGCCTGTCGGCCGAAACGACGTCCATGCGCCGCGTGACCAGCACCGATGGGCAGCCGAAGCCGGCGACATCCTGCGCGATCTTCACCTCACGACCATCGCCGATGGCGATCAATCCGGTCGCCGTATCCTGCGATTCCATTGGTCCATGCAGATAGTTAAGCGTATCCCATCCGGATGCCGGCACGCGAACAGCCTCACGGATCAGCATCGCCGCCTCGCCGGCATTGGCGAAGCTGACACCGGCGCCAACGATGTCGATGGATGTTCTGCCCTGCAGCAGCCGCGCCGCCTGCCCGGCAGCATGCTCCGAGCCGGAGAGGACGGTCGCGACCGCGCCGGGCAAACGCGTCCAGTCGAAGCTGTTGCCGGCAAGGCTGTCGATCAGCATGCCAAGCGCCAGCAAGGTCCCGGTGTAGCCGGTCGAGCTGGCGCCATTGTCGTCGCCCGCATCCGTGGCAAGAACAGCGCCGGTCAAATCAGCCAGCGGATTGTGGCTGCCACGGCAGACTGCCACGCGTGGCGACGCGGATGCCTCGCGCATCACATCGAAAATTTCTCGGCTCTGCCCAGAGGCCGACAATGCGATCAAGGCATCGGCGGCCGCATCCGTGCGGCCATAGAGATCTGTCGGCGTATAGGCGAAGGCCCTGATGCCTGAGGCGCGCAGATAAAGCGCGCCGGCCAGCGCCGCCTGGTAGCTGGCGCCGATGCCGGCAAGCCCGATCGTCTTGCCGGCAAAGGCTCGCAGATCGAGGGCATCGAGTGCCGCGGCCACTGAGCGCCTGCCGATCTCGAGACTTTCCGTCTGGCGCGTCACCGCCGGGCGATAGCCAATACGCTTCATCATTCAAACAGCTCCAATGTGGGAGGATAGCCCTGGCCGACGAGCAGCCGCCGGGCCAAGGCGACGCCGCCGAGCACCGGCGGCTCGCGCAGCAGCAGGATCTGGCTCGCCGGCGACACTTCCGCCATGGCCTCGACGAATGCCTTCATCAGCATCGGCTGCTCCGAGATGACACCGCCGCCAGCCACGACCAGAGCAGGATTGGCGCCGCGTTGGATCAACAGTTCGACAAGCGCGGCAAGTCCTGCCCCGCCTTCCCTGATAACGCGGACGGCCAGAGCCGATCCTGCGATGGCCGCGTCGAACACGGCATTGGCATAGCGCCCCCAGACCGCGGCACCGCGCGTTTCGTTGAGCAGGATGCCGAGCTTGGTCTGGTCGTCAGTAACGAGTTCGTGCATCAGTGCGGCAATCAGCGGGTCGCCGTCCTCGCCCCTGTCGAGGCTGTGGCGGACCGCCTTGGCGGCTTCGCGGACCAAAGCCGGCGCACTGCCCTCATCGCCGAGGATCCAGCCCCAGCCGCCGGCCGCCAGCATCTTGCCTTGGCCCGTGCGCGCCACCGCGATGGAACCTGTGCCGGCGACGACGCCGATGCCATCGCTATGGCCGGCGGCGGGCACCATCAGTTCGGCGTCATTGACCACCTGCACCGCGCCGCCGGTCCTGCTCGCCAGCAGCGCCTGGAAGCGCAGGCATTGTTCACCCGTGTCGCAGCCGTGCGCGCCGACTGCCAGCGCAACGGGCGCCACGCCACCGCACAACCCGGCGACGATGTCGGCGAGCCTCGTGGCATCGGTTTCCATCTGCCGAATACGCCAACTCTCCGTGACCAGCACCTCGTCGGCGATCGTGCGCTCGCCCACGCATGCCATGATGCGCGTCTTGGTGCCGCCTATATCCACGCCTGCAATGATTTTCTGGGTCAAGACATCCACCGCGCATGCCGGACAAAGCGGGTTGCCGCGTCCGATCATTTAGTTAGGAAACTTTACAAACTATCTTCCCAGACGGCAACAACTATGATTTGGTGATCGTCGTAGAAAGCGCAGCAAGCGCGATTGGGAGATTGCAACATGAGCAGGAGAAGGATTGGTCTGGCCCTCGCGGCCGCGTCTTTCGCATGGGGACTCACGGCAAGCGTGGCTCACGCTACCGACATCTCGTTCTGGACCTGGCGTCAGGAAGACAAGGCCGCCTACAACGAGCTTTTCACCGATTTCACCAAGGAGAACCCGGACATCCATGTGAAGTTCGAGTCGTTCCCGGACGAGAATTATCCGACCATCGTCTCCACGGCGCTGGCCGCCGGCAAGGGTGGCGATGTCATCCATACCCACGCCTATGGCTGGCTCGAGCAGTTCGTGAAAGCAGGCTATTTCGAGCCGCAGGATCTGACCACGGTTCCTTCACTCGCCAACCAGCCCGCCGATGCGCTGGTGGCCGGCACCTATCGCGCCGACAAGAAGGTCTATTCCCTGCCCTTCGCCTCGCAGACGCTTGGTCTGTTCATCAACAAGGACGTCTTCGCCAAGGCGGGACTGACCCCGCCGACCACATGGGCCGAATTCATAACCGTCAGCAAGGCGCTGAAGGACAAGGGTATCTATCCCCTGGCCAACGGCATGGGGACAAGCTGGTTCAACGAGATGTTCGTCGCCATCTTCACCAACCCGTTCCTCGGCCAGGACTTTGTCACAGATCTGACCTCGGGCAAGACCACCTTCAAGGACCCACGCTACATCGCGGCACTCGGCAAGCTGCTCGAATTGCGCAACTACATGCCTCCCGGTTTTGAAGGCATCGACTACGACACCGCTGGCCAGCTGTTCATCAGCGGCAAGGCGGCGATGCTGGCCGGCGGCAGCTTCGACATCGCCGGCTACCGGACCCAGAACCCCGCCATAAACATGGACTTCGTCGCCCCGCCAATGGCCAAGGCCGGCGGTGTGCCGCAGGTGACCAAGTTCTTTGACGGCGGTTACGCCGTTAACGCCAAGTCGGCCAACAAGGAGGCCGCGCTCAAGCTGGTCAACTGGATGGGCACCAAGGAGTTCGGTGACAAGTTCTCGGCGTTGCTCGGCAACATCTCGCCGATCAAGGGCGTAGTCATTAAGGACGAGCTGCTCGCCCAGGTCGCCAAATTGAACGAGACCGCCATGCCGCATATCAATGTCGTCTACTTCCGTTTCCAGAAGCCGACGGGATCGGAGCTGCTGCAGGGCGACATCACCAAGATGATGTCGGGTTCGATCACCCCGGACCAACTGGCCGCCGACCTGACCGACGGCCTCGCCAAATGGTACAAGCCTTTCCAGGGCAAGTGAGATGAGCAGCGGCCGGCGCCACACCCCGAAAGCTTTCCCGTGGCGCCGGTCACTCTGGATCGCGTCGCTGCTGACACCGGCCTTGGTGGTCATGGTGCTGTTCGTGCTGTGGCCGCTGCTCTCGGCCTTCCGGCTTGCCTTCTATGAGTTCAACGGCCTGCAGCCGACCGGATTCATCGGCTTCGAAAACTTCCGCAAGGTGCTGTTCGAACAGCCTTATAGCGGCTGGACCTACAATGCCCTGAAACACAACATCATCGCCTTCGTGGCCCTGATGGTGTTCGAGAACGGCACCGCCTTCCTGCTTGCCTACGCATTGCTGAAGGCGCTGCCCGGCCATAGCATCCACCAAGTCATCGTCTTTCTGCCTGTCGTCTTGTCGGCCGTCATCGTCGGCTTCCTGTGGAAACTGTTCCTGCATCCGCTGTTTGGTCTTGTGAACCAGACGCTGGCGCTTGTCGGCATCGGTGCCATCCCGTGGCTCGGCAATGAAAACACCGCGTTGGGCAGCATCCTGTTCGCCAATGTCTGGCACTGGCTCGGCTTCCCGACGCTGGTGTTGCTCGCCGGCATGCAGCGCATCGGCAAGGAGGTGATCGAGGCCGCCCGTCTCGATGGCGCCGGCGACTATGTGCTGATGACGCGCATCATCTGGCCGCTGATTGCGCCGAGCGTCACCATCGTCACCATCCTGACCTTCATCGGCAGCTTCAACTGGTTCGAAATCCCCTATGTCATGGCCGGCCTAACCGGGTCCCCCGGCGGCGCGACGGATGTGCTCGGCCTCTATTTCTACCGCACCGCCTTCGGCTCGACGACGACAGGCATTCAAGATTTCGGCCAGGGCAGCGCGCTGGCGGTGATGATGTTCGTCATCGTTGCCGGCGTTACCGCAATCGCGCTTCGCTATCTGCGCCGTCGCGAGATCGAACTGTGAGCGCAGCGGTCGGCACCAGGGAACCCGGCGAGCTGTTGAAGAACGGGGCCATCCAGCTGATGCTGGCGATCAATGCCCTGATCATGATCTATCCGCTGTTCGTCATGGTGATGTCATCCTTCAAGACCAATGCCGAGATCTTCTCGTCGCCCTTTGCCCTGCCGTCGCACTTTTCGCTGGCCAATGCCGAACGTGTGTGGAGCGAAACCAATTTCGTCCGCTACCTCGCCAATTCCGTCGGCATCACCATGGCCGCCGTGGCCTTGATCCTTCTGTTCAGCACCATGGCCGCCTATGCCATCGCCCGCTACCAGTTCAGGCTGAGCGCGCTGGTGCTGATGTTCTTCCTGAGCGGCATGACCGTGCCGCTGAAACTGGCCATCATTCCATTGTTCATCCAGCTGGATTCGCTTGGCCTGGTCGACAGCTATGCCGGCCTGGTGCTGGTCTATGTTGCCATGGGCATTCCCTCCGCGGTGTTCATCATGACCGGCTTTCTCAGGACTTTGCCGCGCGAACTGGAGGAGTCGGCGCGTATGGACGGTGCCAGCGAATTCCGCATCATGCGTTCGATCATGCTGCCGCTGGCGCGCCCGGCCCTGGTCATCGTCGCGATCCAGAATGCGGTGCCGATCTGGAACGATTTCTTCTTTCCGCTGGTGCTGATCACGTCGGACGATCTCAAGACGCTGCCGCAGGGCCTCACGGTCTTCGTCGGCGAATTCACCACCGACTGGGGCGTGCTGTTCACTGGGCTGACGCTGGCGGCCCTACCGATCACCCTGCTCTATGTCGTGCTGTCGAAGCAGTTCATCTCAGGCATCACGCAAGGTGCGGTGAAATAAGGCGCGGTGAACCAAGCGCTCAAAGGACGAGGATATCTTCAAGTGGCGAACCAGAACAAGATCATCATCACCTGCGCGGTCACCGGCTCGATCCATACGCCGTCAATGTCGCCGCATCTGCCGGTGAGCGCGCAAGAGATCGCCGACGCCGCGATCGGGGCGGCCGAGGCTGGTGCAGCCATCGTACACCTGCATGCGCGCAATCCCGCCGACGGCCGGCCCGACCAGTCGACCGAGGCCTTTGCGCCTTTCTTGAAGGTGATCAAGCAGCGCTCCAATTGCGTCATCAACATCACCACCGGCGGCGCCGCGACGATGAGCGTCGAGGAGCGGGTCAAGCCGGCCGCGACCTTCGCGCCGGAAGTCGCCTCGCTGAATATGGGCTCCATGAATTTTGGTCTCTATCCGATGCTGGAGCGCTTCCAGACCTTCGAGCATGATTGGGAGCGCCCTTATCTCGAAGGCTCCCGCGACCGCATCTTCCGCAACACCTTTGGTGACATCGAGCACATCCTGCGCACCTGCGCGGAAAGCGGCACTCGTTTTGAAATCGAGTGTTACGACATCGGCCATCTCTATACGCTTGCCCACTTCGTCGAGCGCGGCCTGGTCAAGGCACCGTTCTTCGTCCAGAGCGTGTTCGGCATACTGGGCGGCATCGCCAGCCATCCGGAGGACGTCGCGCATATGAAGCGCACCGCCGACCGCCTGTTCGGCAATGACTATCATTGGTCCGTGCTGGGCGCCGGCCGCAGCCAGTTGCCGATCGCCACGCAGGCCATAGCGCTGGGCGGCAATGTGCGCGTCGGGCTGGAGGACTCGCTGTGGATCGGCAAGGGCCAGCTGGCAAGATCCAACGCCGAGCAAGTGAACAAGGTGCGCCAGATCATCGAGGGGCTCGGCGCCTCCATCGCCACCCCCGACGAGGCGCGGCGGATCCTGCAGCTCAAGGGCGGCGACAAGGTCTCTTTCTAAGGTAAAACACCAATGAGCGCGGTCACCGATCTCCGTTAGCTCGGCCGATTCATTAAGCTGCCGGCTGCAGGGCCGCCCTCAGCAGCATGCCAAAGAGGTCGCGCGGCTCGTCGGGGTCGGCCAGCAGATCGAGCTCCTCATAGAGGCCGGTCGCCTGCAGTTGATCGCGAACATATCGCAGTGCCGAGAAATCCTCGATCGCAAAGCCGACGGAATCGAAGAGCGTGATCTGCTTGGCGTCTCGCCGACCTTGCGCCTTGGCAGCGATCACTTGCCAGAGTTCGGTGACGGGATGAGTGGAATCCAGTTGCTGGATTTCGCCCTCGATGCGGGTTTGTGGCGGAAACTCGACGAAAATGTCAGAGCGCAGCAGGATGTCCTTGTGCAGTTCAGTCTTGCCGGGGCAATCGCCACCGACGGCATTGATGTGGACGCCGGACCCTACCATGTTATCTGTGAGAATGGTGGCGTTCTGCTTGTCGGCGGTAACGGTCGTGATAGTCCCGACACCTTCAACCGCCTCCTGTGCACTCCCACAGATGGTGATGTCGAAGCCCATCCCGGCCAGGTTCTTCGCAGATTTCAGCGAGGCGGACCGGTCGAGGTCATAGAGCCTGAGCCGATCCATGCCGGTCAGCGCCTTAAAGGCGATCGCCTGGAATTCAGATTGGGCCCCATTGCCGATGATGGCCATGGTGCGCGCGCCGCTCGGCGCCAGATATTTCGCGGCGACCGCGGACGTGGCAGCGGTGCGAAGCGCGGTCAGGATGGTCATCTCGGTGAGCAGCATCGGGTAGCCGTTGCCGACATCGGCGAGCACGCCGAAGGCCGTCACCGTCTGCAGGCCCTGGCGCATGTTCTTCGGATGGCCGTTGACATATTTGAAGCCGTAGAGGCGCCCATCGCTTGTCGGCATCAGCTCGATGACGCCGTCATGGCTATGCGAGGCGATGCGAGGCGTCTTGTCGAACAGTTCCCAGCGACGGAAATCTTCCTCGATGTAGCTGGCGAGCTCGGTCAGGAAGCGCTCGACACCGATGGCGATCACCAGCTTCATCATGCGGTCGACACTGACGAAGGGGACGACGTTCAGCTTCGTCGTGTTCATGATCAAAAGCTCCCGGAATGGCTGCGGGTGGGGCGGTCCATGATGCGGCGGCCCATCAGGCTGGCCGTCAGGTCGACCATCAGCGTCGCGGTGCGGCCACGCTCGTCCAGAAAGGGATTGAGCTCGACAAGGTCCAGGCTTGAGACGAGACCGCTGTCGGACAGCATCTCCATTATCAGATGCGCCTCGCGGAAAGTCGCGCCGCCAGGAACGGTGGTGCCGACTGCCGGAGCGATCGACGGGTCGAGGAAGTCGACATCAAGGCTGACATGCAGCAGGCCGTCTTCCGCCGACACGCGCGCCAGGAAAGCGCGCAGCAGCGGAGCGATGCCATGCTCGTCGATGGCGCGCATGTCGTGCACGGTTACTCCGGCCTCATTGAGCGCCGTTCGCTCAGCCGGGTCGACACTGCGCAGGCCCATGGTGCAGATACGCTTGGGATCGACCGCTGCCGGCAGATCCGGAAAATAGCCCCCAAAACCGGGCTGACCACTGGCGTAAGCGAGCGGAACACCATGCAGATTGCCGCTGGCGGTGGTGTCGAGCGTGTGGAAATCTGGATGCGCGTCGAGCCACAATACGAACAGCGGACGTCCGGTTTCGGCGGCCCGGCGCGCGAGGCCTGCGATGGTCCCGGCCGAGATCGAATGATCGCCACCCAGAAAGATCGGCATGGCGTCCTCGCTTGCGGCATAGGCGGCTTCGGCGATGGCAAATGTCCACGCCGATATTTCGGGCAGGGCCTTCAGCGCCAGATTTCCATGCACGACGCGCCTTGCCGGAAGCGGCTGGACGGCGCTCAGATCCTCGACGATATGGCCAAGGCCGGCCAGCACCTCGGGCAGCCCGGCGGTCCTGAGCGCGCTCGGCCCCATCTCGCATCCCATCCTGCCAGCGCCATCTTGCACTGGCGCCCCGACGATTTTGCAACGCATTGTTTTCCCCAACGACCAAGTTTCGAATGGCCGGGATGAGACGACGGTGAGCCGGCGATATGAAGAAGGTGAATTGGCAACTTGAAATGCATTATTTATCTTAATGGCAGCGAAATTGATCAAAATGGTACCTCAATGGACGCACTCGACGAACGCCTTGTGACACTGCTTCGGCATGACGCCAGGCGCAGCGTGTCTGATCTTGCCGTCGATCTCGGCGTCTCGCGCGCCACGGTCAGGGCGCGCATGGAGCGGCTGGAACGATCCGGCGACATCATCGGCTACACGGTGGTGCTGCGCGCGGACGCCGTCGATCAACGCATTCGCGGTATCATGCTCATTGAAATTGAGGGGCATGCCGCCGACCGCGTCGTCAGGGCACTGGGCGGGTTTCCCGAAGTGTCCACTATCCATACCACCAACGGCCGCTGGGATTTGGTTGTCGAACTTGGAACCGCCTCGCTGACTGAATTCGATGCGGTGCTGCGCCGCATCCGCCTGATTGGCGGCATAACCGGGAGCGAAACCAGCCTTCTGCTAGCTACGCCGCGCACGACGCGAGCACGCCTAACATAGTACCGGCGCTCGGGATCGTCCCTTGTTCTCGCACTAGAATTTGTCGAGCGGGTAAATCGGCCGCGGCACGTTCCTGAACGGCATTTTGGCGTAGTCCATCGTCGACAGGGCACCGCAATCGCAGACGATAATCCCTCCAGCGATGGATTCAAAGTCCGCGCGGAAATGCTGTTGGGATTTCACAACGATGACGTCGTGTGCCGTCGGCTCTATGCCAAAGGCTCGGAATTGCTCCTGATCCAGCAACTGCGAGCGCTCAGTGACGACGAGCACCTTCACTCCGCCGACTGAGATGACGGCCGTGGGACCAAAACTGAATGGGAGCCCGCCCAACTGCGGCCCGGTGCCTACAAGCTTTCCGTCGCTTAGACGCAAAAGCTTAGCCTCAACCTGCAATGGTGGTCCGCCAAAGCGCGGGTCCATCTTGCCGCCCAGGGAAACGGAAACGGTATCACCGATCCTTCGCATTGGATAGCTGGTTAACTGTCCCGGCATCAACCATTGGGCCAAAACACGCATTCTGGACGCGCGCCTTCAAGAGCGCATCGAGAAGCGCGGTGGCGTCGCCATACGCACCGGCACCCGGATTATCGGCGTAGTCAGCGATGATGAGCGGCCGTTCACCCATGTAGCAGCGAGCAATCTCGGCCGACTCTTTAGGCGTGTAGAACTTGTTGAGGACATTCTCGCGATTGTCCCAGATTTTGTCGGCAATGCGCTCCGCAAAAGCTATGTGTCTGTCGGGCTCGCAGTCATAGGTCACCACTACGGTGGGGCCGACTTCCTTCACATCGGCACCTGGAAAGGTTGCGGTGTCGACAGCATCGGATCGTTGCATTCGCTGCGGTTTATCGTCGGCTTTGCGGCGCCGCCTTCTGTTCGGGTATTTGATGCTCGTTCCCGCTGTATTTGCCCGCCTCCGCCGTGACCCACGTTCCGCCAAGCTGGCATTCGTTCTTAGTACCCTGCCGTCCTCTTCGACCCTTACGCAGGTTAGCGCTCTGGATTCGCAGACTTGACGACATTGGCGCCCATCGCTTGATAGCGCCTACAGTCCTCGTGAATGGCGGATCGCCGAAGCCGTTCTAACGGCAGGCTCCCGGCTATGTCCTTCAGGTCATCAAGAACCGAGGCAATATGCGGCCAAGGAAAGTCCGTCGGGTCGTCGATATCGCGATCTGCACCAGCGATGATCTCAAGCTTGGCAACGATGCCAAGAAGCGACCGCGCCCGTACGGCCGGTAGCCGATCCTGAAGCTTCAAAGCGACAGTTGTGGCCTCAACCTCCGCTTGGCAGGCGATCGAATAGGCGACCTGCCTATCCATCGTTTCCGAGCCTTGAGCATCGAGAAGGCGCCTCTCCAGACGTTGTTGAAGTCGGCAAAGGACCCCAGAAACTTGCTGCACCCGCGACCAATCTCGTAGCAGTAGAATCGCGGGATCTGCATCCGACAACCGGTTCAATGCATTGGCAGTTTTGCCATTCGTGACGGGAGGCACAGTCGTGCTATGGTCGGAATCAGCCATGATCCGAGCTCCGCAAAGCCTAGGCGTGGTCAGACAGTTGGAAGCGGATGCACCACTTCCAACGGTTGCTTCCTAAAACAAGCATATTTGCGCTTTTTGTGCAACAGGGCATTTGAACAATGAAGGTAAGTGCGGCCCAAATTCGTGCGGCTCGTGGGCTACTCGACATTTCTCAACAGGAACTGGCGGATTTATCCAAGGTAAGTTTGAGGACTATCGTGCAGTTCGAACGTGGTTCGAAACCCGCATCTGAATCGATCCTGCAGGCACTGAAGCTATCACTCGAAGCTGCTGGGATAGAGTTCATTCCAGAGAATGGCGGCGGCCCTGGCGTTCGTCTGTCTCGCAATCAGAACTGACGCTCTTTTAGCCATGCAACAGGATCGGCGATCCATCGATTGACATCGGATTCCCGCCAGCCCGCCCCGTTTATGCTGATCTTAATCTGAGCCGGGAACGTGCCTTCTGCGATCTTGCGATAGAGGGTTGAACGGGACAGGCCGGTCCGATGAAGAACGGTTTTGAGGCGTATGATGCGATCCGGTTCGGACATAACGCGCCTGCTGCTCAATGATTGTTGCTGGTATCCGCTGGGACAGACAGGACGAACCGATGCGGGGCGCAATCAGGTTCGTCATATCATCTGCCGGTGGCGTATCAACGGCGGCGGATAGGCCGGTTGTCATAGGCCAATGCCCCTTCCCACGCTGATGCCCTGATTGAAGGCGAGTTCCACACCCAGACGCCGGCCGGACTCGACTTCGATGCCAAGCGCCTTCTTGTGATTGGCAAGGAGGGATTCAAGCTGCGGATCGCGTTCGAGGCTCTTGGCCATGTCGGACATGGCCGACCGCGTTGACCTGTAGGCGGACATGTCGCCGGCCTGGTACTGGCGCTGGCTCGTGCGCTCGAGCTTTTGCCAGCGTTCAACGAAACGGTCGGCGCGGCGACCGGGATCGGTATCCGGTCCGGCGCGGATTTCGGTCTCAAGCTGGAGAGCAAGCACGATGCGGTTGACGCGGCCTGCTCCAGCTTCACGAACCAGCTCGGGGTTCTTGACGTAGGCCGCTTCGGCATCGCGCCAGCCATGCGGCCGAACCTTCTCGAAGGCGCTGCGCGCATCTCTCAATTCGCGCAACTGCTCAGGAGTCCCCTGCCCGTCGGCATCTCCCGTGCGCATGACGGCGTCGAGCGCACGCGCGTGACGAACAAGCGCCTTCGTGCGAGCGCTGCGCAACGCCGCCTCCGTGTCCACCGGCGCATCGGTTTCTCGCTGCGTTCCCATGGCGGAAGCCTCTCTTTCAGGCGCGCGGCGAGCATCTCCAGTTTGCGCGCTAACATCTTCCCTTCCAGGCCTGCGCCCATGGTCCTGCCCAGGCTCGGTGTCTCCGGGCGAGCGCAATCCGTCCAGCAGCTCGCCGATCCTGTCGCGCAGCCTCTCCGGAAAGACGCGGCGCACGATCTCGACCACGCGCTCACGGAAGGTGATGCCTCGCCTCTCGGCGTAGGCTTGCGCCGGGTCGATCTGCTCGTAATCCGAAGCCATGTCCTTGGCGCGGTCGCGTGACAGCGTGCGGGCAAGCCGTTCACGGGTCGCGAAGTCGTCGCTGCCGTAATGGAGGTCCATTCCATCTCGATGCCGCGACAAAGCCACATAGCTGCCATGCGCATCCATGCCGGGTGTTGCCAGGATATGAGTGCGGTCGACTGTCATCCCCTGTGCCTTGTGGATGGTCGCGGCATAGCCGTGGTCGATGTGGGAATAATCTTTTAGGTCAAAGCGCACAGATCTGCCGTGGTCGGTTTGCACCGTCATGCTCTGCGTGCTGACCTCTTCGATCACGCCGAGCGTGCCGTTCTTGACGCCGAGCCCGCGCTCGTTGCGTAGGAACATGACACGGTCGCCGCTGGCGAAGATTCTCACGCCGCGTTCGACGCCTATCTGAACATCGTCGCTGAGATCGCCGGCAGCGCGCATGCGCTCGCGCGCGGCCATGTTCAGCGCGCGCACTTCGTCGTTTGTGTGGGTGAGAATGATCCGGCTTGCCTGTGGCCGCGCCTGCCTGTCGCGATCCCAGCGCTCGACGAGATCGGTGCGCGCCTCGTCGCGCGTCGTGGCCTGATGCACCATGCCTTGTGTGTCATAGGCGCTGATCGCGGCGCCGATCCTGCCGGTTGCCAGATCGCGCGTCGCGTCCCGCTGCCAGTCCTCGCGCTGCCGGCGTACCTGACCGATTGCGACGCCGCCGTGGCGCTTGTGGATCGAGCGGAATGCAGCACCCGCTTCGATCGCCTGCAACTGCTGGGGATCCCCAACCAACACGATTTTTGCGCCAAGATTGGCCGCATGGGAAAGCACGCGCTCCAACTGGCGCGTGCCGACCATGCCGGCCTCGTCGATCACCAGGACATCGCGAGCGGTGAGCAGATCACTGCCCTGTCCCCAACTGTGTTCCATGCTGGCGATGGTGCGCGTCGAGATGCCTGACCCAATTTCGAGATTCTCGGCCGCAATACCGGAAAGGGCCGCACCTCGAACGTCATAACCTGCTGCTGCCCATGCCTGCCGCGCAACGCCCAGCATGGCGCTCTTGCCGGTTCCGGCGAAACCGACAACGACACCAAGACCGCGACCATCGGTGATATGCGCAAGCGCATCGGTCTGCTCGCCCGAAAGGATAAGCCCGCGTTGCGCTGCCCGCGCCAAAGCTGTCTCGCGATGTGCGTCACTCACCGCATGGCGCTCCGCCCCGGCCACGCGTTCCGCCGCGCGATGCAGTCGCTGTTCGGTCTCGATCATCTGCCGCGTGGTGAAGCGATCGTCGCCGCGTCCATCCTTGCCGAGTTCGATCAGATCAGGCGCGTTGCCGATGGCTCCCATGACCTCGTTGAACTGCTCCATTCCGTCGCTGTGGCGATGCGCAAACTTCGCTATGTCTTTTCGGGTGAAGGTCGATTGCTGATGCGTGATGGCATCCAGCGCCACGGATGGATCGGCGATGATGCGCGCGCCATTGTTGCGCGCGATCTCGCGATGCAGTTCGGCGCGATCTGCTTCAATACCGGCAGCGTCGAGGCCGCCGTTCTCAATGCGTTGTGCCGGGGCACCGATCTGAGTTTGCGGCTCCAGGGCAATGCCCTGCGCCTCCAGACTGCGATGATCGATGCGGGTATCGATGTCGAGTTCGGCAAGCCGCGCATTGGCAAGCTCCGCCCATCGCTCACGCCAGCGCTCGACCATCTCGGTACGGTTCCAATCGCGCATCTTTGCACCAAAACCGTTCTCATCCACGGACCTCATGGTGAGCATGACATGGGCATGGGGTTTTCGACTGCCATCCTCTGCGCTATCCCAGTGCACATTGAGGTCGGCGACCATGCCCCGGCTGACAAACTCGGCTTGCACGAAGTCGCGCGCCAGTTCGATGCCTTGCGCTTGGCTCAATTCGCGCGGGAGTGCGAACTCGACCTCGCGGGCCAGCTGGGCATCCTTGCGCACCTCGAATACTTCGACATCGTTCCACAGCCGTTCGCGGTCGCTCCAGGCTTCCGGGGCATTCTCCGGCAGCATCACCTCCGAATGGACAACACCGCGCTTGGCTAAAAAGTCATGGCTGCGCTCGATCCGCTCGTCCCGCAACCGCGAGGCCGACCGGTAGGCGGCGGATGCCACGGCACTGCTCCCAGCCTTGCGGCCAATGACCTTGACGTGAAGATGATAGATCGCCATCGCGACAGGATCATTTGCACGGCAAAGCGTACGTCGGCACGACGTATAAGCGCGCCCTCCCTCGAAAAAATCTCGGGATGGACCAGCCCGTCCCGGGCTGTCTCGGCAACCCTGAAGCCTTCCGGAAGGCGCTCCCCTATCATGGCCGCATCGACATCAGATGGAGACAGCCATGCGCAAACCACGCGACTACGACACGGAACTGAAGGCGCTGGAAGACAGGGCGCGGGAGCTCAAAACACGAAAGGTGCAGCAACTTGGCGAGTTGGTGATCGCAACCGGCGCCGATCAACTCAGCCCGGAGGAACTCGCAGGCGCGCTGGTCGCAATCGCTGAAACGAAAGACGCCGCAAAGCGCGAGGCATGGGCCAAGCGTGGGGTGATGTTTTTCGAAAGCGGGTCCCGCCGAACTGTTCCAGCATCTCAGCGCAACCCTCGCGGCGCTCCAACGCAACCGGGCAGCCCACAATCGCCGGCAAGCGGCGCGGGCTCGCAATGACATGCGCACTTGGCAGGTCGAGCGTCGCAAGCGCACACGGCACCTAATTGAGCTCGGCGGTCTGGTCGTCAAGGCAGGCATCGTCGAGCTATCCAATGACGATCGCGCCATCATCTATGGGGCGATGCTCTGGATCGCCGCGAAGCTGCAGAGCCATGAAGGCGAGCATGCACGAAGCCTTTGGGCCGCGGAGGGAAGGCAGGCGTTCGACGCGGAACGGGATAAGATGCGAATGGGCTGGCGAACTTAGCGGAGCGCGATGGCGGGCGCGAAGCCCGAACAGCGTAGCACCGCCCGCGTTAGACCAGCTGGAGCTGGGGTCAGGGTAGTTGGCGACCTGGGCGAGCCAGCAGCGAGCGGGAGCCCTCGCTTACTCCCTTACCAAGGGAGTGCTCTACCACTGAGCTACCGCAGCAACGGGCGTCTGAATAGCCGTGGACGCTTTGAATCGCAAGGCATTGCGCCTCCAATCTCCGCATTCCTGCGACGCAGGCATTTGCAATCATAATGGCACCACGCAGGGACGAAACACCCGCCAGACAGCACCGTTTGGCCGAGAGCTACACCAGAGTTGTAACCAATGCGGTGCCACATTGGATGGGAATCGACATAAAGTCCGTAAAGAGGGTTCTCGCACCTCGGTCTTCGCTCGCTTACGAGGCCTCGCGCGCGTTCTTGCCCCCCACTCCCTGAGCTGACGCGGTTTGGAGGTTCGACCTAGATTCCTCGCCAGCCCTTCGTTAGCGATTAGCCTTACTGTCTCGGCTGAGTGGCCTCGATGCTTCGATTGTCATCCCCTGAACCTCTCCGTGTACCAAGTGATTTTGCCATCCACCTTCATCGGCTTGTGGATCATCAGCCTCTTGGGAAGGTGCTCGGGACGGACCTCGAGGAGCGTGATCTTGACCGATGGCTTGCACCGGTTGCAGTCGAATTTCAGCTTCAACGGATCAGCGCCGCCGCCATAGGCCATCATGAGATCGGCCGATCTGCAGTAACGGACATTGCCGCAACTGCATTCCACCTTCACAAGCATATTGTGCCGGGTCGCCTTCCCCAGCGTGTCGATCGGATCGTGCGCCATGAGAACAGAAAAGGAACAAATTTCTTGCCCGTCAAGCGGTCTTATGGAATCTTTCCGCAGATGAGCGACGAACCAATCAGGCTTCCCGACGCATAACGCCCGCGCCGCGCGAGCGCGCCAGAGTGCTAGGGCACCTGTGCGAGCACACGGGTTGCGCGAAGCACGGAGGATTCGGCTTTGCTCGGCATCGCCAAGAGCCGCATTGGTTCTGCTTCGAGCACCGGGATGATGGCGAACGCTATCTCTGAAAGAGGAAACCCATGGCAGATAGACCACCGTATATGCCCACAGGAATTGGCATTGGCATGCTGGGGGACGACGCAACGAAGATCGGCGTCCTGATTTTCGAGACGGCGGAAGGCAATTTCGATTTCGCCATCAACCAACAGGCGGTCGAAGTCATACGGAAGGCGCTCAGCAAGATCGAGACGCACCTGACGAACGGCAAAATCTCGGACGTGGATTAGCTTCGGTGAAACTAATTTATGCCCCTGACGTTCTTGCCGTCTCAAGTAGGCGGGCAGGTGGTGCTTGGCAGGATTTAGGAAGTTCGGGTGTCGGCAATGTCTAGGCGCCGGCAAGGTTTTTCAATGCGCGAAGTGGCTGAGCTCAAACGGCACTTGTTGCCCGCGCGGAGTGCACCGAGCCGGGTGCAAAGGGTCTACGATCAGATGCCCTATGTGTCGTGGCAGCGGCCTACAAAGTCCGGAAACTATACGTCGAACAGATCAGTAGGCCCGCGACCGATCTCGTCGATGATATCGGGGGTGTTGTTGCGCGGCGAACCCACCTTGCTGTCGATCGGCCACATCTTCATCAGATCGGACGGAAAAGGCTTCATCAGGTCGCGAGGGTCTTGCTCCGGCCCAAGCCAGCGCATGTAGTCGGCCGGCGCCAGGATCACCGGCATGCGGTCGTGGATGGTCGCCATAAGCGAATTCGGTTCGCAGGTGGCAACGACAAAGGTCCGCACCAGTTCGCCGGTGACCTTGTCGGCATACTCTTCCCAGATGCCCGTCATGGCGAAGGGCTCATCAGACTTCATCGCGATGGCATCTTGAGGCTCTTCTGCAAACTTGGCGCGCCGCAATGGCGTCTAATCAAAAGATCTCAATCTTTGACCAAGGTATGGTTCAATTCGTATCCTCGCTGGCTTTGTTCAGCGACATCACGGATCGTGAAAGAGTGTCGCGTGCTTTCAAGCTTCTGCCCAAACCGGG
This sequence comes from Mesorhizobium australicum WSM2073, assembly GCF_000230995.2. Classification (NCBI taxonomy): domain Bacteria; kingdom Pseudomonadati; phylum Pseudomonadota; class Alphaproteobacteria; order Hyphomicrobiales; family Phyllobacteriaceae; genus Mesorhizobium; species Mesorhizobium australicum. The sequence continues at coordinate 2,844,151 of NC_019973.1, read as the reverse complement.
CCTTCTTGTCCGATTGCGGGCGCCAAGACGAATTCTAGAGGTGCGGTTGAGGGAACGCCGGCGTACTCTCGGGATCATTCAGAAGTTCCTCGATCTTGATCTGCAGAGTAGTCTTGATCAAATCCACCACATTAATCTTGTCGGGGAAGAACTTAAATCGTTCCCGGTAATCAAATCTGCGTGGAAGGTTGGATTCAGATGGCCTAAGAGCCGCCACCCGAGCAATAACGCTTTGATTAACAAGTTTGCGCGGCGCGGCCGATACCCGAACGGGCTCGGTACCAATGAAGAGAGATCGCCGACGAGAGCAAGACGTTGCGGATTAGAACGGGCACGCCAGACCATCTACTCGGCGCACCTCCTTTTAGCAATTGGAGCTAAAATGGTTTCGGGAACAATTAGCATGGCCAGGTGTTTGAAGGCCGCATGACGAACTATCTGGGATACTCAGTAAATAAGTACTCATGAATGTGGTATGATTCGCTACATGGGCAAGAAGGCGAAGCACGAAGGAAAGCAGGCTATCATTGCGCTGAAGTCCGATGACGAGGTGCAAACAGAAGCCGCTTACTATGCCCGCAAGTGCGGCATTACCCCGGAAGAAGCGGCCAAGATGATTCGGGAAGCCTACGCCCCAAAGCCCACCATCGTCTCTAGAGGACGTTGAGGCCATATGTCCGTTGACGAAACTGAAGTGAACGTGCGCAATAAGCCCGAAGCTGCAGATCGCAGGCGCGATGCAACAAACCTAAGCGCACCACGTTGCCACCCGTCGGAAGAGGCGGCGATGACGAAGTATCAGGTGGAAGAGATCGAAGGCGACACGGTGGTGTCATCGGGCATCGTCGTGGAGAACGATCCCGTGAGGGCCGCCGAGGTGACGGCGGGTCAAAGGGTCTCACCGAGGGTACAGCAGGACCATTGGTTCCGGGTTGTCGATGAAGAGCACGCCGCCATCTACGAATACAGTTTAGTAGGGCTCGATGAACGTCCGGACCCCGCAGAATGGACGAAGCTGTCGAACCTTGGCCCGCCCAATCCTGGTATGTTGTATGGCGGCGAGCCCGCTAGTGACGGCGTGGATCACTACATGTGTGCTGTTTGCGGCCAGAGAGTCGATATGCGCGATTTGAGACAGGTCATGTGGCATCAAGTGCCTGGTCACGAGCCGCTGAAGCCGGAAGACGTCAAAGAGCCCTGATGCACAAGAAGGTTTCAACGAACTCCTACTCCGTCAAACGGGTTGGGAACGCGCTATGGCACCAAGGATGGTGCGATAGAGGCTGTCGACCTCCTCGTCGATCTCCCCCCGCTTGATCCCTATGGCCTTCGCATCAGCGATGAGCTTGTGCGTGAGTTCGTCAACCGAGACGACGTCCGGTTTGGCGGTCTCAGGGACGTTGTTGGCGATCCATTGATCGAGAAAGTTGATGCCGCGCGTGCTCATTTCAACACAAGTCGCCGGGAGATATTAGGTTCCGCTAATTCTTCCGGTTTGCGGGCTCACCCGGGGCGCCAAGAAGACGACTTCTTTCCCGATCTTTTTCCCACCGGGAGTTTGTCATTGTCGGCGAGGTTGCTGAGGAAGCCGACGAGCATCTTCGCCTGCTCGGACGTGAGGGAATATAACCGCCATCGGCCTTGGATTCGGGATTTGACAATTCCGAGTTTGGCCATATCGGTCAAATGCTGTGAAAGGGCGGTCTGTGTCCCACCAACCAAAGAGACCAGCTCCGATACCGATCTCTCGCCATCCATCAGATGAACAAGGATCAGTAACCGCTTGCGAAAGCCCAGGGTTGCAAATAGCCGTGAGGCAGCGGAGACCCGCCTTAGCGAAGGCCGGCCCTTAGCTCGCGGGCGCATGCGAAGCTTGGGATCATCTTTGATTTCAGCCATACGCTGTCTCACGTGGGTACTCAAATCCACCTCGCCGCGGCTAAACACACTAAAGCCCGCCACTGAGGGAACGGTGGCGGGCTTTGCTTGAAAGCTGTCCGAACAACTCTCAGGCGCCTCTGTCCGGGGGGCGTCGAGGGGCGCCGGGGAATGAACTTGGGCCGATAGGATCGGTTCCGGCCGGAAGCAAAAAAGCCCGCCGGCCGGAGCCAGCGGGCGGGTGGTGAAAGAAGAGTTTCGTTAGTCGATTGGGCCTGTGACGGTGATCGACGAAGAAGTCGCGGCCGTAACAGCGGACAGACATTCACGCTTGGTTAGAACAGGCTTCTCATAGGTTTTCTTCATCGCGCAGCTCACACCTTGCTCGGGCCGGATACGGGAACGAGCTGAGCCGCGATCGACGCAAGCTTCTCCCGCTTGATCAGCGCTGGCTTTTTATAGGTTTTCTTCACAGTGTGCTCCTCGCTTTACCCTCGGCGGCGAAATTGCTCTTGTCAACTGTGGGCAATCACCAGCTCGCCGGCGAGCGACATCCGGTCTGCAACACTGCAACCAATCTCCACCTGAAAAGTTTGCAAGGCTTATCACCATCAAGTAGGGTTGACCTTGAGCGCTTTCCTGCCTGTGCGGATTAGATTTATGAGCCTCCAAACGACGAGGGCCATCTCGTCGGTGGCCGAAGCCAGAGCGGCAATGGATGCGGCATGGAAGAACAAGGATTTGCATTCCTATCGACAGCACTCCGCTTGCTGGACGAGGCCCAGGCAGGAACCTGCCGGCAATCCATCGCGTTCGAGGCCTTTGTGAAAGACATGGTTGTTTCAGATCAGCCGAGTGAGGGCCTCAACTCGACGCTGGCAAGCTCGATCTATGACCAGGCTCGGCGGTTGCCGGGCTCGATCTGAGCTAGAAGCACGTCCTGCGACCTAGAGGCCCGCGCCCCTCGGCAGAAAAGCGCGGCCGACCAAGTTGCCTTTGGCCAGCAGCGCACGGAACCAGCGGGGAGCTATCCAATCAGGCTGTTTCAGCGCATAGCAAAAAAGCCCGTCAGTGTGAGCCAGCGGGCTGAGAACGCTTTTCAGCAGATATCAGGCGGGCAGTGGCAACGACACGCCCGACCCGGCAGTTACAGACGAAAGTCGCTCGCGCTTGATCAGCGCTGGCTTCTCACATCACACGTTGCTCAAGCCGGATACGGCTACCTGGGCAGCGATGCTACCCAGGCGTTCGCGCTTCTTCAGTTCTGGCTTTTCATAGGCCTTCTTCACGATAACTCTCCCCCGCGTTGTCCCTCAGCGCAAAAAACTGGCTTTGTCGACAAAGCTTGTCAAGCAATGAATGGCCCGCTGCCACGAGGGGAAAGCAGCGGGCCGGTGCGCCACGGGCGGGGAGCATGAGTATGGCGCCTGCGGGCTTGTTCCGGAAGGATATGGATCATGGTGCGCAATTGGCCAACCGACATAGTGAGCTGATCCGCTCAGCATATTTGTGGCGGAGAGTCCTGCTTGGAATGGCGGCGCCGCTGTCGCCCATGCGAGATGGAAGGCTGCTGAGGTTCCAAACGTGAGTTCTCTGTGCCTCAGTGTGAAAGCCGGCAATTAACATCGGCGGCAGGATGATCATCATCACCAAAAAGTTTGGTGACGACATGATGGGTATGATCACATGCTCGCCTTCTTGATGATCATCGTCGCCATGGCCAAACGTGATCGTTCTTTGCCGATCCCACGCTGAGAGCCGCCCCCGACTCAGCATCTGGTGGCGGGCCGGCGACGGCTGCACCGACTACACGAGGCGGCCACCGGTGACCGCAATGACAGCTCCTGTGATATAGCTTGCGCCTGCCGTGGCAAGCAGAACGTAGGTGGCCGCCAACTCGGCCGGATGGGCGGGGCGTCCGATGGGCGTGTTGCGACCGAACTCGGCGACCTTTTCCGGTGGCATCGTTGAAGGGATCAGGGGCGTCCAGACAGGGCCGGGGGCGACGGCGTTGACACGGACGCCGCGCTTGGCGACCATTTTAGACAGTCCCTTGGTCAGATTCACGATAGCGCCCTTGGTGGCGGCGTAGGCCAGGAGCTGTGGGGACGGATCGGCTGCCTGGATCGACGCGGTGTTGATGATGCTGGCACCATTGCCCATGTGCCGCAATGCTGCTTTTGACAGAAAGAACTGGCTGTAAATGTTCGTCCTGAACGTTTGATCCAACTCTTCCGCAGAGAGCTCCGCAATATCGTCAAGCGTGGCTTGGTGAGCAGCGTTGTTGACCAGGATGTCGACTTGCCCCAACTGACGCATGGCCGTCTCGACTATGTCTACGCAATGCCTTTCGTCCCCGACGTCGCCGGCAACAAGAACGGCACGCCTTCCTGCTTTTTCCACCCAGTCGGCCGTCTCGCGCGCGTCGTCGTGTTCGTTCAGGTAAGACAAGACAATATCGGCACCCTCCCTGGCGAAAGCGATGGCCACTGCGCGACCGATCCCGGAGTCTCCACCCGTGATAATAGCCGTTTTGCCTTCAAGCTTGCCACTCCCCTCGTAACTGTGCTCCCCGTGATCGGGCCGCGGCGACATTGCGTTCGTCTGGCCCGGAGCATGCTGCTGTTGCTTCGGCAGTTTCTCTTGCAGGTCGAGGGTGTCCACATCAGAGATCATATTCATTCGTCTCCTGTTAACCGCTGCGCCCAACCACGCGACGACGGGGATGTTCCACTGATCTGTCGCTTCAGGGCTTGAGGCGCAAGCGCCGGCCGCCCCCCTCGCATCCCGTTACCATCTTCGCAGAAGGCGGTTGCACGCGCGAATACCTGGCCACGCGCTGGTCTGTCTGGCAGACAAGACTGGCGGCGCATCCAGATGCCATGAGCAAATTTTTGGGTGAATTGCCAGAAGCCGGCACGATGAGGGCGTGCCTGTCAGGATCAGACAATTTCAACCCCTAGGAAACACACAAAGCTCGCTGATCAGGGTGCTGGTCCACGAATATTCTGCTTGCCTGCCTCACGCTCAAGCGCGTCTTGAGTGTCACGGTAATTCAAGAAAGTTCGCGCGCATCGGCGCAGGCAGGCCAATCTTCGTTGCGAAACCCGGCCGCTTCCCTGGAGCGGCCTGTCGCGATTCCCGTCTGGCGCTTTGCTCCGCGCTGCGCTGGTCGGCTTGGCATGTTGCTTTCCGCCCCCGAGCCCGATTGCCTGCTCCCACTGCTCTCATGTCTTTGACGAGCGCCCAAGTTCCCTGCGAAGCACCTTGAATTCCGCCACCGATGGTCTGGAGTAGCAGTTGTCTGACCGGACAAGCCAATTACCGGCGACACTCGAGTGGGAATGCAGCGGAGGCGGCGCCAAAAGCGCTCGGAAAGGCGCAGTCAATGCGACCTGCCTTGCCAAGCAGTCACCGCGATGGATGCGGGCTCATGCCAATCAGCTCCGCTGATACCAATGGCGCTGTCAGAGATCTTCGGAACAGTCGTGCCCTGAGGTCGAGCCCTGTTTCTCTCGGCGTCCAGCAATTCATACTCCCCAGCTAAGCCGTTCATGAACAGCTTGAGTAGATGTGCAGCCAAGCGCTCCCGCTGTGGCGACTTGGACGCGACACCGCGCTCGTTACTGATCGTCTCAGCAACTCGGGCAAGCATTTCAATTTCGTTCGGTTCCAGAAAACGGCCGGGTAAACATGCGGCTCTCCTGAAAAGCTGCATACCAGTTACCCAAGTTGCCGGAGGCTGACAATTAACTGTGATAACAGCCCAATTCAGATTTCGCCGAACAGCTGCCGTTGCTGTTCAGTGATGAAAGTGGACGCCTGAAGCCTGAGCCGGTCGCAATTCCGATTCCAACCCGCGCAGGATCACTGTCTGGTTCCTCAGAACTGGCCCTCATCGTACCCAAAGATAGCTCCCTGCTGCCGACCGAGCTCGTAGTCGTGCGGAGCGACAAGGCACTGTGCTCGGCGACGTGTCCTGGCGCAACACATGCACAATGAGAGGCACGAACGGTGCCCAGGCAAACTGATGCCGTCGAAGTCTTGCCGTGTGCCGCGGTTCAGGCGGTCGTATCCGTGAAGGTCGCCAATTTCTGCCAATCGAAGACCACGCCCACCCCAGGCTCGTCGGGTGCTATCGCCAAACCATCCTGAAGTCTAAGCGGCTCAAGTGTGTATTGGTCAATATCGAAGCTATGCGCCTCTACCCAGCCGGCATTTGTCTGACCTGCAACGAGGCTGACGTGAAGTTCCTGCATTCCGTGACTGCAGACCGGAATGCCAGCTTTGCGGGAGAGCGCTGCCACGCGCAGCCAGCCCGTCACTCCGCCGCAGTTGGAGGCGTCAGGTTGGATGTAACCGAGCTTAGACCAAGCAAAGGCATGCTCGAACTCTTCGATGACATGCAGGTTTTCCCCCATGGCCAGCGGCATACCGGTTGCCTTGGCAATGCTGGCGTAACCTTCAAAGTCGTCGGGTATGATGGGCTCCTCGAACCACAGCAGATCGTATGGCGCGAATGCTCTCGCTGCTTCTATCGCTCGCGGGACGTCCAGCGCGTAGTTGGCGTCGACCATAAAGGTGGTCTGGGGCCCGATGCGCTCGCGCACCGCCTTCACACGGGCGACATCATCGGCGAGATTATCCTTGCCGACCTTGATTTTTACCGCTGTGAAGCCGGCCTTCAGATAGGAATCGATGCTGGCCAGAAGCTGATCGAGGGTGAAGTTCAGGTCGATGCCGCCCCGATAGGCCTTGGCGGTCTTCCCTGCCCGGCCAGCCATTTGCCACAGCGGCAATCCGCTGCGCCGGCCCTTGATATCCCACAACGCAATGTCGATCGCTGATATCGCGAAAGAAGCGATGCCGCCGCGCCCGACATAGTGGATGTGCCACAGCATGCCGTCATAGAGCGTCTCGATTCCGGTCGCGTCGCGTCCCTGCAGGAACGGCGCGAGGTCATGCTCGATCATTGCCTTGATGGCATAGCCGCCCTTGCCGCCGGTGTAGGTGTAGCCCGTGCCCTCGCTTCCATCGGCAAGCCTCAACGTGACGGTCACCAGCTCGAAATGCGTGTGCGCGCCGTGCTTGGCATCGGTCATCACCTCACGCAGCGGGACCCGGAACAGCCGGGTCTCGACCTCCTTGATCTCGGTGCCGTTCATGCTTCTTCCCAATCATCTTTTTCGTCAGACCATAATTGCACCGAGCTTGCCATCTGGCAACCGATTCGACCGCCTTCGAGCCAACTACTGAGCATGGCCATTCATTTGGTCCTACAAAACCATGCATGAGCTTGTGCTTTAGTCCGATTTGCTTTCTAATGGCATCACTGCTGGGGAGGAAGAAAGCTTGCTGGATGCGGGAGACCGTCGTGAGATGCCCGTGGCAATTACTGCCGCCCGCGCGGCCGACGCGATGGTGGCTGGCATCGAGGCCGAGATCACCTCGGGAAGACTTGGCGACGGCAGCTACCTGCCGGCAGAGCGCGAACTGATGATCGAATATGGCGTGGGCCGGGGCGTTGTGCGTGAGGCGATTGCGCGCCTGGCCAGCCGCGGGCTGGTGGAAGCGCGTCCACGCTTCAGGCCAATTGCACGCAGGCCCGGTCTGGACGCCGCGCTCGGCGCCCTCGAGGGAATTGTCGGCCATCTGCTGAGCGACCAGGCAGGCGTGAAGAACCTCTATGATTTGCGCGTCTTCCTCGAGGGATCTCTAGCTCGCAACGCGGCTATCCATGCTCGCAAGGAAGACATCGCAGCGCTCAGGGCCGCGCTGGCGATGAACGAAGCGGCTATTCCAGACTCGCAGCAATTCTACGCAACCGACGTGGCTTTCCATGCCGTGCTTTACGACACTGCCCGTAACCCAGTGCTGCCTGTAGTGCACAAGGCATTCACCGCCTGGCTGTCGCCACAGTGGATGCGCATGCCCCGATCGCCCGAGCGCAACCAAGTGAATTTCCTTAGCCATCGGGAAATCTGCATGGCCATTATCGAGCGCGATCCTGACGGCGCTGAGCGGGCACTGCTCAACCATCTTTCGGCGGCGTGGGAGTATGTCCGCGGTACATTCGAAAGCCGTGAGGCGCCTGAGGCATGACGCAGACCTACGATCATATCGTGGTGGGCGGCGGGGCAGCCGGATGCGTCGCGGCGGCAAGGTTGGTCAAAGCAGGAAGGCGAACCCTGCTGCTGGAGGCCGGCCATTCCCATCATCACCCCCTGCTCGACATGCCGCCCGGCATCTTCAAGATGATCAACGGCTCGAAGTTCATGCGCTATCACCGCACCGAGCCGCAAGCCCACCTCGACGGCCGCGTTCATGAAATCTCGCAAGGCAACGTGCTGGGCGGCGGCACCTCGGTCAACGCGCAGGTGTATATGCGAGGCCGCTCGGCCGACTACGACGAGTGGGACGAGATGCTGCGAGGCAACAATGCCGGCGTACGCTGGAATTGGCAGGCGGTGCTTCCGCACTTCACCGGCATGGAAGGAAACAATCGGCTGGGCGGCCAACTGCACGGCATCGAAGGTCCGCTGCTGGTCTCGGATCCAGGCCACATCGATGATGTTTCGCGTTGGTTCGTGCAGACGGTCCAGGGGCTGGGACTGCCGTACAACCATGATTTCAACGGGCCTTCGCAGCGCGGCGTCGGCTTCTACCAGTTCATGAACCGGCGCGGAAAGCGCAGCAGCGCCGCCTACGCTTTCATCGAGCCGCTGACGAATGACCCTAAGCTGACCCTCAAGCTCAACTGCACTGTCAACCGGCTGCTGATCGAGAACGGACGGGCTACCGGCGTCGTCTACTCCGATGCATCGGGCGCCGAGCATACCACCTATGCGGATGCCGACGTAATTGTCTCGTCCGGCGCCCTCATCTCGCCGAAACTGCTCATGCTGTCCGGTATCGGTCCAGCCGACGCGCTTGCCGGGTGTGGCATTGCCTGCGTCGCCGACCTTCCCGGGGTCGGCGAGAATCTGATCGACCATCCCGAGGTCCCGATCATCGCCACGGCAAACGGCCCTTACGGCTATTTCAGGCAAGGCCAAGGCTGGCGAATGATCAGGAACGGCCTGCATTTTAAACTCTTCGGCACCGGCACGATCCTGTCGGCCGGCGTCGAGGCCGGCGCCTTCGTCAATCCGGCCGATCCGGATGGTGAACCGACGATCCAGGCCTTCTGCGTTCCGCACGTCTATCTGGACCGCGATATCCTCACTCTGGTCGAGAACACCTATGGGCTTACCGTCACGACGGTTGTGGTGAAGCCGAAGTCGCGTGGTTTCGTGAGGCTGCGTTCGGCGGACCCCAAGGACATGCCAGTCGTTTCGCCCAATCTGCTCAAACATCCAGACGACATGCGGGACATGATCTCTGGTCAGCGTTATTTCCTGCAGGCTTTCCAGACCAAGCCCCTCGCCGATCGGGTCAAGGCCATCGCCGTACCGAGTCAGGATGATCTCAGCGATGAGGCGCTGGCAAAACATTGCAAGCGCTTCGTCAAGACCAACTATCATCCGGCCGGCACATGTCGAATGGGCGCCGACAGCGACCGGATGGCGGTACTGGACGCAGCGATGCGCGTGCGCGGGATAGACAATCTGCGGGTTGCCGACATGTCGGCCTGCCCGAACATCAATGCCGGCAACACTGCCGCGCCGGCGATGATGCTGGGCGACCGCTGCGCCGACTTCATCCTGGAGGCGGCATAGAACTGATCCAGGTTGCCGACGGGAGCATGCAAAGACCGTCAGGCCGAAATCGTGAGGAAAGTCCACGCTCGCACAAAGCGACAATCAAGGAGGAAAGAGCATGATCATTACCCGTCGAAAACTACTCGTAGGCTCCGCCGCCGGCGCTGTCGCGCTGACGCTCGGCTCACGCGCCTCTGCGGCGCTGCCGCCGCTGGCCAAGAAGGACAAGTACAAGGTCGGCTTCGCCCAGACAGAAAGCAACAATCCGTGGCGCCTTGCCGAGACCAAGAGCATGCAGGACGAAGCCGCCAAGCTAGGCCATCAACTGGTTTATACGGATGCCGCAGGGTCGTCTGCAAAGCAGGCCGCCGACGTAAACTCGATGATCGCACAAGGCGTCGACGCTATCTTCTTGCCTCCGCGCGAGGACAAACCGCTGGTGCCCGTCATCCTGGCCGCCCGCGATGCCGGCATCCCGGTCTTCCTGATCGATCGGGACGTCGACCACACTATGGCAAAGCCCGGCGAGGACTATGTCTGCTTCATCGGTTCCGATTTCATCGAGGAGGCAACCCGTATCGGCGAATGGCTGGTCAAGAACGCCAACGGAAAATCGAAGATCATCGAACTCGAAGGCACGACTGGCGCGTCGGCAGCGACCGACCGAAAGAAGGGCTTCGACGATTTCATCGCCAAGCACTCGGAATTCAAGATTTTGGCGTCCCAGTCGGGCGACTTCGCCCGCGACAAGGGCCGCCAGGTGGCCGAGACGCTGCTTCAGGCGCATCCCGATGCGGATATCATCTACGCGCATAATGACGAGATGGCGCTGGGTGCGATCGCCGCTTTGGAGGCCGCCGGGAAGACCCCCGGGAAGGATGTGCTGATCTTGTCGATCGACGGCGAGAAGGAAGGCGTCCAGGCGATCATCGACGGCAAGATCGGCGCCATCTGCGCCTGCAGCCCGCTGTTCGGGCCCAAGGCTTTCGCCACGATGGCCGACTATGCCGCCGGTAAGAAGATCCCGCCCTTCATCAAGAACGAGGATGCCTTCTTCGACGCGACGAATGCGAAGAGAGACTTCGCTATTGCATTCTGATATCCACTCTCCTGCCATCTTCCCTACCCGCTCCGGCGGGTAGGGTTTCGGAGTTCGCCGATGACCGCTCAGCCGGACCCAGCCGCGCTGCTCCTGGACATGCGTGACATCCAGAAGCGTTTTGCCGGCATCCCTGCCCTCGCAGACGCGTCGCTCCAGGTTGGGCCGGGCGAGGTCCACGCCCTCATCGGCCAGAACGGCGCGGGCAAGTCGACGCTTATCAAGGTGCTCACCGGCTATTACCGCCGGGATGCGGGCCAGGTGCTGTTCGAGCAGAAGCCGTTCGAGGTCGGCTCTCCGCATCAGGCACAGGTCAGCGGCATCAGCACCATCTACCAGGAGATCAATCTCGTCCCGCTTCGCTCGGTGACCGAGAACATCTGCCTCGGACGCGAGAACCGCCGCCGCGGCCTGCTTGACTGGAGGGCGATGCATGCGGAAGCCGAGCGCCTGCTCAGCCGGTTTTCGATGCACATCGACGTGCGCCACCCACTCAGCGACTTCAACACCGCCACGCAGCAGATGGTAGCGATCGCCCGCGCCATCGGATTTTCCGCCCGCCTCGTGATCATGGATGAGCCGACGTCGTCGCTCGATGAGCGTGAAGTCTCGGTTCTGTTCAGCGTCATCCGGCAGCTCAAGGTCGAGGGCGTTTCGGTTCTATTCGTCAGCCACAAGCTCGACGAGCTCTACGAGGTCTGCGACCGGGTCACGATCATGCGCGATGGCCGCACGGTGCGCAGCGCCGCTATGAGCGACATCGGCAGGCTGGAACTGGTCGCGGCCATGCTCGGCCGCGATGTCGCGGCGGTCGAGGGCCATGCGACCGCATTCGGCGAGCGCGATCGATCCAGGATCGGCGACGTGCTGTTTGCCGCGCAGGGGCTGGCAGCTGGCCAGTCGGTTCGTGATGTGACTTTCGACGTGCGCCGAGGCGAGATCGCCGGCTTTGCCGGCTTGCTCGGTGCTGGCCGCACCGAAACAGCCCGGCTTGTCTTCGGCGCCGACCGCCTGAAGGCCGGGGAGATGACGATGGAAGGGGCATCCTACCGCCCCGCGCGAGCCGCCGACGCCATCGCGGCCGGATTGGGCTTCTGCACAGAGGACCGCAAGGCCGAGGGCATCGTGCCGGAGATGACGGTGGCGGAGAACATAACGCTGGCACTGCTGCCAAAGATCAGTCGCAACGGCATCCTCAACGAAGCCCGGCAGCGGGAGATCGTCGAGCGTTTCATTCGCGAACTCGGCATCAAATGCTCTGGTCCCAACCAGAAGGTCCGGGAACTCTCCGGCGGGAACCAGCAAAAGGTGCTGCTCGCCCGCTGGCTGGCGATGAACCCGAAGCTGCTCATTCTCGACGAGCCGACACGCGGCATCGATGTCGGAGCGAAGGGCGAGATCCAGCGCCTCATCCGCACACTTGCCGATGACGGGCTCGGCGTGCTGATGATCTCCTCGGAACTTGAGGAAGTGTTGGAAGGGGCCGACCGGATATTCGTCCTGCGCGAGGGGGAGAGCGTGGCCGAACTGGAAGGCCAGGCAACGAGCGAGGAGGACGTGCTCGCGGCGATGGCGCATGGGAGTTCGGCGGAAGGGACGGCAGCGTGAGCGATCTGACCAGGCCATCCGCAGCCCACGACGCCGGAACCCGCGGCTTCAATCTGTTCGGCTTCCTGGCGCGCTACGGCACGGTGATCGCGCTGGTGGTGCTCATCGCCTTCAATCTTGCCTATACGCGCAATTTCGCGACGCTGCAGACGCTCAACGTCAACCTGACCCAGGTCTGCACGATAGTTATCGTCGCGGTCGGGATGACGCTGGTAATCGCCACAGGCGGGATCGACCTTTCGGTTGGGTCGCTGATGGCGATTTCCGGCGCATTGGCACCGATGATCTTCCTGGGGACGATTTTCCCGGTCGGGAACATCTATCTGGCGGTGGCCGTCGCGATGATCACCTCGATCCTCGTTGCCGGCCTGTTCGGACTGTTCAATGGCTGGCTGGTCTCCCGCTTCCGCATCCAGCCTATCGTCGCAACGCTGGTGCTGTTCATCGCCGGGCGCGGGATCGCCCAGGTGATGACAAACGGCAATCTGCAGACCTTCCGCGTGCCGCAATTCCAATGGATCGGGCTTGCCCGTCCGCTCGGCATCCCTGCGCAGGTCATCATAATGGCGGTGCTGGTCGCGGCGGCGGCGTGGGCGCTTCACCGCACGGTGTTTGGACGAAGCATCTTGGCGGTCGGCGGCAATGAAGAGGCCTCGGAACTCGCGGGCATCGCGGTATCGAAGATCAAGCTCGCGGTCTATGCGATCAGCGGCCTGTGCGCAGGGCTGGCCGGCCTGGTGGTCATCGCAATCAACTCCTCCAGCGACGCAAATCTGGTCGGGCTCGGCATGGAACTCGATGCCATCGCGGCCGTCGCGGTTGGCGGCACTCTGCTCAGCGGCGGCAAGGCAACGATTTTCGGCACGCTGCTCGGCGCGCTGACCATCCAGCTGGTGCGCTACACGCTGCTTGCCAATGGCGTGCCCGACGCCGCTGCACTCGTGGTCAAGGCAGGCATCATCGCGTTCGCCGTCTGGCTGCAGCAGCAACACAGAGTGTAATCCATGAACAGCGCCCGACTGGTCCGCATCATCGGCACCTACGGTGTTGTCATCGCGCTTGCAGCGCTCGTCCTCTTCGGATTCCTGCGCTACGACCGCTTCTTGGGCTTCTTCAATGTGGTGAGCGTGCTGCGCTACAATTCGATGTTCGCGCTCGTCGCGCTCGGCATGTGCTTTGTCATCATGACGGGCGGCATTGACCTGTCCGTGGGTTCGGTTGCTGCCCTGGGCAGCGTCGCTTCGGCCCTGGCTAGCCCGCACGGCATAGCGGCCGGCCTTGCGGCGGGTGTGGGCGCCGGGCTGGCGGCCGGTCTGATCAACGCGCTTTTGGTTACGCGCGGGAACCTGATGCCGTTCATCGCCACGCTTGCCACCATGCTGGCCGCAAGCGGCTCCGCGCTGCTTCTTGCCGGGAACCAGACGGTGTCGGTTTCCTACGAGTCTGGTTTCACCGCCATCGGCCAAGGAAATTTCTGGATCTTCCCGATTCCGGCGATCATCGCCCTGGTCGCGTACGTGCTCGGATCGGTCGTCCTGAACTACACCAGCACGGGACGGACGGTGCTGGCAATCGGCGGTGGCGAGGATGCGTCGCGGCTGATGGGCCTGCGCACAGATCGCGTCAAGTTTCTCGTCTATGTCGCAAGCGGGTGCCTGGCCGGGCTCGCCGGCGTCGTTCTTGCTTCGCAATTCGGGGCCGGCCAGCCGATCGAGGGCGTCGGCTGGGAGTTGTTTGCCATCGCTGCCGTGGTTGTGGGCGGCACGCTGCTTACCGGCGGGTCCGGATCGGTCTTGACCACGCTCGCCGGCGTCCTCCTGCTCGGCATCCTTTTCAACATCCTGAACTTTGAAAACGGGATGGGTTGGATCTCCCTCTCGGCCTACTGGCAGTCCGTAATCCGGGGGCTCTTCCTGCTGGTCGTAGTGCTGCTTCAGGCGCGGCTTACCGGAAGGCGCGGCACCCGGCCCGGAACGAGAGGTGACGTATGAGCGCCGCACGGGTCCAATCGCCAATTGCCGTTTGTGGCATCTGCCTCGTTGCCGAAGAAGTCTCGCGGGCGCGAGCCAGCGGCCGCCGGCCCAAAGCCTCTCTTAGAGAGAGCAGATTCCACAACCCTCCCATGCTGTCTCTGTGGGGGATTATGGTCTCCGCCAAGCAATCGCCGCCAGCCCGGTACCTTGAGGACTGTACCGAAATGAGCTCGTGGTTGCCTGGGCTTGTGTTATGTCAGGGCTCGCAACCGGGGCGCCCCCTCCGGCTGCCGCGCACGCATTGAACCTGGTGGTGGTGCGGCTGTAACCATGTGTGTTTTCACCCGCATTCAGCGCGCCTGTCGAAGCCCGTTCTCCGGTAGCTCCGCTGCAGTCGTCAGCTTCCGGGCCCATCGCCGAAAATTGGTGCCCCCACATGTCGGCTCTGACTAACGCTTAGATGTGCGCTTAAATGCAGCCTCGGCCATAGCAGGAGAACTCCTGAGTTGTCACATTCAGCAGATGAGACATGATCCGCGAGATTTCACTGTAGAGAACCCCAGATGAAGACGTTGTCCAATTGAGCAATTGCGCAACGTGCGCTTGCAAGCGCTCCAGAGGCCTCACCACGCTGTTCGCTCCAATCTAAGCGCTCCGCTGCTTGCCTCGACGGATCGTTCCCAGGCGCCCGGGACGGAGGAGCAAGCTATGCGGGCATTGGTCTGGCACGGCAAGGAAGACATACGCTGCGATCAGGTTTCCGATCCGGAAATTGTGGAATGAGCGTGACGCCATCATCAGGGTGACGAGTTGTGCGATTTGCGGCTCCGACCTTCACCTCTACCATAACTTTGTGCCGGCCATGCTGCCCGGCGACATCATGGGCCACGAGATGATGGGGGAGGTCGTGGAGGTCGGGAAGGGGGTCAACGGCGCTCTGAAGAAAGGCGACCGGATCGTCGTGCCGTTCACCATAATCTGCGGTGAGTGCGACCAGTGCAAGCGACAGAACTTTTCGGTTTGCGAACGCACGAACCGTAAGAAAAATCTCGGTGACAAGGTGTTCGGGCACACCACCGCGGGTCTGTTTGGATACACTCATCTGACCGGCGGCTATCCCGGGGGACAGGCGGAGTACATGCGGGTGCCGTTCGCCGACGCCACGCACGTGAAGGTGCCCGACAGCCTTACCGACGAGCAGGTCCTCTTCCTCGGCGACATCTTTCCCACCGGATGGCAAGCCGCGGCTCAGTGCGAAATAGAGCCCACCGATATCGTTGCGGTGTGGGGCTGCGGCCCAGTTGGGCAGATGGCGATACGCAGCGCCCTGCTGCTCGGCGCGAAACAGGTGGTGGCGATCGATTGCCTGCCGGAACGGCTGTCGATGGCCGCAGCAGGCGGCGCCATTGCCATCAATTTCGCCGAGGAAAGTGTCGTTGAACGGCTGCAGGAACTCACCGGCGGTATGGGTCCTGAGAAGTGCATCGATTGCGTCGGGATGGAAAGCCACGTCTCGCTGGCCCAGCCCGATACCCTCTACGATCGCGCAAAGCAGTTGATGCTCATGGAAAATGATCGACCGCACGTTCTGCGTGAGATGATTTATGTCTGCCGGCCGGCCGGCGTGATCTCGATCCCCGGCGTCTACAGCGGCCTGGTCGACAAGATCCCGATGGGACCGGCAATGAACAAGGGGCTCACGTTCCGCATGGGGCAGACCCATGTCAACCGTTGGACCGAGGATCTGTTACGCCGCATCGAAGATGGCCAGATCGACCCGTCCTTCGTCATCACCCATACCGTCGGGCTTGAGCAGGGACCCGAAATGTACAAGGTGTTTCGCGACAAGCAGGACAGCTGCATCAAGGTTGTACTGAAACCGTAGGAAATCGTCATGACCGTGGTTGCTAAAGTTTCCAACATCACCCGATCGCCTGGCGATCCCAAAGTGCTGAAGGCTGGGCCGAGTGTGGTCGGCGCCTCCGACGGCCTTGCCCGCAAGCTCGGCTGGTTCAGCATCGTGCTTGGTGCCGTCGAGTTGCTTGGCGCCGAGCGGATTGCCGGCGCGCTCGGCATGAGCGGCAAGGAAGGGCTGATCCGCGCGTATGGGGCGCGAGAAATAAGCAGCGGCATACTCTCGCTTTCGGTGGACAAGCAGGCCGCGTTGTGGAGTCGGGTAGCTGGCGACGGCCTGGACATCGCGACATTGCTGACGGCGTATCGGGATGACAACCCAAAGCGCGACAATGTGGGCCTTGCGCTTGCCATGGTCGCCGGTCTTGCACTGCTCGACATCATCGGTGCGAAAGGCGTGACCGGGCGCCACTCACGCAACGGAACCAAGCCACGCGACTACAGCGATCGCAGCGGCTTTCCCCGAGGCGCTGCAGTAGCCCGAGACCTTGCCCGCTCGCAGCGCGGCCGGGAGGCCGGCGCAGCCTGACAGAGTTGCCGAAACCGTGGCGGCATGCGACCCGCGACAGGTCGTGTCCCAGAGGGGGTTGGTCTCGGCGACCCTACGTTGATAGAACAGGCTAGGCCGTGATCATGACCGTCGAGTGGCCGTTCTGTGCGTCGGAAGCATCGGGGCACGGTAGCCCGCAATGTCTCTTGGCAAGGTTCCGGCGATCCTCAGGCCGAGCCGCGTTCGGGCAAGTCGGTCTCTTCCGCCACCTCTTTTCGCAGATCTCGGCGCAAGCGTTCCGCTTCGTCGGAATTGTTTTCGTCGTCAGTCCGCTCAAGTTCGCGATCGATTGTCTCGCGCGAGCCTTCCACCGGATCCTGTTGCGGAGATGTTTTCGGGCCGGTTTCCATCTTGCCTTTGTTCGGAACGGCGCAGTCGAGAGATTTCGACATCTTTAGCTTCCCTTCGTCTGCCAACATGACCGACATTTGGAATGAGTATCGTCGGACCCTGCCGAACCGGATCGTCGATGATTTGTTCCGGGCTAGACCCCGGTTTCGTTTTGCCCGTCCGCATCAGGCGATGCCCCTCCCCCGTTCCAAGTTTCGCTGAAATTCCTGTGTTTGGCGCCACCGTTGCAACGGAACTACAGCCGCGCAGAGTCGAACCGGTGAAGGCCCCGCTGGTCAAGCAGACCGATGCGGGTCCGCCTCAGCATCTCGCTGCTTGAAAGCGAGTTGTGGAAAGCTGGCAGTCGCAGGAACATTTGATGGCGTTCAGGGTATCAGCTAACAGCCTATAAAGCCCGCCTCGCTGGACTTGAGAGCGTGCTTGCAACCTATGCACCCATCGGGCGTTGGACAGCAACAGCTCGGGTGATGCGCAACGCACCAAGTGATTTGCGGGAAGCAATATGGCTGACAGGCGCTCAATCAGAACTCCGCTGGCTCGAGTGCGGGGCCTTGGATCGGCTAAACATGGAACCGAAGCGTTCATACTGGAACGGCTGACATCTGCTGCACTGTTGATCCTGGTCATTTACATCGTCGCGGTCGTTATCAGGCTGATCGGAGAGCCTCGAGATGTCGTCGTGCGCGTCATCGGGTCGATCTATGTCGCACCCGCCCTCATCGCCTTCATTTTGGTCAACTGCATCCACATGCGGCTGGGCATGCAATCGATCATCGAAGACTACTGCCACGCGACCGTGCTGAAATCGGTTCTGCTGATCGCCAACTGGTTGTTTTGCTGGGCGGTAGCCCTCGTCAGCTGTTTCGCCGTGCTCGTGATCAGCTTCCGATAGGCGGAGGTTCTCCCTTCAAGATCACGGCCTGCGCGGCGCGCCTTCCAACTCAGCACCGTCCCGTCACCTGTCGCGCGCGGCAGCCGCCATCATTCGATTCTCGGGAGCTTGTCCCATTGATGGAAAGGGGGTGGAGAGGTCAACTCCCACTCCAATGTGGTGGCTCCTGCTCCCCATGGGTTCATGCCGGCCGCCCTTCGCCGGGAGAAAGCCTCCAAGATGCCGAAGAGGAAAACCACGACACTCGCGGCCGACAAATATGATCCGTACGATGAAATCATGTTCCAGCCGGCGAATGCGTCGGGATAGTCGATATAGCGACGCGGCATGCCCGCCAGGCCAAGGAAGTGATGGGGGAAGAAGACGAGGTTGACACCGACGAAGGTCGTCCAGAAATGGATTCCAGCTACGAGTGGGTTGTACAGATATCCCGTCATTTTCGGGAACCAGTAATACCAGCCCGCGAATATGCCGAAGATCGCTCCGAGTGAAAGTATGTAGTGGAAATGCGCGACGACAAAATATGTGTCGTGCAATTCACGGTCGAGGCCGGCATTTGCGAGTTGGACGCCCGTCACCCCGCCAACAGTAAAGAGGAATATGAAGCCGAGCGCCCAGAGCATCGGCGTCCGCAGGCTGACTGAACCGGCCCACATAGTCGCGATCCAGGAGAACACTTTTATCCCGGTCGGCACTGCGATCACCATTGTCGCGAAGGTGAAGTAGCGCTGAGTGTCGAGGCCTATTCCGCTTGTGTACATGTGGTGTGCCCAGACGACGAAGCCGATCGCCCCGATCGCCACGATTGCGTATACCATCCCGAGATACCCGAAGATCGGCCTTCGCGAGAAAGTCGAGATCACCTGACTTACGATGCCGAAGGCGGGCAGGATCATGATGTACACTTCCGGATGGCCGAAGAACCAGAAGAGATGCTGGTAAAGCAGCGGGTCGCCTCCGCCGTCCGGCGCGAAGAACGTGGTTCCGAAATTGCGGTCGGTCAGGAGCATGGTGATGGCGCCGGCCAACACCGGCAGAGCTAGCAGCAGCAGAAAGCCGGTGATGAGGATCGACCACACAAACAGGGGCATCTTGTGCAGCGTCATCCCCGGCGCGCGCATGTTGAAGATGGTCGTAATAAAATTGATAGCCCCCAGTATAGAGGAGGCACCCGCAATGTGCAGCGACAAGATAACCAGATCGACCGCGGGACCGGGATGGCCGGAGGTCGACAGTGGCGGGTAGAGAAACCAGCCGGTCCCGGAGCCATAGCCGCCCGGCACGCTGGGCACGAAGATCGACAACAAAAGCAGCATGAATGCCGGTGGCAGCAGCCAGAACGAAACGTTGTTCATACGTGGGAACGCCATGTCGGGGGCGCCGATCATGATCGGAACAAACCAGTTGGCGAAGCCGCCGATCAGGGCGGGCATCACGGTGTAGAAGATCATGATCAGCGCGTGGGCCGTCGTGAAGACGTTATAGAGTTGCTTGCCCGCATCGATGGCCTCGTCGCCTTGATAGCCGTAGATCATCGACGCCAGTCCGGGGAAAAACTGGATCCCGGGTTGCTGCAGCTCAATTCGCATGCTCACCGACAAAAGCATACCGATGACGCCCGCGAGGAAAGCGAAGATCAGATAGAGTGTACCGATGTCCTTGTGGTTGGTCGAGAACAGCCACCGGGTAATGCCGCTTGGCCTGTGGTCGTCGCGACTGCCCAGATCTGTTGCGATATGTTCACTCATGACCGTCTCCGCTTGGGCCGTCCGTCAACCAGCACCCGAACCGTGCTGGCAGTTGAATGTTCCCCCCACAGACCTGCGTCTGGAACATTCAACGGAAGCCATGGTTTGGCTTAGCGCAGCATCACCCTGCGGAGGAGGATCAGCATTCATGCTGGCGATAATTGCTGCGGCAATGGTTCTGACGACGGTGGTTGGTGGGCTGATATCCGCCTTCTCGATCGAGGCGCGTCACGGCCTCCACGACCCCACGCTAGACCAGTCCACGCCTACGCGACGGCCCACCCCGGCCTGGAGGCAGTGGTCCTGACATGGATGCGATTGCCGAGACGTTCGATCGGAGAATCCGAGCAGGGTGGCTGCTGCTCGGCTTCGCGCTCGGTGGGTTTCTCGACGGCATCGTCCTGCATCAGATCCTGCAATGGCATCATCTTCTCTCGGGCCTCGCCGACCCGGCGGGCTCCAACCTGCGCTTCCAGATCATGGCCGACGGCCTCTTTCACCTTTTCATGTATGTGCTCGCGGTGGCCGGCGCAGTGCTGCTTGTGGCCGCGAGGGCGGCCGGCGCGCGGCCTGGGACCACGACTGAGATCCTGCGGGTTGCCTTGGTCGGGTTCGGCGTCTGGCATATTTTTGATGCCGTTTTGTCCCATTGGCTGCTAGGGCTGCATCGGATCAAGATGAACAGCGACATGCCGCTCGCCTGGGATATGGCGTGGCTCGTCATCTTCGGCATTGTGCCCCTTCTTATGGTGGTGGTGCTGCCCAACCGCGGCGGACCGGCACGCGGCGCGTCGGCAGCGCTTACCAGCATCGTCTTGCTTGCAGGATTGGCAGCGGGCGCCGGCCCGCTCTTCAACGGTGCCGCCAATTCGGTCATCGTCTTTCGGGGCGGCATGGAACCAGCGACGATGATGCGGGCCATTCAAGTCGCCGACGCCCGTCTGAAATGGGTCGACGGCAGCGGCACCGTCTGGGCGGTCGACCGCGTCTCGTGGCGCGGGTTGGTGATCCTTTATGTGCGCGGCGCCCTAGTCGTCAGCACGACGCCAATTATTGCCGGATGCCTCGCCTGGACCGATCCCGCCGGAGCGAGCCCTGAGTTCAGATCGCTGCGAGCCATACCTGACAGCCTATGACTTTCGAACCGGACAGGAGCATCAAGCATGCAACTCGCCAAGAGCAGGCATGGGCGAATCTTGAATTCGCGCATCGTCGTGGTCGGCAGTGGCTTTGCCGGTCTGAAGGTTGCCAAGGCGCTCGGAAGGCGGAGATCGGGGGTGACGATCATCGACCGCCACAATCACCACCTGTTCCAGCCCTTGCTCTATCAGGTTGCAACCGCCGCCCTGTCGGCGCCTGACATCGCCAAGCCAATCCGCAAGATACTGGGCCGCTGTCCCTCGGTTCAGTTCCTCTTCGGCGATGTCGCTGAGATCGGCACCGAGGGCGGGATGCTTGTGCTGGCCGATGGAACCACGGTTCCCTATACATACTGGTCCCGGCAACCGGTTCGCAGCCGTTTTATGTCGGCCAGGACAGCTGGGCTCAGGTTGTCCGGGCTTGAAGACCATCGAGGATGCCGGCACGATCCGGTCGCGATTGCTGCTGTCGTTCGAGCTTGCGGAACGGATAACCTATCCAGTCGAGCAATCCCGGCTAATGACGATCGCCATCATCGGAGGCGGCCCGACCGGCGTGGAACTCGCGGGCTCGATCGCAGAACTCAGCCGGCACACCCTGGCGCGCGACTTCCGTAACATCCGGCCGGAGAAGACAAGCATCATACTCGCCGATGCCGGCGACCGTCTGCAGCTGGCGGATTCTGCGCCTGGAAAGGCTCTGCGTCGAGGTCGCCCCTCGGCAATCGCGTCGAGGCGGTCGAAGCACAGAAGATCACGGTAGGCGGCAAGGTCATCCCGGTGGCCTTGACGCTCTGGGCCGCGGAGTGGCCGCTTCGCCGCTGGCCGCCCGGCTTGGTTTCGGGCTCGACCGCGGCGGCCGGGTGAAGGTTGCATCCGACCTGCAGGTAATCGGCCGTTCCGACATCTTCGCGCTTGGCGACGTGGCGCTGTTCCTCGACGAGAACGGCCAGCCATTGCCGGACCTTTCACAGGGCGCCAAGCAGGAGGGCGAGCACCTCGGCAGGGCACTGGCACGCCGGGTGGATACCGGCGAGGCGTTGCGGCGCCAGGCTGATCGCCGAGGAACGGGTTGAACCGGGTTCACCATCGTCGCCCGTCGCGGAACAGCCAACCCCGAGAGAGGCGTTGCCAGGGATGCGGGCGCCCTCCCCGGCATTGTCCGCGCGCCACCATGAGATTATAGCGCGTGCGTTCGGGGCTCACCGGGCTGCGCTCAGGGTTGAAAACCAGCCTTCAGCGATCTCAGGAGACGCCCGGCAAACGGTCGTGGTTCAAGAGCCAGCGTGAAAATGCCGGAGGGGTTGAGGAGGGTTTGCGGCCTGGACACCGACAGGGCTGTTTCCCACCCCCAGCTATCGAGCAGCGGGTAGATGGAGTAAGCAAGCAACGGGACGCCAGCCGATGCAGCCGCAGCGCATTCTAGCAGCATCTCCTGGTGCCAGCGCGCGCCATAGTTGAAATAGGGCGTTCCGGTTTCGGTGACCATCATAGGCAGGTGGTAGCGATTGTAGTAGTCGGTGATCACCGCCTCGAGGCCCGCGCGCGCGCCTGAACTGACCTCGCCGGCATAATTCTGGGGCTCGGCACTGAGGTGTTTTCCTTTCGTGTCGAAGTCCTCGTTGTGAGCGTAATAGTCGACCCCGAAAACGGTGTCCCTCTTCATCGTTACCTTGAACTCCCTGTTTAGTTTTCGATGCAGGTCCTGGACTTCCTTCAGCATATGCAGGACCCGCTGCAGGCTGTCCGGCAGCGGCCGGCCGGTCGCCGGGCTGCCGTCGAGATAATGCTTGATGGCCCAATCCAGGGATGTGCGCGACGAGGGCGCGGTCGCGTTCCATTTCGCGAGGTGCTCGGCGGGCGTCATTAGCTCCAGCTTTTCGAAATCCGCTTCGAGCAGCCAGTCCTCTCCAAGAATCAGGTCGCTGCCGAAAAAGCGTATGTGCCGGTTGAACTCATCCCATCCTGGCTTGAAGACCGCTGCCTCGGGGTGGATGTAAAGCATGCGCCGTTTGCTTGGCGCCAGTTCCTCCTCTATGGCAAGCCGCGCCAGCACGGCGGCCTTGGCGACCTGCACGGCACGCTCGATGTAGTAGGTGGTGTGCAACGGGCTTTGCCAACGCGGAAATGCCCCGTTCCACATCTCGCTGTTGAAGCCGATGGTCGTCTCCGGCTCGTTGATCAAGGTCACTGCCTTGATCCTTGGGCCATAGCGATTGATCGCCGCCCGCGAGAAGGCGGCGAAATAGGCTGGCCAGTCCTGATTGAGGTAGTAGCTGGCCCGGCCCTTGGTGCGACCGTCCGGTCCGGCGACCCGGAACCGATCCTCGATGCCGAAATGGTGCAGGTCGAGGCTGACCCGCAGGCCGGCGCGGTCGAGGTCGTCGATCAGCCCGTCATGCGCCAGCCAGGTCTCGTCCCGCTCCGGATCAATCAAGTGGTTCGAGAGGCCAAGCCTGACGTTCAGGATCCCGAGATAAAGCAGACGGGCAGCTAAGACACGCCGCCGCTCGTGGTCAAAGAGGCCTTGGTCGTCGAGGGAATCCCAGCGGTAGCTTTCGTCGCGGGTCAAGGGATTGCCGGATTCGACACCCGTCCAGAGGAAGCTCTTAAGCGACGGCCGCCCATATATCTGCACGTATAAGTCGCTAGTCGCCGCATTCCGCGCGCGCTCGTCAGCTGATGGCGCAACGACCGGTGTCACGGCGCGACTGATCAGGGTCGGCTCATTGAACTGGGCATCTACCGATCGCGGCTCCCGGTCGAGTTGCTCGACAAGAAGGGTCTTCGCTCTTGCCCAGTTGATGAGCGCGGTGTCCGTGTCCCCGGCAAGCGCTGCCCAGCTTTGGGCGAGACTGATAGAAAACAACAGGAGCAACGCGGCGGCGGAACTCAGGCAGGTGTCCGACGGAGCCAGTTTAATGCCGGATGATCGTACGGGCATGGTCTTTCTGCTGCTCACTTAGGCCTCAGGACTTCAGGTCCCCGGGCCGAACTGCAACCTCGCCGCTAAGTTCCTCCTCCGGCAGCGCTTCGATGTGTCGGAATGGTCGAGGGTTCGTGATTGTGCGCGCCAAAGCCGGAGCCTTATTGACGTTCCGTACGCGCTCCGACCATCGCCCTCGATCGGCCGCTCGAGGAAGGCCTTCACCTTGCCGTCGATCTCCTCGCACAGCCGCGAGACCTGGCTCTTGGAGAGTGCCGCTCATCCCCATGGCCTTGACCAGGTCGTCAACCGATCGGGTCGAGATGCCTTGCACATAACCTTCCTGGATAACGGCGGTCAGCGCCTTCTCGGCCATGCGGCGCGTTCGAGGAAACCCGGGAGGTAGCTTCCCTTCCTGAGCTTCGGGATGCGCAGCTCGACCGTGCCGGCCCGCGTCTCCCAGTCCCGGTCGCGGTAGCCATTGCGCTGGGCGAGCCGCAGCGGGTTCTTCTCGCCATAGCCACTCCGGTGGCAGCCCCAACCTCCATTTCCATCAGCCGCTCGGCGGCAAAGCCGATCATCTCCCGCAGCAGATCGGCATCCGGGGTCTTCTCCACGAGCGTGCGCAGGTTCATCATGTCGTCGGTCATCGGTGGTCCTTCCGAAGTGGGGTTGGTGTCAACAACCAAACTCTACCGGAAAGCGCCGATGACCACCGACACGCCGCTCACTCGCTACAGCGCTACTAACCGCGCTCGTGAGTGGCCTCGTAACCGCCGAGCTACACCACCCGATGGGACACGACCCGACGAGACGAAGTTCATTCCAGAAATCGCGGACGCGGCACGCAACCATCCACAAATCTCCGCGGTGCCGGAGTGGTAGCACCGCAGTGTCTGCATCCGGCGTGACGGTCGCGCCAGGATTATCTCAGGGCAGCGCTCCAACGCCGGTGTACTGCAGCCACTTGCGCGTGTTTGCTTGCGTCCAGATCAGCTGGGTTGCTACCCTTATTGTTGGCTCTGCCCCTCGCTCTGCCTGCAGTACACCCGCCGCCGCAACGCTTGCTATTGTTCGGCGAGTTCATCCGGAGGGACTGAGCGAACATGTTTCATGGGCGCTGGACGTTTTACGGCTCGATGCCTCGCCTGAACACGGGCGAACGGCTGCATGGGACGTTCGGCCGGGGCCGCTCTGTGAGTACCACCTCAGAACGTCAGGAGATAGAGCTGCCGGCGCGGTATGCCGGCTGCAAACCATAATTCAACATCACTGCCAGCATCATTTAATACATCGTGCGGAACATCCGCGCGACGGCGAGGTTTGGCTGGCACTGAACGCCTCTCATAATATTTCTAAGGACCAAGATGGATATCGATCTTCAGCGTAAAAACAACCACAGGCTGCCACAAATCCGCAGAAGCTTATTGTGCTTCTCTCACCTTAGATGGAACTTCGTTTTTCAAAGACCGCAGCACATTCTAACCCAGGCAAGCCAATGCTACGATGTATTTTTCTTCGAAGAGCCGATTTTTACGGAAGAAACCACTGCCTACCAGAAAAGCTATACGAGCACTGACGGGGTGACGGTGGTCGTGCCGCACATTCCCAGACATCTCAACGGACCGCAGATCACGCGTGCGCAACGCAAGCTGGTTGACGGCTTGGTGGAAAGCCTCGAAGCAACGCCAGCACTGCTGTGGTACTATACGCCCATGGCCCTGCCTCTCAGCCGGCACATTTCCGCTGAGCTTTGCGTCTACGACAACATGGATGAGCTTTCGAGCTTCCGCGCGGCGCCGCCCCGGATGATGGCGCTGGAGCGCGAACTTCTCAGGCGCGCCGATGTCGTCTTCACCGGTGGTCAGAGCCTTTATGAGGCCAAGCAGCATCGTCATCGCAACATCCACCCATTTCCAAGCAGCATCGACAAGGCTCATTTCGGCAAGGCCCGCCTTGCCGGTACGCCGTCTCTCGATCAGGACAGGATCCCCGGCCCCAGGCTTGGTTTCTTCGGCGTCATCGACGAGCGCATGGATCTGGACCTGGTGGATCGCATGGCAGCCTTGCGGCCGGATTGGCAGTTCGTGATGATCGGCCCGGTGGTCAAGATCGACCCGGCAGACCTTCCGCGCCGGCCGAACGTTCACTGGCTGGGCGGCAGGGATTACAACCAGCTTCCTCATTATCTGTCCGGGTGGGACGTCGGCATCATGCCGTTCGCCAGGAACGAGTCGACCCAGTTCATCAGCCCGACCAAGACCCCGGAATTCCTCGCCGCCGGCGTACCGGTGATTTCGACCTCGGTCCGGGATGTTGTCCGGCCGTACGGACAGCTCGGCCTGGTCGAAATCGCTGATACTGCGGAGAAATTCATAGAGCGTGCCGAACATCTGCTGGCTCGCCCGAAGGACGAGTGGCTGCGAAAGGTGGATCGACACCTGTCGGGCATGTCCTGGAGGTCGACCTGGCAGGAAATGCTTTCGCTTATCACGGAGACGCGAGAGCGGCGCACGTCCGGTCCCCAAGCGATACATGCGTCGGAGAGCAGCTATGTTTGATTGGCTGGTTGTCGGCGCCGGCTTTGCCGGGAGTGTGCTCGCCGAGCGCCTCGCCTCCCAGCGGGGAGACCGGGTCCTGGTGGTCGACCGGCGTCCGCATGTCGGCGGCAATGCCTATGACTGCTACGATGAGGCCGGCCTGCTGATCCATAAATATGGACCACACATCTTCCACACCAACTCCGAGCAGGTCTTCGATCATCTTTCGCAGTTCACCGAATGGCGTCCGTATGAGCACAGGGTCCTGGCCGAAGTCGACAAGAAGCTGGTGCCGGTCCCGATCAATCTCGAAACGATCAACACACTGTACGGGCTGGATCTGACGCCGGAGCAGCTCGAGGAGTGGTTCGCTGCGCGCGCCGAGCCGGTCAAGGAAATCAGATCGTCCGAAGACGTGGTGGTGAGTCGTGTCGGGCGTGAGCTCTACGAGAAATTCTTCCGCGGTTATACCCGCAAGCAATGGGGCGTCGACCCCTCGGAACTGGACAAGTCGGTGACCGCGCGCGTGCCGACCCGGACCAATCGCGACGACCGCTATTTCACTGACAAGCTTCAGTACATGCCTGCCGCCGGCTATACTCGCATGTTCGAGCGCATGCTTCATCACCCGAACATCCAGGTCATGCTCAAGACCGACTATTCGCAGATGCGCGAAGAGTTCGCCTACAAGCGGCTGATCTTCACGGGACCGGTCGACGAGTATTTCGGCTACTGCTACGGCCGGCTGCCCTATCGCTCGCTGCGCTTCGAGCACAAGACGCTGCAAAAGGAATGGCACCAGCCGGTGGCCGTCGTGAACTACCCGATGGAGCACGACTACACGCGCGTCACTGAGTACAAGCACCTAACGGGTCAGCAGCATCCCTGGACCAGTTTGACCTTTGAATACCCAACGGCGGACGGCGACCCCTATTACCCCGTACCGACGGCGGAGAACGCCGATCGCTATCGGAGGTACGAGGCCCTGGCGCGTACCACGGAAGACGTCTGGTTCGTCGGCAGGCTGGCTACCTACCGCTACTACAATATGGACCAGGTCGTCGGTCAGGCCCTCGCCACCTACCGGAGAATCGAAGCCTCGGTTCCCAGTGACAACCGCGCCCCTCTTGAGACCGCGGTGTCCAAGATGAGCGGCATTCTGCAAGCGATTTAATGATTGGCGGCGACGATGCGGACCGAGACCATGCAGGCCACGCCGGAGATCTGGGGAGGCGTCGAGTGCAGCATCATTCGGTTGAGGAACCGATGGCGTGACGAATTATCGGAGACGGGACATGCCGGCAGGCTGGACGATCTGGACCGCATCCGGCAGCTTGGCATACGAACGCTCCGGTACCCGCTGCTGTGGGAATCGATCTCGCCGGACAATATCGAAACCGCCGATTTCGCCTGGCACGACAAACGGATGCCGCGGCTGAAAGAGCTAGGCATCGAGGTCATCGCCGGACTGCTACACCATGGCAGCGGCCCCCGCTACACCAATTTGCTCGATCCGGCTTTTCCCGAGCTCCTGGCTCGGCATGCCCGGCGCGTCGCCGAACGCTACCCCGAGATCCGCCGCTTCACCCCCGTGAACGAGCCGCTGACCACAGCCCGTTTCAGCGCTTTGTATGGACATTGGTATCCCCACCGCCGGCACTTGCCAGATTTCGCACGTGCGCTGATCAACCAGTGCCGCGGTGTGGCGCTTGCCATGCGGGCGATCCGCGAGGTGACGCCGCACGCGGCTCTCGTCCAGACCGAGGATCTCGGCAAGACGTTCAGCACGCCATTGCTTGGTTACCAGGCGGATTATGAGAACGAACGCCGCTGGCTGACGTTCGACCTGCTGTTTGGCCGTGTCGACCGCGGCCATCCATGGTTCTCCCGCCTGATCGATCATGGGATACCGGAGCAGGAGCTCCAGGCCTTTGTCGACGAGCCCTGCCCTCCCGATATTGTGGGGGTCAACTACTATCCGACCAGCGAGCGTTTCCTTGACCACCGCTGCTCCAAGCTCCCAGCTGGAGCCTCGGTCGGCGGCAATGGCCGGCATCACTATGCCGACCTCGACGCCGTGCGGATGCATCTTCCGCTTGGATCGGACGGGCCGGAACCCCGCCTGCGCGAGGTCTGTGCGCGTTATGACCGGCCGGTCGCCGTAACCGAAGTTCACCATGGCTGCAGCCGCGACGAACAGCTTCGCTGGCTGAACGAAGTCTGGAGCGCTGCCAATCGGCTCGCTGGCGAAGGCAAGAACATTGCCGCCGTCACCGTCTGGGCCCTGCTCGGATGCGTCGACTGGAACAGCCTGCTGCTGCGCAAAGATGGAGCCTATGAGGCGGGAGCCTTCGACGTCCGCAGTCCATCGCCGCGCATGACCGCCCTGGGAAGTGCGGTACGGGAAATGGCCGGGGGCGCCGGCCTGAAGCATCCGGTTCTCGACAGTCCCGGTTGGTGGCGCCGGGACACGCGGTTCTTCAGCCCACCTTTCGAAACCACCGCCGAACGCAGCGGGGGCGGAGACGCGCGCAAGGTGCTCATCCTCTGCAAGGATGCGGCGCTGGGTAACGCCTTTTGCCGGATCGCTGCCCACCGAGGGCTGGAATTCATTGCTTTCCCCGCCAATCAGCTGGACATCACCGAGCCTCATTCCATGCGCCGCCTGCTGCTTAAGTATCGGCCTTGGGCCTTCGTCCACGCCGCCACTCCGCAACGGGCCGAAGCGGGTCCTGTCGGCTCGATTGGGACGGGCAACGGGCCGGCAGATTGCGCGGTGCTGGCGTCGGTCTGTGCCGCCGCCGGTGTTGCGTTGATGACCGTGACGTCGGATGCGTTGGTCGGCAAGACGCTCACGGACCGTTTGGTCGAGAGCAGCCCCATCACCCCGGCATCGGGCATACGCAATCTCAACGCGGCAGCCGAAACGATGGTGATGAAGCATCATCCCGCCGCGCTGGTCATCCGCACGAGCGCCGTCTTCGGACCCTGGAACACCGCAGACGTGCTTTCGCAGCTGCTGGACGAAATCGCAGCCGACCGTTCGCTCCGCTTGCCGGCGGACGCAGTGTGCTCCCCCACTTACCTGCCGGACCTGGCTCACGCCGCGCTCGACCTGTTGATCGATGGCGAGACGGGAATATGGCACCTCGCCAATGACGGCGCGGTCAGTTGGTCCGATTGGGCAAGAGAGGTCGCCCAGTCGGCCGGTCTCGATGCGCGCCTGGTGCTGGGCGATCATGGCCGCGGGGTTCTCGCCCCTGCCGCCCTGGCAAGCGAACGGGGTCAACTCATGCCCTCCCTGGCAAGCGGCATGGGACGCTTCCTCCGGGAGTGTGATGTTCGCTGGAACAAGACCTCGGCTGCCCTCGGCAGCTGAGAAAGCGACTGAAGTCCTAGAGGCCGAGATGAGAGAACCGACAGCGTTTAACAGCTTTTTCCTTGGTGGATTCGAGTGCTCGAGCCATCGCCGGGCCGATGGCGTCCGCCTCGATCTGCTTCGCGCCACCAGCCATGACGAAGCGTCCGAGACCGACTATCGCGAACTCCAGCGTCGGGGGATCCGCACCGTGCGCGACGGGCTGCGCTGGCACCTCATCGAGAAAGAGCCCGGCAACTACGACTGGTCGAGCTTTCTGCCAATGCTGCGCGCCGCCGACGCCACAGGGACACAGGTGGTTTGGGATCTCTGCCACTACGGATGGCCCGACCATATCGACATCTTCTCACCGGAATTCGTCGAGCGCTTCGCCCGCTTCGCGGAAGCCGCTGCCCTGGTCATCCACGCCGAGATCGGCTCGGTGCCGTACTTCTGTCCGGTGAACGAGATTTCATACTGGTCATGGGCGGGTGGCGATACCGGCCGGATCAACCCATTCGCGAACGGCCTTGGAGGCAAATTGAAGCGCATCCTGGTAAGAGCCGCCATCGCTGCCATAGACGCGATCCGACGAATCGATTCCCGGGCCCGCTTCATCACCGCGGAACCGTTGATCAATGTGGTCGGCTATCCTCACGATGTCGGGCATCAGCTCGAGGCGGAGCGTTACAGGCTCTGTCAGTTCGAAGCGCTCGACATGCTTGCCGGGCTTCAGGAACCGGAGCTGGGCGGCCGGCCCGAATACCTCGATATCGTCGGCTTGAACTTCTATCCCGACAATCAATGGCTCCTGCACGGCCCGACGATCCCGTTCGGACATCACGCCTACAAGCCTCTGGCCGACATGCTCGTTGAAGTCGCACAACGCTACAATCGACCCCTCTCGATGTCCGAAACGGGCGCCGAGCGCACGGCCAGGCCATCGTGGGTTCACTATGTCGTGGCCGAAGTCCTCGAGGCCATGCAGCGGGGCGTCCAGATAGAGGGAATCTGCCTCTATCCAATCATCGACTACCCCGGATGGGACAATGGACGGATGTGCGATGTCGGCCTGCTCGGCCCGAGGGGGGAGCACGGCAGGCGTCCAGTTTGCAAGCGCATGGAGGATGAATTGGCCGAGCAGAGCCGAAAACTGCTGGCGCTTCAGCGCGAACTCACGTCAGGGCCATATGCCGGAGGGACCTATGCGGTATCTGAAGCCACAAGCAAGTAGCCCGCTGCCTCCGTTCCTGGAGGGGTCGGCTGCCTTCATAAGGCATTATGTGCGCAGGCAGCTGCCGCAATTCATCATCCTCGCCGTGCTGGTGATATCGGCCGCGTCCTGCGCTGTCGCCATCCAGTACGTGATGAAGGTGCTCGTCGACGCGATGGCGGGCCCACGCGAAGGCTCGGCCGCGCAGACAGCGCTCGCCATTTTCATCAGCCTCATCGCGGTGGAGAGCATCCTCTGGCGTCTCTGCGGCTGGCTCGGCTGCAAAGCGACGCTCGCGATCGGCGTTCAGATGCGGCTCGACCTGTTCGACTTCCTGAACGGTCAGCCGATGAAGTACTTCGCCGAGAACCTCGCGGGCTCGCTTGGCCAGCGGGTTACCGCGACCGCGGGCAATTTCGGCGCCCTGACCAACATCGTCATCTGGCGGGTCGCGCCGCCGGCTGTCGACTTCATCGGCACCGTCATCGTGTTCACGGTCGTCGACTGGTGGATGGCGGTGGCCCTGGCGTCCGCGGTCGTCGTTATCATGGGCGGCCTGCTTGCCTTCGGGGAACGTGGAAAGCACCTGCACCGCACATATGCATCTTATGCGAACGAAGTCGGTGGAAGCCTGATCGATGTCATCACCAACATGTGGTCCATCAAGGCGTTCTCAGCCCGGTCACGCGAGCACGCAAGGCTGGCGGCGAGCTTTCGAGCCGAAGCCGATGCCCAGCGTGACAGCTGGATGTACACGGAAAAAGCGCGCCTCATCCACGACATTGCACTTTGGGTCATGGCCGGCGGCATGCTCGCCTGGGCGGTCCGGCAATGGAGCCGGGGGGAAATCACGCCCGGCGACGTGGTCCTGGTCAGCGCTTTGACGTTCCGCATCCTTCACGGGTCCCGCGATATGGCGTTGTCGCTCGTTGACATGGTCCAGCATTTCGGCTTCATCGAGGACACGCTGCGCATCATCGGCCAGCCGCAAACTGTCGTCGACCGGCCGCAGGCGCCGGCCATTCGTCCGCGTGGCGGGGCCATCGAGTTCCGGCAGGTGTCCTTCACTTACGGCACCGATGTCGAGGCGATCCACAATCTTGACCTGTCCATCCCCCCTGGTCAAAAGGTCGGGATCGTCGGTCCGTCCGGAGCGGGCAAGTCGACGTTCGTCCACCTGCTTCAACGGCTCTACGACGTTCAGGGCGGCCAGATCCTGGTTGACGGTCAGCCGATCGCGTCGGTCACGCAGGATAGCCTTCGCGAAGCGCTGGCCGTGGTGCCGCAGGAAATCCTGCTGTTTCACCGGACCGTCATGGAGAACATCCGGTTCGCCCGGCCTGAGGCCAGCGATGAAGAAGTCCACGCCGCTGCCCGCGCCGCTCACTGCGAAGCCTTCATTTCAAGGCTGCCCGAGGGCTATGACACTCTGGTGGGTGAACGGGGGATAAAGCTCTCCGGTGGGCAGCGGCAAAGGATCGGCATTGCCCGGGCGTTCCTGAAAGCCGCTCCGGTGATCGTTCTCGACGAGGCCACGTCTGCCCTGGATACAGAGTCCGAACTGGTGATACAGGCATCGTTGGTCAAGATGTTCCGCGATCGCACCGTGATCGCCGTCGCGCATCGCCTTTCGACGCTCTCCAGCTTCGACCGCATTCTGGTTATGAATGGAGGGCGCGTTGTCGAGGATGGAGACGCGGCGGAGCTCAGAGCTCAGGGCGGTCTATTTGCCCGCATGTGGAGGCTGCAGGCCGAAGGCCTCACCCTCGACGCGGCTGAATGAACGGCTTTTAGGCGAATTCAAAGCATGCAGCAGACCCTATAGCATTCGATTGTAAGGCAACCCCGCATTGCTAACCCCTTCATGAAATCAGAACACCAAACTCAAACCGTGATCTCGCAGACCGGTACCTCAAACCGATGCGCCCGAGTTCGCTTACCACCACCATCTCACGTGCCTTCGGCAACCGATCGCGCCGACCGGGACCGCTCGAGGCGCGGTACGACAATGCGTTGAGAATGCGATCATTGGACGGTGGCCTGGACTTTGAAACAATGGCTCTCAGCTGCTCGGCGGGATGTTCGGGTTGCTGCGACCGTGTTGGGGCAGCATGCTGGTCCCAGGCCTCGCCTCGGGTTGTTAAGGGCCGGGTCTGATTCCAACTCTTATCCGGTGCCGAGCCGAGGATCCGATGGCACCAGCGACGTTGCGTCCCTATATCGACGAATGCCCCCCGAACGGGGCCGACCGGCCCCTTCACTTGAGAGCCAGCTCGCCGTGACCTTGCCTGCCACTGCTGAACAATCCCGAGGCACCCAGATGCAGCTTCCCGCCCTGCGCAACAGCTATGCACAATTGCCCGAGCGCTTCTTCGCGCAAACAGGTCCGCAGCCGGTGTCCGAACCTCGGCTGATCCGCTTCAACCGACCCCTCGCCGAGGAACTAGGGCTCGACGCCGACCAGTTCACCAGCCCGGACGGAGTGGAGATGCTTGCCGGCAGCAGATTTCCGGAAGGCCTGCAGCCAGTCGCCTTGGCCTATGCGGGCCACCAGTTCGGAAATTTCGTGCCTCAGCTCGGCGACGGTCGCGCCCTCCTGCTTGGCGAAGTGGTGGACGTCAACGGCATCCGCCGCGACATACAGCTGAAGGGATCGGGGCCGACGCGGTTCTCGCGCAACGGTGACGGCCGCGCCGCACTGGGTCCTGTCCTACGTGAGTATGTGGTCAGCGAAGCGATGGCGGCGCTGGGCATCCCGACGACGCGAACCTTGGCGGCGGTGCTCACCGGCGACCCCGTGCATCGCGAGGTCCGGCTGCCCGGCGCCGTGCTGACACGAGTGGCGGCAAGCCATATCCGGATCGGCACCTTCCAATATTTCGCCGCGCGCCACGACACTGAGGGGCTCAAGATCCTCGCTGACTATGCCATTGAGCGTCATTTCCCGCACTTGTTAGGGCAAGCACGGCGGTACCGCGCTTTGCTGGACGCCGTGGTCACAGCACAAGCGGATCTGGTGGCGCGTTGGATGCTGGTCGGCTTCATCCACGGCGTCATGAACACCGACAACATGGCGATCTCGGGCGAGACCATCGACTATGGCCCATGCGCCTTCATGGACGCCTATGACCCCGGCTCGGTGTTCAGCTCGATCGACCGCGTCGGCCGCTATGCCTATGCCAACCAGCCTCGCATCGCCACATGGAACCTTGCGCGCCTTGCCGAGACGCTGCTGCCGCTCATGAGCACGGATGAGAATGAAGCCGTCGCAGAAGCCGAAGAGGTGCTGAGGTCGTTTCAGCCCTCCTATGAGGCCATGTTGCAGCGCGGGTTCCGCAGAAAACTCGGATTGCTGACCGAGGCGGAGGCGGACCTGCAGCTCGCGGCTGATTTCCTCGATGTGCTGGCTCGCGGCGAAGCCGACTTTACCCTCGGCTTTCGACGCCTAGGCGACGATCTCGACGCCTCGGAAGGGCAGGGCACGGCGCGGCAGCTGTTTAGGGATCCAGCCGCATTCGACGCCTGGTCGGTGCGGTGGCGCGAGCGGATCGCCAGTGAAACAGCCGATACAGCCACGCGCCGGGCGGTCATGCATGCCGTCAATCCCAAATTCATCCCTCGCAACCATCGCATTGAGGCGATGATACAGACGGCACTGGACGGCGACTTCACACCCTTCGATGAGATTCTGGGGGTCGTGAGCCATCCCTTCGATGAGCAGCCGGAAATGGAACGCTATGCTGACCCGCCACGCCCGGATGAACGCGTCCTACAGACATTCTGTGGCACATGAGACATCCATGATGGCCATCTAACATGTGCAAATGCGGAAGGCCTTTTCGCATGCTATCGTCGTGCTGTTTTCGGAAGGGTCCGACCTGTGACAATTATAGAATTAGCATTCGAATTGCTGGCACGGAAGCTAGTAGACCACACTGGAATATCCGATGAGGATGCTCGTGACCTTGTCGCAGCGATGGGCGCTGACTGGACATCGCTCGTGCGAGCAGCCAGGGTGATGAAAGAGATTTAGGTCTTTCCGTCTTTCGGCAATTAGCCGCAGGCCATGAAAAGGCCGATCCTCCCCGATCCGGTACCGGATAGCATTCTTTGGCCGCTGCAAAGTTGCAGGCGGGTTCCGGCAAAGATTGTAAAGGAATGATGGAGGCCGACGCAGCGCCCGAGAGCTGTCGCCTGCCCCAGTCCCGAACGCCGCCAGCGTGATCGCGTCGAAACAGGCGCCGGCAAGTTGAGCCTTTACTGTTTGATCCAGCACCCTCCAGAACTCTCCATGCCGCAAGGTGGGGGGCTTTTCGAGTTGAAACTTGATCGGCACCGCGCGACGCCGTACAAAAGGTCGTCGCGTGGCCGCGCCGCATTCAGTCCGTTCCTTATCACCCGCGCGCCTGGGGCTTCAGATAGACTGCCAGGCAACAACTACAGATCCCCAGTCCGACGATCGGGTAGCTCAATGCCAAGATAGCGGCGAGCCCAAAAAGGCTGAGCGTAATCATGGCACGTAGGCGCATGAGCCGCCGCACTTGTGGTGACACCTCCTCCTCTGGCAACGGATCAATGAGTTCGCGGATCAACAATAGATATGTCAGGTTAACCAGGAAGAATACGGTCGCATAGAAGGCGACCGGCTGCGGTGCCAACTCGCTTGCGGCCATCCATGCCATGGCCAGGGGGAGCAGCGAGACTGAGAACAGGTGCGCGAAATTGTACCACATTAAGGATGCCGTGCTCTCTTTCGCGTAGCGCAAGAGATGATGGTGGTCGCCCAGACAATCGCAATGAAGAGATAGCTTACACCGTAGCTAAGCCAGGTTTCCCATGATGCCAGAAGGGCTTTGAGAGTCGGCACTTCCGGCGGGCGCAGGTCCAAAACTAGAACTGTGATCAGTACGGCGAACACGCCATCGGAAAATGCGTTCAGCCTTTCCAGGCCAGGTGAAGGTAGCACGTGCGCCCCCATTTCATTCCTGAGCTAATGCTGACGCATTCCAGTCGCGCTCAATAGACACCCCGGCTTCTGCGCCGCTCCGAAATCGTCTGGCTCGACGTCGGCCGCGATCAGACCGAGGATTCTTCCGGCTGGATCGAGTTCTTTCCCGACAAAGGGATTTTGGTGACCTTGCGCGGAAAGACCGGCTGGCGCGAGGTCGAAATCGGCCGCGGCTCGTCCGGTGCCACTTGCCCGGTTGTCGCCCTGCAGACCTGGCTGAAGCTGGCGCGGATCGCCCATGGTCCCTCTTCCGGCGCGTCACCGGCCAAGGCAAGACGGTCGGCGCCGAGCGGCTCAACGACCAGGAAGTGGCGCGACTGGTCAAGCGCACCGCTCTGGCCGCTGGTGTCCGCGGCGACCTGTCCGAAGGTGATCGCGCGACAAAATTCTCGGGCCATTCCTTACGTGCAGGGCTTGCCTCCTCGGTTGAAGTCGACGAGCGCTATGTGCAAAAACAACTCGGCCATGCCTCGGCTGAAATGACTCGCCGCTATCAGCGCCGGCGCGATCGTTTCCGTGTCAATCTCACCGAGGCCAGTGGACTGTAGGGCGCAAGCGTCCTCCCCTGCCTTGGGATGCCGAGACTGCGTTATGGCCAGGACAGCTGGTCCTTCGGCAACCGGCCGCTCGGGTCGAATACGGTTATCTTGTGCGGCAGATCCGGACCCCAGTTCCAAAGGACGAGGTTGCGATCCTCAATCTCTGCGCCCGGCGCGAAACTTGGGACCACAATGCCGGCAATATTTCGAGGGCGCAACCGGTCGTAAATGGACCAGGACGCCGGGCGCTCTCCGTCGCTGAGAGCCGTTGCCCAGGCGCAGGCCATCTCTTCGAGCGTTACAGAAAACTCTTCCCTCCCCTCTTGCGTTGTCAGATCGGCAATGTCGTCACAATCGATCTCATAGGAGCAAAGCACGCACGGATCGATACGCTGTGCGAAGCCCTGGTTGGCTTCCTTGATCGCAGTCATGATGGTCAGTGCCAGATAGAGTGCCGGCACGCCTTTGGGATTGAATCGGGCGCCTCGGCTCGCCGCTCCTTCGCCGGAAGTCGGCTTGAATGCCCAACGTGGATCGTGTGCGCGGTAGCAGGTTCTGACGAACTTCATGCAAACCCGCCAACGGCCATGTGATCGAGATAATCACGGACCGCTGCTGCCTTGCCGTCCTTCACCAGCGCCTCAGCGGTGCGTCCCCCAAACGCTGGAAGCGGCTGAGCCCGGTACCAAGCCATCGCCTGCTCCTTGCCGCCCGCCCAATCCGACACGCGGCTGATGATCTCGAGCATTTCCCGTAGACGCCCCTGGGTCTTTACCGTGGCGCTACGCTCTGATCGATAAAGGGTCTCGCGCGCAAGACCGGCGGTCTGGGCTAATTGGCCTTTGGACATGCCAAAACCGTCCGCGACCTGCTCGATCGCAATCTTCCCGTTCCGGTCCATATAGGACAAGATGAGAGATCCGTTCTGCTCGGGTTTCTTGAGTGCATGGGCCACAATATTCACCATACCATATCGAGAGTCATATTTCCTGTGCAAAAGGTATGGCAGTTCTCGACAACTTTCAAGGATTGAACCAATTCAAGCTGTTGCCAACGCCTAGCTGCGCGCAGGCCTCGCGTCCTCGGCGGAGATTGATGAACGCCATGTGCAAAGGCAGCTAGCCACGCCAGCGCCGAGATGACCCGCAAGTACCAGCGGCGTCGCGATCGTTCGGGTTAACCGCACCAAGGCATCCGGGCTCTGAAAGACCGCTCCCGATTGTTCGCTGCCGTGAGGCGGTTAAGTGCTTGAGGTGATGACAACACGTCGTCGAGCAAAGCAATCGCTGCGACCAGGCTGTCGGCGGGCGATGCTTCGTAGTCGGGCATTATCATCAGTTGCGCAATGGAGCGACTGACGAATTCCGGGTTGGGCTTTCCATTCGCTCTTTGGTGCGAGCGACCTGTTCGGGAAGCGCGCGCGGGGCGTTGAGGTTCTCGCCCAATTGCGACCGGCCTGCAGCGGCGATATCGGAGATGTCGCGCGGGTTGGCTTGCGATCCGCGATAAAGACCTTCTTGGCGATAATTTCCGGAATGGTTTCAAGACGCACCGTCCTGCCTTCCACCACACGGATTCGAACGGGCATCGTTGTCAGCGCTCCGGATGAAGTCAACGCCTATGCCTCAAGGGCGAACTTCTGAAACCGAAGCCAGTTCCCAGATAATCAGATGGCAGTAGCTGCTCGCAGGCGAAATCAGTGGACTCGTCCTCCGTCTACCCGTCAGCGATGAGACGTCGAGTCAGGCCGACCAGCACGCGTTCTTCGCCCCTCCCTGTTGAGATCTTGCATGACCAAGCAAACGCGTCCGCCTCCCTAACCCCGCGTCGGGCCTTGTCTGCCACACTTCAGTTGTCCGCGGACAACCGCCTGTCCGTCCAAGGGCTAGTCGCGTTTGAGGCACGTATTCCGGTGTCCCTTTCGTTCTGGAACGCTATCATGACTGCCTTGTCCGGCGCGAGCGTGACGGGAAAAACGCTCTCGACCTCCTCATCTAGTCGGCCTTGCGTTGGCTTGGCCAGGTCGCTGGGAACGTCGATCACGAAGCGGGCGACGTCGCAACAGCAGCGCCACGATCGGGTTTGGCGAGGCGTTAGGACGCTCCGGCGCTGAAGGTTCCGGCACGCTCCTCAATTCGGCGGACAGCCGGCAAGCCGCCCGTATATTGGCCTCCGCAGCGCCCGCGGGCCTCAATAATTGCCGTTGTAATAGCGGTCGTCGCACGGCGCGGTGTAGATGCGGCCGTAGCGGTCCTGGTAGCGGCAGAGCTGGTCCTCGCGGCGCTGCGGGGTGGTGGCAGAGCCAACGACGGCTCCGAGCAGCGCGCCGCTGGCGGCGCCGATGACCGTGCTCTTGGTGTTACCGCCGATCGCCTGGCCGACGAGCGCGCCGCCGGCGCCGCCGAGGAGCGCGCCTGTCGTGGCGCGCTGCTGGCCCTCTGTCTGCGACTGGCAGCCGGCGACAGCGCCAGCCAACAGCACGGCGGCAATGGCTTTGTGAAAGGTCATGTAATATCTCCCTTAAAACTCTGAAATCCCTATCAACGGTCCCGTGCGGGCGCATTGCGGCGGAACGGGGGCACGGGCTCTCACGAAGTGAGTCAGGGTTTCCCATGAGTTGAAAGCCATGGTTTTCAAAGCGCGAAGCCAGCCGGACGGACGATTCGATTAAACTGGACTGGAATTGCTATGCGCTGAGCGCTAGGATTGGCAATCGTCCCAATGGTGCAAGGCGATGGACAAGGTTGCTGCGGCCCGCGAACCTCCTAAGGAGAGGAGAAGGGTTCGCGCGGCTCAATACGTACGAATGTCCACCGAGCACCAGACTTATTCCCTTGAGAATCAGAAGGATGCAATCCGCGGTTATGCAGAGGTCATGGGGTACGACATCGTCGCCACCTATGAAGACCCCGGCCGTAGCGGGCTGCACATAGAAGGCCGTCCCGGCCTCAAGAAGCTGCTGTTCGACATTGAACACGGACTCGCCGATTACGAGACGGTCGTCGTCTACGACGTGAGCAGATGGGGCCGGTTCCAAAGCGTCGATGAAAGCGCTTCCTACGAATATCGATGTCAGATGGCGGGTGTACGGATCGAGTTTTGCGCCGAGCAATTCGCGAATGATGGCACCGTCGGATCCGATGTACTCAAGGCCATAAAGCGCAGCATGGCTGCAGAGTACAGCCGGATGTTGTCACAGAGGGTCTTTTTGGGCCAGGTGAGGATGGCCCGCATGGGCTTCCACGTAGGCGGCATGCAGGGGCTTGGACTAAGGCGTCTGATGGTTGACCAGTTCGGACAGCCCAAACTCATCCTCGCCCGCTACGAACACAAGAACTTCCAGACAGACCGGGTGATCATCGTACCGGGGCCACCGGAAGAGATAGCTACTGTTCGATTGATCTTTCGCCTTTTCGTCAGGTCATGCAAGAACGAACCTCAAATCGCGAAATATCTGAATGCCCGGGGGATCCTGAACGACTTCGGCCGGCCTTGGAAGGCCTATGGCGTGCGCCGTGTCCTGACCAATGAGAAGTATATCGGCAACAACGTTTGGAATAGACGCTGCACCAGACTCAAAACCAAGGCTGTGTACAATCCTCCGGATCAATGGGTCAGGGCGGACAACGCCTTTGAACCTATCATCAGTCGCCAACTATTCGACAAAGCACAGCAGACGTTAAAAGCGCTCTACCTTCACATGAGCGATGAAGAGATGCTGTCAGCCCTACGAAAACTCTACAAACGGCATGGGAAACTGTCGTCCGACATCATTAACGCAGCGCCCGAATGCCCTTCGAGCTATCGCTACAGCGCGCACTTCGGAGGCCTGCTCGGTGCATACAGGCTGATCGGTTGCCTGCCGCCCAGAAAGTCTCATTTCATTGAAATTGACGGGCGCCTCAAGGCTATCCGCCATCGCGCAATGGAAGACCTGCTGGTCGCGATCGAACAGGTAGGCGGCCGCGCTTCCCAGGACCCTGAAACGGAGCTCATCCGCATCAATGGCGAGTTGACCGTAGCGCTCGCGATCGCCCGGTGTCGCGTTTCGCATTGTGCCTATCCCCGCTGGTCTTCGAGGGCGGTGCGAGAGGCCATGGCGGATATTTTCGTCTTGATCCGCATGCAGCCGGGCAATCTGATCATTCGCGATTACCTGATCGCTCCGATGCATGAAATCGTGGGGTTCAAAGGAGATTTCCATGTCAACAATGGAATGAAGCTGGATGCGTTTCTTTTCCGATCACTAGATCCGCTCGTTGCGCTGGCTGAGCGAGCATTCGTAGGGAACGCCGCATGAAGGTGCGCCGCGTAGTTTTAGGCTTGGAAGCCGCCGACCACATTTTGCAAAATAACCGCACAAGACACGCAGCGCTTTTGGAAAAGATGCATGAGCCCAACAGATGGTTCACCGGTCCATGGCTGTGCAAAACCTATCAGGCTGAATGCCAAAGAACGCGGGACATGATCGCCGAAGCGAGTATCTCTCGGCATCTGTTGGAGACGATCACAGAGGTGTTTCGACATCCGATTAAGCAGGAATCGTTCCGTCGCCTGCTATCGGCCGAAAGCCTGGCCTCTGTGCCGAAGGCCCTAACCGAAGGGCCTACTTTGAACCTGCTCGCGGACAGTTCAGCGCCAAGGCCGTTGGTCAATGGAGTTTCTCCCGAGGCTCTCGATCTTTTGCAGGATTGGAATGTGCCTCCGCAGGTCTTCGCGTCCTTGCGCAAGATGGTTCCGGAAAGGCAGTTCAATGCGGCAAGGCTCATGATCGCCCTGAAGAGGATGGGCTTCCACTATGCGCAACTCCTCTCAACGCTCACTCCGGCGTCGCAGTTGGCGGATCCCTCCGTGCCGAGAAAGAAGTTTGTCGGGGTGACAGCCGATCAGCTGGCCGCCATGGAAACTGAGTTTGATTTGCTGAACGAAGAATTTCTGTACTGCGCAAGCCTTCGTGGCACCTGGGCGCTGGAGTTGATGGCGGCAAGGCTCTATCTCGACCGTCTGATGGAAAATGCACGGGTGGTCAGACACCTTGCGCGGGATTTCCCGGAGCAGCTCGGGAGGTTCCAATCGATACTGGACATTCCAGCAGGTGGGGAAGGTTTGACGAGCCAACCGGTAAAAACCGGGCTTAGGCGCACGCATTTCGTCTTTTGAGCTGGCGCCTTCGGGCAAGATGCAGCCCGCTACGTATTGACGTTCACAATTGACACAAATTGGGAAGGCGGTTCCGAGACACCCTTCGCCCATTCGATCTGGGCAGCTACTCCGATGGCAGCGAGCTTGTGGAGCGTAATCTTGATCGATTCACCGGTTGCAGTCGAATTTCAGCTTCAACGGATCAGCGCCGCCGCCATAGACCATCATGAGATCGGCCGATCTGCAGTAACGGACGTTGCCGCAACTGCATTCCACCTTCACAAGCATATTGTGCCGGGTCGCCTTCCCCAGCGTGTCGATCGGGTCGTGCGCCACGAGAACAGAAAAGGAACAAATTTCTTGCCCGTCAAGCGGTCTTATGGAATCTTTCCGCAGATGAGCGACGAACCAATCAGGCTTCCCGACGCATAACGCCCGTGCCGCGCGAGCGCGCCAGAGTGCTAGGGCACCTGTGCGAGCACACGGGTTGCGCGAAGCACGGAGGATTCGGCTTTGCTCGGCATCGCCAAGAGCCGCATTGGTTCTGCTTCGAGCACCGGGATGATGGCGAACGCTATCTCTGAAGGAGGAAACCCATGGTAGATAGACCACCGTATATGCCCACAGGAATTGGCATTGGCATGCTGGGGGACGACGCAACGAAGATCGGCGTCCTGATTTTCGAGACGGCGGAAGGTAATTTCGACTTCGCACTCAATCTGCAGGCGGTCGAAGTCATTCGGCAGGCGCTCAGCAAGATCGAGACGCACCTCACGAAGGGGAAAATCTCGAACCTCGATTAGCCGGTGAAACTATTCTATGCCGCTGACGTTCTTGCCGTCTCAGGGTAGGCGGGCAGGTGGTGCTTGGCAGGATTTAGGAAGTTCGGGTGCCGGCAATGTCTCGGCGCCGGCAAGGTTTTTCAATGCGCGAAGTGGCTGAGCTCAAACGGCACTTGTTGCCCGCGCGGAGTGCACCGAGCCGGGTGCAAAGGGTCTACGATCAGATGCCCTATGTGTCGTGGCAGCGGCCTACAAAGTCCGGAAACTATACGTCGAACAGATCAGTAGGCCCGCGACCGATCTCGTCGATGATATCGGGGGTGTTGTTGCGCGGCGAACCCACCTTGCTGTCGATCGGCCACATTTTCATCAGATCGGACGGAAAAGGCTTCATCAGGTCGCGAGGGTCTTGCTCCGGCCCAAGCCAGCGCATGTAGTCGGCCGGCGCCAGGATCACCGGCATGCGGTCGTGGATGGTCGCCATGAGCGAATTCGGTTCGCAGGTGGCAATGGCAAAGGTCCGCACAAGTTCGCCGGTGACCTTGTCGGCATACTCTTCCCAGATGCCCGTCATGGCGAAGGGCTCATCAGACTTCATCGCGATGGCGTAGGGCTGCTTTTTCTTCCCCGACGCGTCCAGCTTCTGCCATTCGAAATAGCCGTCGACCGGCACCAGGCAGCGGCGCGCATTGTAAGCCTTGCGGAACAAGCCATTGCTGGCGATGGTCTCGCAGCAGGCGTTGACAGGTGGCGGCCGCCCGCCACCATCCCGAGCCCAACCGGGGACCAGTCCCCAGCGCGCCGAGACGAATCCGGCCATGCTGGTCGAGAGCTCTTCACGAATGATGATCGGATAGGTCAGGCTTGGCGCACCGTCCCACAGCGGGAAGCTGTTGCCCAGCCGTTCGACCTCGCCAGGGTGGGCGAATTCGAACCGACGAACCATGTCGGGGATTGTGGTCTTTACGAAAACGCGTCCGCACATGCACCAGAGATAGGGACCCGAAAAGCAAGAGTCTACGTCGGGACGGCTATTCAATCGCGCCACCCTCCCGATTGCTGACAGCCTCCGCCATGACGGCAAAGACGCGTCGGCCGATCGGTTCGCTTCGCAATCGGCCTAGGAATCGCTATAGGTCACGCCGTAGCGGGTTGATCCGCTCGTATTTGCACTCATGCTAATACTAAGCCATGATCCCTTTCTGCCGGTGGGGGATCGCCGGCATGGCCCGGCTGGCGGCCCCCAAAGCCCTAAGTATACCCCCGGCAGCCGGGCCGCCCACATCAATTGCTTGACAAAGGCGAGATGGTCGCGCGCGGCGCTGGTGTGAGGCTGAAAGCGAGGTGGCGGCGGGACATACAGTGGCGGCTAGTAAAACCCTCTGCCTACTGGTGAGCGGGCAGCGGCCCTTTAGTTTCGGTGGTGGAGGCCCACCGGGCTGCAAATGTGCTGTTCGCACCCGGCCCCGATGGTTAGCCGCCTTTGCACGGATCAACGACTTACTGATTCGTAAGGAACATCCCGACGTCAGCGACGTTTGCGCGGATGGCTCTCGTTACCGGGTTCGCATCCGCAGTGGTGGTTCTTTTTGTCGTCCTGCTATTCACGCACGCAGCCCGAGACCTCCATAGCTCGCCAATCTATCACAGGCTGTGTCGCCGACTGCGCCGAGCCCGTTAGCGCTTCATGGCTTAGGGGTGATCTCCTCGGTTGCCGGCCCCAGGCCAAGCACACCCCCGGCAACTGGGCCGTCCACATCAATCGCTTGAGGAAGGCGCAGGCCGCACAGGCCCGGTGGTATTCCACTGGATGAACTCGACTTCCTTCCCCGTCACTTCCCGCACGGACTTCAACAGCGCATCATGCAGGGTGCGCGTCGCGCGGTAATGGTCGCAGTGTGGCGATATAAACGGCTTTATGATGCTTTTGTGCAGCGCTTCCGCCGCCATGAGAAAGCGCTCGATTTCAGCCTGGGAAAGCTGTTTTGATGGTTTGGACCTAGCCATTGGCAAACTCCGTTTTAGGGGGTTCGCCGCAACAGGGAGGATTATATTCCCCTTCTTTGAATAGTTGGCAAGCCCTATCGTCAATCGGCCAAGCTGGCATCGCGGTGCTGCATCGCCTTCAGAATGACTT
Organism: Mesorhizobium australicum WSM2073; assembly: GCF_000230995.2. NCBI lineage: Bacteria > Pseudomonadati > Pseudomonadota > Alphaproteobacteria > Hyphomicrobiales > Phyllobacteriaceae > Mesorhizobium > Mesorhizobium australicum. The sequence continues at coordinate 2,799,654 of NC_019973.1, read as the reverse complement.
CGAAGGCGCTGCCGACTTCGTCGGTGATCTCCGCCGGGTCGATGCCGTCGCGCTCGGCCGCTCGCATCGCCTCGTTGGCGAGGTCGCTCGCCGCGATCGGATCGTCCGTGATCGCATTCGGCAGATGCTCTGCCATTCACCGGTCGAGGAAATTGGTGCCGCGTGTGCTCATGTGGCCCTCATCCGAACAATGTAAGCGAAGGTCCGCTTCTCGCCCTTCAACTCCGTGACACGTAGCCGGTTTTCTTCCTGGCGCCGGAACGTGACAGGCATCCCAACCTGTGCCTCCGCCGCTTTGAAAGGCAACTGTGCTGTGACTATGCTCGATGACATAGCCGATCCGGCGGCCATGACCTCAACCCGATACTGCGGCACCCGATCTCCCCGCGATTGTTCCGCAACCACGATTCAATTAGCTTTAGCTAAAATAGTTCCGGAACATTTAGCACGGCCGGATGTTGCCACCCGCATGACAAAGCTATCTGACCTTGGCCCTCCGGTTCCCGGCAAACTGCATGGAGGGCAGCACATTGAAGAGCATCTTCACTACTACAACTGCCCGCACTGCGGTCAGCGGGTCGATCAACGCGATCTGCGGCAAGTCTTCTGGCATGAACGTCCTGGTCATGAACCGCTGGAGCCGGATCCTGAGGCGAAGGTGATCGAATTTCCAAAGCGGAATGAGAAAAACCCGCCGGCGTGAGCCAGCGGGTCTTGAACACATTCGGCTGATCTCAGGGGACCGGTGGCGGTGGCGGCGGTACCGATGGACCGGGGCCAGCCGTTACAAACGAAAGTCGTTCGCGCTTGGTCAGAACGGGCTTCTCGTAAGTTTTCATCGCGCAGATCACGTCTTGCTCAGGCCGGATACGATGACCACCTGGGCTGCGATGCTGCCCAGGCGCTCGCGCTTTTTCAGTTCTGGCTTTTCGTATGTCTTCTTCACAGTGGTGCTCCTCGCTTTACCCTCGGGAGGGAAAGTGCCTTGCGTCCGTGCTGTCTGTCAACAGCAAGCATGCCCTGTTCGGGGCAAGCTGATCTATTCTTTTAGCACCGGCACGGAAGGGCCGGGGCCGATCGCCGTGACTGCCGAGAGACGTTCACGCTTGGTGAGAACAGGCTTATAATAGGTCTTCTTCATGTGGGTGTTCCCCTCGCTTTACCCTCGGCGGCGAAATTGCCTTGCGCAAGCGAGTGTTGTCAACCAGAAGCCCGCGCCCCTCGGCAGAAAAGCGCGGGCCGACCAAGTTTGCCCTTGGCCAGCAGCGCGAAGGAACGTTGGAGTGCGCTGCGTCGGCCCAAACTTGCATTCGATTAGGCTGTTCCAGCGAAAAGCAAAAAAGCCCGCCACCTTTCGGCAACGGGGCATTGTCTTCGGTGTTTGCGGCGCCCTTGCTAGAATGAAAGGTCACGGGTAGCGTCCGCACGCGAGCAGACGGGCGCGGAAATGAACTATGTAAATGTGGTCGTGTTTGTGGTTCCGGCTCTGCTCGGCCTTCTTTCTACAGCCTTGCTCGGCCCAAGATATGGAATGTTGGTAGGCGCCCCGCTCACGCTGATAGACGTCTTGGGTTTCGTTCCAATCATTCCAACCCAGCACGTGTTCGAATTCGAGTTGGGGTATGGGATAGCTGTCGGCCGGATATGGCTTGTCACCCCATTTTGGATACGCCAGCCCCTGCTTTACCGCCAAGAAACGCGCGCCCGGTGCCAGATTGCGATAGAAGACGTGCGGCTCGAAAAGGATGATGGGCCGCCCCTGGCTATCGAACCCTTGACCGCGTGTTTCAACGTCTAGCAAAGCATGAATTTCGTCCTCTCCTACTCCGATGGTTGCGCCGAGCTTGGGCAAATTAAATTCGTCAAGGCGCTTGGCAGCGCCCCTGAAATTGGGCTCCATGGTGTTTCCCTCGGTGGAGTGTGGGATTGCTTAGGGCGCGAGGATGACGGACGGGTCGAGGCCCAGGGCCTGGACGAGGCCAACGCGTCGGGATCGTCGCAATAGACGGATGGGTGGTCCGGCGCGAACCAGCGGGCGAAATAGACCGGGTTCGCCGTCAGTGCCGCTTATGCGTCACCCATCTTTCCGGCGTCGATGATGCGGGCCTGGATAGTGGATTTCGGTACTGTTTGGTGCACTGCCGGCACGGCACTCCATGATGTACCGTCCCATGTCTGGCGTGCGTCGTCTGCGCTGAAGAAACTTCAACGGCATCAGGCGGCGGCTCCGCACCGTCGAAGGCGCCTGTGTACGCGCATTTGCGTCAACGAAATATTTTGTCATGATCTGAGACCATTCTGTGAGGACAGGTAAAACGATGAGGTGGGTTTTCAGGGGGAAAGAACACCACTGATGTCAAGATTGACTATCTGGCTGCGGAAGAGACGCCATCCATTGCCGAAGCATGCTGAAGTCGGGCGTTGGACTGGCGGGATCGAGGACGGCAGAAAGATTTTTGGGTGCGAACCAGACGCCCCCTTCCGCATTGGGTCATTCTGTTCAATTGCCGATGAAACGGTCTTCGTGTGCAGCGGCAATCATCCAACAGATTGCGCGACGACCTGCTACATCCATGAAAAAATGCTTGGAAAGCCTAACCCTGGAGGACATGGCGGCAAGGGCGGCATCAAGATTCGGCAACGATGTCTGGGTCGGCAGAAGAGCACTCATTCTACCAGGAGTGACTATCGGCGACGGTGCCGTCGTCGCTGCGCATGCGACTGTGGTCAAGAATGTCCCGCCCTATGCCATCGTTGGGGGAACGCCCGCCGAGATCATCCGATACCGCTTCCCCAATGAGATCATTGCCAAGATGCTGGCCATTGCTTGGTGGAACTGGGATGATGAGAAAATTCGACAAGAGGCCGACGCCTTAACGGGACCTATTGATGATTTTGTCGGCTACCACTTTAAGCCCACGCCCGTACAATAAGCTTCCAGTTCGCATTGGTGATGGCTGCTTCGCCTGTGGTATTGAGCCCGCTCGGCGTGACATGCGCCCCCGACGCGGATGTTGATATTTGATTGCGCATCGAATGGTTATGCATTCAATGCTTGAGCAGAAGAAAACAAGCTCTGGACTCCTGGGACGTAGTTTCCCCATTATTTTACGTGGGGGAAAATCAAATGAAAAGACTGCAAGCTCTTGCGAGCACCGCGCTGTTTCTGGCCGGTTGCTCAACCACTCCTGTTGTATCTGATGGCGATCTCACGGCAATGAATACCGTGGCCTTGTGCCATACATTGGCCTCCACGGACGAACAATATCGAAGCAGAGTAGCGGCCCTGCTAGTCCGCCGCGGGGCGACGGCGGACAAGTGCATGCGGCTTGTAGAGGCTGACAATGCGTAGCGACTGGAATAGCGCGGCCGTTGCTGTTGCGGCCAACAACGGCTACGGCGGGGGATATTACCGCCCACCTCGCACGGCCTACGGCGTGGCCTGGGATCAATTCTATGAACAGAACTATGCGCTAATGTGGCGGTGCCGGGACAAGGCCACCGGCCGGTTCGTCGACGACTTCTATTGCAATGGGAGCCCATGATCGACAGCACTTGGCCAGGGTGGTCGGCGTCGGGGACTGCTATGGATCGATCTCGCTACGACAATCAATCCAAACAATGGCGCAAGCGGCAAGGCGCACAGCGGCGGCGGGCGCGTCTGCTGGCAGGCGCGCCGAAACGGCTGGTCCTCTGGACGGTTGCCGCAGTCGCCGCACTGACCGCGCAGTTCGTCATGCAGCGCGGCGGTGATATGCCCGATGTCAATCTATCGAAGTTGATCGGCCTAAAGCCGGATTCGGATCGCTGGGGTCGCGTCCGTCATAGATGGCGACACAGCCACCATCTCCGTCGACCTGCAGGGTTCCGGCCCAGATGAGCGACCGGTCGCTCCGCCGTTCGGTCCGGCGCATAGACATAGGTGACGCCGGTGGGTCGCTCCCGTCCCATGTTCGGTACCGGGGGCGCCTCGACGCGCGCGGTCTACGATCTCATCAACGCCGCGGACAAGAGCGGGGCCGGCAGTGCCGCACCGATGCTGCAGGGATTTTACGTTGGCCGCTCCCTTACCAACCAGTTTAGCAGGTCGGACACGCGTGCTTTGGCGTCCTCTCGCGCCGGGCAGATCGCGTAATAGCCATAGCCGCTTTCGATGATGCGCCGAAAGGGGGTGACAAGCGTGCCACTTTCCAGATCCTGTCGTGCAAGATGCATGTCGCCCATCGTGACGCCATAACCGCTTGCCGCTGCCGTCATCGCGAAATCCTGGGTGTCGAATATCTGGTTGCGCACCGCCGTCAGGTCATAGGCGCCCTCGGCCTGCAGCCACAGCGTCCAGTCGCTCTGTCGCGCATTGGAGTGCAGCAGCACGCAGTCGGCCAGGCTTTCGATCCGCGCTGGGTTGCCAAGCGAGGTGGCAAACGAGGGCGAGCACATCGGGGTCAGTTTTTCGGGCAAAAGCAATTCGACATGCATGCCCGGCCAATGGCCGTTGCCATAGAGGACCAGCAGGTCGATGTCGCCGGTCCCGAAGGTCGGGCGGGCGAACCAGGCAGTGTCGATCGTGATGTTCAGACCCGGATGGCGACCATGAAGGTCCGTCAGTCGAGGCAGAAGCCAGCGCCGGGCGAAGGTCGGCGGCATGCGCACCGTGAGCGACCGCCCCCTGGTCCGTGTTGCCTCGAAGGAGTTGCGCAGCGAGATAAGCAATCCGTTGACGATGGGAACGATCGCCTCTCCTTGCTCCGTCAGCACCACTTTGCGCGTGTGGCGCTGGAACAGGCTGCAGCCGAAGTAATGCTCGAGCTGCTGTATTTGGCGGCTGATGGCGCTCTGGCTGAGATTGAGCTCGGAGGCAGCCAGCGTGAAGCTTCCGGTTTCCGCGACGACGGAAAAGGTCTGCAATGTCTGCAGCGGCGGCAACCGATTCTGTTGGAACGCCAGTTTCAAAACCATTCTCCGCGATGGACCCGTCATTAAACAGGCGTTCTCGCGTAGGTAAATAGCTCGCCTAATTACCCGAGCATGACCCGCAGTTCGGCCGCGGCGCGGCGAACCTGCACGGGTGCGGTGCCGCCGCGATGGTTGCGGCTGGCAACGGAGCCTTCCGTCGTCAGGGCATCCACCACGTCCTCCGAGATAATGGGAGCAAAAGCCTGCATGGCAGCAAGCGGCATCGCGGAAAGTGTAGCGTAACCCTGGTCTCGTGCCGCGCCCACGATCGCGGCCACCGCATGGTGGGCATCCCGGAAGGGCATGCCGGCGCGCACGAGATAATCTGCGAGGTCTGTCGCCGTCGAATAGCCTTTTTCCGCAGCCGCGCGCATGTTGGCGGCCTTGACCTTAATCGTCGGCAGCATCTGCGTCGTGACGGTAACCGCGCCACGCACATTCTCCAACGTATCGGTCAGCGGCGGCTTGGATTCCTGCTGGTCCTTGTTGAAGGCGAGAGGCTGAGATTTCATCAGGGCCACCGACGTCGTCAGGTTGCCGATAACACGCGCGGCCTTGCCACGGACAAGCTCGGCAAGATCAGGATTGCGCTTCTGCGGCATGATCGACGAGCCGGTGCAGAACTGATCGCCGAGCTCAATGAAATCGACCATTGGCGTACACCACAGGATGACCTCCTCGGCAAAGCGCGACAGGTGGCCCATGATGACTGCCCCGGCCGAGCAGATATCGACCACGTAATCGCGATCGGACACCGCGTCGAGCGAATTGCGGAAGGCGCGCGAAAAACCGAGTTGCTGCGCGCTGAAATCAGGATCAATGGGATAGCTTGTTCCCGCGAGCGCCGCGGCGCCCAGCGGTGACACGTTGAGGCGCTCGCGCGCCTGGCCAACGCGCTCGACATCGCGGCTGAACATCTCCGCATAAGCCATCAAGTGATGGCCGAACGTAACCGGTTGCGCGATCTGAAGGTGGGTGAAGCCCGGCATGATCGTAGCCGCATGGGGTTCCGCGAGATCGACGAAGGCGAGGATAAGCGCCTGCAACTCAAGGCCGAGCGCTGCGAGTTCGGCTCGTGCATAAAGGCGAATATCCGTCGCGACCTGGTCATTGCGCGAGCGGGCGGTGTGAAGCTTCTTGCCGGCGTCGCCGACCAGCGCCGTCAGGCGGCTTTCGACGTTCATGTGGACGTCCTCGAGCTCCTTCCTCCACGCAAAAGCACCCGATCCGATTTCCCCAGCGATCGTGTCGAGACCGACCTGGATGGCATCGTGGTCCGTGGGCGTCAGGACGCCTGCGCGCATTAGCATCCGGGCATGAACCTTGGAGGCGGCGACGTCATAGATGGCGATGCGCTTGTCCTGGTCGAGGCATTCGTGAAAGTCGCGAAAGTCGGTCGAGACTGCCTCCTTGAAGAGGGGCGACCATGTTGCGTTCGAAAGTGCGGACATTGTCATCTCACGGTTGGAGCAGGTTGGTGAAAGGGCGGACATCGGCGAGGGCATCGATGCCGAGGATCTCATCGCGGAGCGCGGCAATGCGAGTTTCCGGCAGCACTGCCCCGGCAAGGTCGGTGTATTTGGCAATGATGCGTTCATCGCTCAGCGGATTGAGCGGTCCGCCGAGCGGATCTTCCACCTTCGCCGAGAACGCGCTCCCATCAGGGGTACGGATGTGCACGGACGGCTCTTCCTCATCGCGCATCGCCTGGTCGACGCGAACCGTCACACGGTCCAGCCATTTGCCGATCGCTGGATCACGCCAGGCTTTCTCCTCGAGCTCGGCCAACGAGACCTTGCCGTAATGCAGCCGCGCCGCGACCGCATAAGGCAGGCTCATCTGCGCCTGCGCTCGCGAGGTTACAGTCTTGTGGCCGCACATGCCGAACTGGAAGCCGCTCATCTCGACGGAGACCGAAGCGACATCCGAACTCGCCAGCCCGTTGTCCCCGAGCATCAAATCGATGGCGTCGATGGCTGAATGCGTGCCGCGGCACGTCGCGTGCGGTTTGATTGAGCAGCGGTTGAGCCGCCAGTTCTGGCCGAAATCGCGACTGAGCTCTTCCGGCGCCGCCCGCACGTCACCGAAGGTTCGGAAAAATCCGCCCCAAACATCGTTGAAAGCCGAAATTGGCCCGCGAAAACCGGACCGAGCGAGCCGGGCCGAAACGTAGCCGCCCTCCGCGGCACGGCCGGCGTGAAGCTTCTTGGCAGGGCCGCCATCATGGATGAAGGCCCAGGTCCCGCCCGAATAGGAGAGCGCGCAGCCTAGCGCCGAGGCTATGCCGTCTCGATCCAGCCCCAACAGTGTCGCCACGGCCGCCGCAGCGCCGAAGGTCCCGCAGGTGCCAGTAGAATGCCAGCCTTTGCCGTTGTGGGTTTCATAGCCGCCGCAGGCCTCCAGGACGCGGCGTCCCACCTCATACCCAAGCAGCACCGATTTGAGGAACAGGCGACCGTCCACCGCCCGTCCGGTCGTCTCGAGTGCTGCGATGACGGCCGGCAGAACGACGGCGCCGGAGTGGTCGCAGCCGCCGGAGTCGTCCAGTTCGAAGGCATGCGCGGACACGCCGTTGATAAAGGCGGCGGTGCGGGCGTCGGTCTTGAGCGGCAGTCCCCAGGCGCTCGCCTCTCCTATGTCGCCCTTCAACCCAACTGCGTCGACCGCGAGCTTCGTCTCGAGGGATGTCGCGCCCGCGATCGAAACGCCCACCGTGTCCAGGATATGGAGCTTGGCTTTTCGCACCGTGTTTTCAGGAAAGTCCGAAAAGTCCGTGGCAGCGAGTTTGTCGGCAAGTGCAGTCAGAATGGTTTCAGTCATCGACGCCCTGCTCCTTGCGGTAGGCGTCGAAGACCTGGATCGGATGATCATTCGTGACGGTCGAGCCAAGCGCCTTCTGGCGCTCCGCTATCTCGGCGCCAGTCGCCAGCCACACATCGTCGAAGCTGAGGATGTGACGCAGCAGGTCCTCGACAAGCGAGATGCGCCCAGGTGTTCCGCTCCATTCCGGTCGAAGCTGGATAACGTAGCAGAGGCCGAAGCGGCGATATGCGTCGAACTCGGCGACCCAGTTGTGAAGGACGCCTTCGTAGTCGGGTATCCGGCCCTGCCCCTTCGGAAAGGCGGGCGCGAAATTGAACTGGAAATAGGGCCGGTCTTCCAGCTCGATGTGAACCGGAATTGCCACAAGGCCGGACGGATGAGTGTAGGGCACGTCGTCGCCATTGAGGCTGGCCGACCAACTGTAGCCCGCTTCCATCAGAAGTCTGTCGAACCCTGGGGGCCAATTGCCCTGCGGCAGGCGAAACCCGGTTGTGTGCCTCCCCGCCAGCGTTTCCAGTGCGTCCCTCGAGCGCTTGAGGCTGTCGAGCGACCGGGCAGGCGTGAGCGCATCGTAGCGATCGAAGGCAAGACCGCTGCTTGCGATCTCGTGCCCCGCATAGGCGATCCGACGCACCAGGTCGCCATGGCGATCCGCCGTTTGGGCGTCCAGGAACCAGCTTGCCTTGACGCTCGATGTGGCGAATGTCCGGCAAAGCCGTTCGACGCCACGGGTTGCGCCGAATTGCCAGACCGACAGGCTCTTCGATCTGTTGGCAAGATCGGGAGCGGCGGCTATCGCGTCGGCTCCGTCGTCGAACGGCACCGCGATCATCACGGCGCAGTTTTTGCCCTTGGGCCAGATTGTAGGCTGTGGCGGGGTCATGGCGTCGGCTTTCGATTGTCGGCCTCGGACCAGCGTTCGATCCACCAATGGGCGATGTCGCCGAGACGGGCCGTCCAGACGCTGTCGCCTTTGCTGGCGATCACCTTGAACAGGCCTTCGAGAATGGAAAGACGCCCTGGCTTGGCGCATACCTTCGGATGCAGGATCGTCGTCCAGCACAGCCCTTCGCGGTGATAGCCTTCGAACTCCGCGCACCAGTTGCGCTCCACGACGCGATAGTCTGCAATCCGGTCAAGCCCGACGGGGAAATCCGGCCTCTCCGTGTAGGCAAGCGCGGTGTAGTCGTCGATGTCCCAGCGCGCCGGGACTTCAACGAGCCCGGGACCCTCATCGGAAGGATGGAAGTAGGGGCGGTCGTCGCCGCGCATGGAACTCGAGTAGATGACGCCGAAATCCTGGAGAAGCGCCACCGTTTCGTGGCTCCAATCGCCCGATGGTGTTCTGAACCCGATAGGGGTCACGCCGAGCCGGTCGCGAAAAATCCGGCGCGACCGCGCCATCACGTCCCGTTGCTGCTCCGCCGTGAGGTCAATGAACACCTCGTGGCGGTGACCGTGATAGCCAACTTCGTGCCCGCCGGCCACGATGCGCTCGCACCGGTCGGTCCAGTGCTCCACAACCCAGGTTGGGATAAAGAAGGTGGCCCTGAGGTCATAGGCCGCGAGCAGGTCGAGTAATCTCGGCAGCGCGCGCCATGGGCCATAGGCGCCCTGCGTGAAATAGCGCGGGTTGCAAAGCAGCGATCCGTCGAGCATCGCGTCTCCCGTCGGCCCATCGACGTCGAAAGCGAGACCGACTGCGGATTGTCTTCCGGCTGGCCAAAGCGAACCGATGATAAGAGGCGACTGCGGCATGGCGTGGTCATTCTGTTTGGGGATTCATCCGCGCCCGGCAAAGCCGGGCGCGGATTGTGAAAGACAAAAGCTCTCCGCTCCGGCCGGATGACCGGTCAAATCGCGAAGTGAGGAGATTTAGGTGCGCCTCGGTGCTTACTTCACGCCGTTGATGACGGCCTTCGGCACCGCGTTGTGCACCAAGCCCCACTTCTTGAGCATGGCGTCGTAAGAGCCGTCCTTGATCAGTTCGTCTAATGCGCCGGCCACGGCATCGCGAAGGCTGGTATTGTCCTTTTTGAAGCCCATGCCGAAGGTATCGTTGCTGAGCAGGGGTTCGCCGACGAGTTGATAGGTGTCCGGCTCGAGGCGGATCTGGTAGGCAATCGTTTCGATGCCCTGCACCACGGCGTCGTAGCGGCCCTGCTTCATGCCGAGACGGGCGGCGTTGGAATCGGCCGTTCCCTCGAACTTGATCGCAGGCTTACCCTTGGCCACGCAGTTGGCGTCGCTCCAGCCGGTGACGTTTTCGCCGAAGGAGGTCGAACGGCTGCCGGCGACGGTCTTGCCGCAGAAATCCGTCGTTTCCTTATATTGGGCGGCGTTGGCCTTCATCGTGAAGAGGATTGGGCCACTCGTTATGTAGTCGACGAAGTCCATGCTGGCTTGGCGCTTCACGTTGTCGCTCATGCCGGAGATGATCATATCGCCGCGCCCGGTCTGGAGCCCGCTCTGCAGCTCCTGGAATGCGGAGGTGACGAAAAGCACGTCAAGGTTGAGCTTTTTGCCAATGGCGTTGATCAGGTCTACGTCGAAGCCATCCAGCGTGCCCTGATCGGGATTGACGAATTCCATGGGCGGGTAGATCGGGTTCGTCAGGACGCGCAGTTCACCCTGGTTGACAAGGTTAAGCTTGGTGTCGGCGTGCGCAGCACCGGCCGCGACCAAGGCCATCGCCGAAACGGCAATGCGTATGAATTTCATGGCTTTTTCCTCCTGAAGGTTGTTTTTCAAAGCACCGCAGAGATGAAATTCTTCACTCTGGGATTTCGTGGATTTTCGAGAATCTCGGCGGGTGTCCCGCAGTCGACGATGCGACCGGCGTCCATGAACAGCACACGGTCGGCCACCTCGCGGCAGAAGCCCAGTTCATGCGTGACGACGATCATAGTGGTGCCGGACGCCGCAAGCTCCTTCATCACGCTCAGCACCTCGCCGACCAGCTCCGGATCGAGCGCCGAGGTGGGCTCGTCGAACAGCATCGCTTTCGGCTTCATCGCGAGTGAGCGAGCGATCGCCACACGCTGCTGCTGGCCTCCCGACAATTCGCCCGGGTAAGCATCGGCCTTGAGGGAAAGCCCGACGCGGTTGAGCAGGGTCTTGGCTTCATCGATGCAATCCCTCTTGGGGCGTTTCTGCACTCCCACCGGCCCTTCGACGATGTTTTGCAGCACCGTCTTGTGCGGGAAAAGATGGAAACGCTGGAACACCATGCCCACGGACTGCCGCTGGCGGGCGATCTCGCTTTGGCTCAACGGATGGAGTTTGTTCCCATCACGGCGGTAGCCCACGATTTCGCCCTCGATGGCGACATATCCAGCATCGATCTTTTCAAGCTGGTTGATGCAGCGCAGAAAGGTGCTCTTGCCAGAGCCGGATGGGCCGATGATGCAGACGACCTCGCCCTTGGCAATTGCAAAGTCGATGTCTTGCAGGACATGGAAAGAACCGAAATATTTCTGCAGACCGACAGCCGTGATCAGCGCGTCCATCACGCCGCCTCCTCGGTGAGAGGTTGGCCGGCGGGCTGACCGTGGCCGCCCCAGCCTTTCGAAAAGTAGCGCTCTACGAAGATCTGGCCAATGGACAGTACAGTGACGACGACCATGTACCAGATGGCGGCGACAATCAGCAGTTCGATGACGCGAGAGTTGACGTAGTAGACGTCCTCGACGCTTCTCAGCAACTCGGAATATTGGATGACGCTGGCGAGCGACGTGAGCTTGACCATGCCGATGGTTTCGTTGCCGATAGGCGGAACGATAACGCGCATGGCCTGCGGCAGGACGATCCTCAGCATAGCGCGTAGAGGCGTCATACCAATTGAAAGGCCGGCCTCGGTCTGGCCCTTGTCCACGGCCAGAATGCCGGCGCGGACCACCTCGGCGGTATAGGCGCCTTGCTGGATGCCCAGCCCAAGGAACGCGGCGACGAAGGGCGTCATGATGTCGACGGTTCGAAACGAGAACAGTCCCGGAATTCCGATCGTGGGAAAAATCAGCGCGAGGTTGAACCACAGCAGCAGTTGCAGAAGCGCCGGCGTGCCGCGGAAGAGCCAGACGTAGCCTATCGAGACATTCCTCAGCACCGGATTGTCCGACATGCGCATAACGGCGGCCACCACGCCTAGCACGATGCCCAGCGCCATGGCGCAGAATGTCATGATAATGGAGTTGACGACGCCCTTGAGCACGCTTGGCGAAAACAGGTTGGTGCTGACATAACTCCAGGCAATGTCGCCGACCCAGAAAGCCCTGACGAGCATTGCAAGCAGGACAATGACAAGGAGACCCAGGATTTTCGTCCCAGTCTTGCGTCGCGGCACGATCACGAAATGTGCCGGTTCAGCGCTCCCAATTTCGCGCATGATGAAGGTTCCCCGAGGCTCAATCGCCTCGTTTTTGTTTTGATGCCCAAGCGTAACCATGCGACCACGATCGCCGCAAACGAGATATGAGCATGCGATTTATGATGGATTTGCATAAATCCGTTGCGGCTCGTACGGCCGCGAACGTGCAGCGATTGTTGATCGTCGTTCACCTGATGAATGGTAAGAAATCCGTGTCGGACCTACTTTCTCTGGTGGGCGGGACACAGACCGCCCTTTCACAGCATTGAGCGGCATGGCCAAACTCGGAATCGTCCGATCCCGCACCGAAGGTAAACAGCGCTTCTATGCCTGTACGTCGGAGCAGGCGAAGATAGTGGTTGGCTTTCTAAGCGACATCGCCGAAAGCGAAAGACTTCCTCTGCGAAAAAGATCGGGAAAGGCGCCATCTTGTTGTCCCGGCTAATGGGTGGGCGCCAAGCCGCGCCGCCAAGTGTGCGAGTCTACCTCCTGCCAAGTCTCTGAAGAGCCGCACCGGTCGGCTGCTGGCCAGACGCCGCATTTACGTGCCGATGTCAGCCCACGCGTGTTCATTCTCGGCTGTTGGCATGGGTTCTCCGAGCAAAGTACATGGTTGTGGACATCGCCATCGACGAAGAGAGTCATAGGTCGTGGGCGTTCCAACACGCCTGATGATCTAATCGGAAAGAACTTCGCGTTTCGAGCCATCTGGGCCCGTACGCTCGGCTTCTCCTTTGCACAAAGGATGACCGCTACGGGCAAGCAGTTCGCGTGAACGCTGAATATTGCGCCGCCCGCCTTCGACGTGAGCACCACGCGCAAGCGTGGCAAGACGCTCCTCTTCGGACGCGTTGGTCGTCCGACAGGTCTCAAGCAGAAATCTGATCATTGTCTCATCTGCTTTGGTGCCCGAAAAAGTTTTCGCGAGGTTGCGAGCTTGCTTGTCCCATTCGCATTCGGGGATGTCGCCCGCTGCGATTATGACTTTCAGAGCGTTTTTTATGACGTCGAAATCAAAGGCTGAGATCAGGGGACGCTTGTGTCTCATATGCTTCTCTCCGCGTGTCCGACGAAGCTGCCGAAGAGTGGATCGGAAGCACCAACTACAAACCCTAGCCCGTCACCAACTTGACGCATTAACCTGCGTTAATGGCCACTCCGTAACTTCTGCCCGTGACCAGGAGCAGCGCGTTCGAAACTTAGCTAACATTTGGAGCTGCCCTGAGAGTAGGCGACCGACGCCGGGTTGGGGGGCGGGGTACACGCCGGTCGCCATCAAGGATAGGGACCATGAATTCAGCAAACTGCGTTGCGATTGGTCCTTGAAGAAATAGAGGCGATTCGCACAGAAATTGCAATTGGCCCTAAGCGCTCCTGTTGGCCTCAGGTCCCTTTCGGGCTGTGCCGTTGCCTTTTAATGGATCGCTTTGCTGGCGATGCTGGGTCGCCACGCCGGCCTGTGCAACCGCAGGAACATTCCCCGCGCTGTGGAGTTCGACATCTGTCGATTGCCCAATCAAAGCACTGGAACGGAGAGAGCTCGTCTCGGCTGACGCCGGGCGGGTTTTCCAGCATGGCCAGGACGGTCATTCCGGTCCAGCGATCATAGCGATCACAATTGCCACCCGTCGATGTACTTCTGCACGTCGAGCGAAATGGCTTGCGCGGTGATCGGCGCCGCCCACGAAACGAGGGCAACGCTGACCGAGAACGAGATCAGCAAAGCGAAGGCGGTCGCGAACAAAATGTGGTCCCTCATGGAAGCACCTGTTAACCGACGCCAATCCGGTTCGTTCATTCACGATCCGTTAGCCTGTATGTCGTGGTCTCTCCTTCCTTAACGAGCCGTTGGGAACTTTATGCGTCATCGTTTGCTAAGCGCGTCAATGGCGGGCAGGCTCTGCCATCGGCCGCCGTTTATGCGGGTGCAGCCGACGATAAAAGTACGTGCTCTTGCCCGTTAGGGCGGCAATCCACGCTTCGCAACCATGTCTTGAAGACCCCGACTCCTGAGGATTTTGGGCTTTTATGGCCATCGATGCATCACGTCGAAATGGCCCTCAAAGCCCGGCTGGGAGATCGCGTATCAGCCGATCGAGCATGTCTATTTTCCCGAGACGGGCATCGCGTCGGTTGTCGCCGCCATGACCGGAGGGCGGCAAAGCGAAGTCGGCATCATCGGCCCACATGATCGAGCATGAACTGCTGATGGCGGTAGCGGCGCCGCTCCTTGTCGCCGCCTGCCCCGGCGCAGCCCTGATATGGGCATTGCCGGCCGGACTTCGCCGAGGGACGGGAAGGCTCACGCACGGCAGGATTCTCCAGGCGATCTGGACCGTGGCCAGCCGCCCCCTCAACGCAACCGTCATCCACGGTATCGCGATCTGGATCTGGCACGTGCCCGTCTCGGCACAGCCCTGCTGTTCTGGTGGGGGATTCTGCCGCGTTCCGGCCGCCAGCAGGCCTATGGCAGCGCGGTCATGCATCTCTTCTTCACGTCACTGCACACGGGTCCGACCTTGTGGTCCGACCGGCGCGATCGTGGTCGCCACGAATCGGACATGGCGACCGGCGGCTTGGAAGCGCGCGCCATTCCGATCATGATCGCGAACGGCTGCTCTGGATGCCATACGATCCCCGGCGTGCCGGGGGCACAAGGCCAGGTTGGTCCGCGCCTCGATTCCAGCCCTGCCGACCGGGTCTTTATCGCCGGCGTGCTGGCGAACAATCCGGAGAACCTGATCCGCTGGATACGAGCGGCCAGGGAGATCAATCCGCACACGGCCATGCCATCGACGGGGATCACAGAGCAGCAGGCGCGTGATATCGCTGCCTACCTCTACGCCCTGAAATGATCAGCCCTCGCCGCCGCGCCGGGACCACAGGCCGCGGCCGGGGTCGTAGCCGACCACTGCCGCCAGGAAAAACACGACGAGGCAGGCGAGAACGACAAGGGCGGAAACGGGATCGAAGCGCAGATAGAGCGTGAAGCGTATCAGTTCGACCGCCGAACTGAACGGGTTCCATGCGGCGATCGTAGCCAGCACCGGCCCCGCCTCGGCGAGCCGCCATATAGGATAAAGCGCCGTCGAGGCGAAGAACGTCGGGAAGATGACGAAGTTCATCACGCCGGCGAAGTTCTCCATCTGCGTCGAAACGGACGATACCAGCAACCCGAACGCGCCCAGCATCAGGCCTGACAGGACCAGCGCCGGAAACACGGCGAGGTAGCCTAGAAACGGCGGGCGCACGTCCCAATAACGCGCGATCAGCAAGAACAGATAGACCAGCGGCAGACCGACGATGACGCTCGCCAGCAGCCGCGCGGCAAGCAGATACCAGCGTGGAAGCGGCGCCGTCAGCAACAGGCGCATGCTGCCCATCTCACGGTCGTAGACCATCGCCAGCGAGCTTGCCATGGCATGGAAGAGCAGCATCATGGCCGCCAGCCCGGGGACGACATAGACCTCGTAGAGCACGTAGGTCTGATAGGGCGGCGTGATTGACAGGCCAAGCACCGAGCGGAAGCCGGCGGCGAAGATGGCGAGCCAGACCAAAGGCCGTATGATCGCCGAGAGCAGCCGGCCGCGCTGCCGAAGCGTTCGCAACATCTCCCGCCGCAAGATGCCGTCGAGCGCGCGCAATGCGTGGTGGACTTTCATGGCGAGCCCGTCAGCACGGCGAATGCCCCCGCGATGGTTTCGACATTAAGCTCGGGCGCGATGCGATCCGCGCCGCCGGCCCAGCATACCCTGCCCTGATCCAGCACCACGACATCATCGTCGGCCGCCACCTCTTCGAGGAAATGCGTTGCCCACAGAACGGCAATGCGACGCTCTCGGCAAAGCTTTCTCATATGCTGTTCAAGCGCGCGCCGTCCTGGCACGTCGAGCCCGGTGGTAGGCTCGTCGAGCAGCAGCAGGCGCGGACCATGCATCAGCGCCCGTGCGATCTCCACGCGCCGGCGCTGGCCGCCGGACAGCGCGCGGGCGGGATCGTCGATCCTGTCCAGCACCTCCAGGCGGCTGAGTTCCTCCCTGGAGCGCTCCTTGCTCAGCTCCGTGGGAAGCCCATGCAGAGCCGCATGGTATCGCAGGTTCTCGCCGGCCGTCAGATCGAGGTCGAGAGTCGGCAATTGAAAGACGACGCCCATTTGCGCGAGCGCGGCGGAAGGATTGGCATTCATGGCTTGGCCGAAGACCTGCACTGATCCTACGCGCGCGTGGTAGAGACCGGTGATCAGCGAGAACAAGGTCGTCTTGCCGGCGCCGTTGCGTCCAAGCAGGATACACATCCTGCCTTCAGCCACCGCGAACGAGACGCCCTGGAGAACCCGCCGGCTTCCGAAACTGTGACCTAGATCCTCGACTGACAGGGCGTTCATGGGCCAATCACGACGCCCCACGGACCGCGCCCCACCGGCAGTGATCTCACCACCTCCTGATCGTGAAGGTTGATGAAGGAGATGTCGCCCGAGTTGCCGTTGGCGCTGATCAGACGCTTCTGGTCGTCCGATAGCGCTACATGCCACGGACGCTGGCCGACGAGATAGAGGCGCCGCACCGCCAGCGTCTTGGTGTCGACCTCTGCAACCCTGTTGGCCGGGCCGAGCGCCACATAGGCGGTCGTGCCGTCGCGCGACATCTCAATGCCAACCGCTTGCACCCCCTCGCGCCGGATACCCGGCACCTCGAATTCGATCTTGCCAGTTTCAGCGCGTGTAGCGGTATCGAAGACGGCGACGGTGCCCCGGATTTCGGACGACACCCACAATTGCTTGTCGTCCGGCGAAAACGCCGCCGCGCGCGGCCGCGTGTCGACCAGCAGATTGTCGATGAGCTCGAGTGTGCCGGCATCGATGAGATGAACCATGCTCGTCGTCTCCGAAGTGCAGGCGACCGTGCGGCCATCGGCGCTGACTGCCATGCCTTCTGGTTCCACGCCGACGTCGATGGTGCCTGTGACCTTACCTGCCGCGATATCGACGACCGAAACCAGATTGTCATTTTCATTGGCCACGAAGAGCCGCTTGCCGTCCGGATGGACAACGAAGAATTCCGGATCGGCGCCCGAAGGCAACCGACCAACCACCTGCCGTTTGGCGAGATCGATCACATCGATGCGGTTGTCGTCGCCTTCGGCAACGAATAGCGTCTTCTTGTCGATCGAAAGCGCCATCCCGCGCGGACGCCGCCCGACATCGATGGTTGTCTGCAGGGTCATGGCCGCCCCGTCGACGACCGCGACGGTGTTGTCCTGTTCATTGGAGACGTAGATCGTCTCAGCCGAGGCGGGAGGAACGAGAATCAACATTGCAAGGACAAGATCAATCAGAACTTGCATGTGCTCTCCTCCAGATCGATCCCCAGAGTATCGAGTGGCGTTCGCTGGTGCAGGAAACCGGGCTGTGGCGAGTTGGAGACGAGCAGCCGAGGGCCCGCGATCAGGACAGGCTGGCGCATCTGGCCGTTCCACGGACGGAAACTCAGCCCCTGTCCTTTGAATCCGGCGAGCAGGAAATCGTTGCTGCGGAGATACTTTCCGATCGCAATCGGATCGAGGCTGTGCAGGCGCGTTGCCGCCTCGCCGATGCTTCGCACGGCGAGCCAGGCGGCGTAGTCGCTGGGCAGCATCCAGCGCCCGGCCTGCTTGTGGAAGCGATCCTGGAGTTGCGTGGCACCCCACTCTTCGTTGACCGCGCTCCAGCCGGTCGCGACGAGACCCTGCGTCCCGGCGACCGGCCGCGGAAATGCGGTTCGGCCTTCGAGATAGGCGCCAAACTCGTCCGCCTCGTCGGCAACGACGAGCACATCATAGTCGCTGACCTGCGTGGCAGCGGGAATCTCGGTCTGCAGCGTGACATGTCCTGTGTCGGCGCGCCCGTTGGCCGGCCTGAACGTCCAGGGCTGGTCGATGGTGATCTCTGCTCCGAAACGCGTCGCCGCGCGTCGAAAGGCGACCGCCATCGCCCGGTCCTCGGGATGCGCCCCGACCAGCAGGAACCAGTGCTGCCAGCGCTTCCAGACGAGATATTGCGCCAGCCCGTCAGCGAGCATCGCGCGGCTCGGAATGGTGTGTAGCACGTTCTTGCGGCAATCCTCCTGGCGGAGCCGCTCGTCAGGAGCGCGACTGTTGAACAGCGTCATCCTCTCGGCGCCTGGAGCGTCGCTCGCCTGCAGCAAACGGGCGGCATCGAGATCGGCGATGAGGAAGTTGATGCCGGCGGCCGCGAATTCCTTGACCGCTTCGGCTGGCATCTCGCCGGGCTTGAGGGTGATTTCCTGCAACCGGAATTGCTGACCGAGAAAGCGGCCGGTGCTGGCATTGTCGGCGATGCCGAGCCGGGCACCTTGCAGGCCGTCGTCGGTGACGACCTCGTCCAGTGGCCCGAGCGGTAGAGGCGGTTTGCGCTGTTCGCCGAGATAGCCGATCACCATCGTCTGGGGCTCGCCAAGCCCGGGCGCGACCAAAGCGAGCAGCACGAGAAACGTCAGCGCCAGCCTCATTCGGCCCAAGGCGGGCAAGCCAAGTGGGACGTCAAAAATCGGCATGTGCGCTCCAGGATGGAAGCGACCCTAATATTTTGGACAAAGGAATGTTCCTGGATTCCAACAAAGTGAGCCCGCCCCATTTCCGCATTTGGGGCGGGCTCCATGCCTTGGACCGGTAGAGGGAGGACCGACCCCGACCCCAACTGCTGGAAATTCTGATCGTTTCTTGGCCGCGCTCTTTCCCAAGTCGCAGCCGGCCCCCTGAGCGGCACGCCTGCTCTCACCGCTTCTCGCTTGCGGCTACCGGCGGGCCAGCGCCCAGCTGGTCTAGCTTCTATCAGGAACGATCATGAAGCGTGGCGATGCTCCTTCTCGGCACCGGTCGGTCGACGGTGCTTTTGACCGGTCGCTACGACACGGTGGCAACGCGCGATTACGGCGCGCTTGAAATCTGGCCACCCGGCCTGAAGCTTTGACACGCGCATTGCGCGATTCTTTGGCGGGGACCGATGCGCCAGCCGCCCGACTAGCTCGGGCCTTTGGCATGCATCACTATGAACGCACGAGGCGTGACCGCATTCATATTTGACGATCGGATTACCGGTTGCGGCTCGACATTTCACGCCTGTTCGAGGAAAGTTAAGGCTGGTTCATTTGGAAAACCGGGCTGGTGATGAAGGAACAACTGAAGCTGCAACACGTTGTATCCTCCAAGAGTGCCCATTTTCAGGTAATGGCATCGATAGCGTGACCGGCCCGTTCGGCTGGCGCAAGAGGAGAACGCGATGAAGAAGATCTGGAAGAAACCGATCATGTGTCAGGTCGCCGCCGGTTTAGAGATTTCGCGATACCTGCCCGCAGAAAATCCGCCCAAGAAGTAGGCTGCAATTGCATGTGCCCTTCAACGGCGGCATGCAATTCCTTGTCCGTAGGAAAATTGGACGCGGTTGCTTTTGAGAACGTCCTGCTAGTTCCATAGGGCTTCGGAGCGATGGTATGCTCGTGAAGATCATCGGATCGGCGGCGGGAGGTGGCTTTCCGCAGTGGAATTGCAATTATCGTTTGAGCCGCGCGGCTCGCAGCGGGATGCCCGGCGTTCGTCCACGAACACAATCATCCATTGCCGTGTCGGGTGACGGGGCAGGCTGGGTTCTCTTCAATGCGTCGCCCGACATTCGCCAGCAGATTGCGCAAACGCCTGAACTGCAGCCGCCAGCCGATGCGCCGCCGCGCTCGACGCCAATCCGCGCCGTGGTGCTGACCAACGCCGACGTGGACCATGTCGCCGGCCTGCTCAGCCTGCGTGAACGACAGCCGTTCGCAATCTATGGAACAGCACAGGTGCTGGAGACGCTGGAGGCGAATTCGATTTTCAACGTTCTCGATCCGTCGATCGTATCTCGGCGCCTGCTGGGGCCAACGGGCGAACTGGCGATCCGCGACGCGTATGGCCGCGAAACTGGCGTGGTGGTCGACAGCTTTCCCGTACCTGGGAAGATCGCGCTCTACCTCGAGCAAAAGGCCGATCCCAGCCCCGATTTCAGTTCCGACAGGGGTGACACAATCGGAGTCCGCATCACTGCGACCGGCAGGTGCGGCGCCATCTTCTACATTCCGGGCTGCGCGCGCATCGATGCCGCCCTGCGCACTCGTGTTGCTGATGCCGCCTGCCTGCTGTTCGACGGCACCATCTACACGGACGACGAGATGATTATTGCCCGCGTCGGCCAGAAAACCGGCGCGCGCATGGGGCACATCGCAATCTCTGGAGAGGAGGGCTCGATTGCCGGCTTAGCCGATGTAAAAATCGGCCGTCGTATCTTCGTCCATATCAACAACACCAATCCTATTCTCGACGAGAATTCCGCCGAACACGCGGCGGTCAGAGTGGCTGGTTGGGAAGTCGCCAGCGATGGGATGGAGATGGAATTTTGAGCGATTTCCACGAGGCTGCGAAAGATGGCCTGTCCAGGAGCGAGTTCGAAGCCGTGCTGCGGCAGGTCGGTGAAGAACGTTATCACAACCGACATCCTTTCCATCACAGTATGACCAGTGGCGCTCTGTCGAAAGCCGAAATGCAGGCCTGGGCGCTCAACCGTTATTGCTACCAGGCCGTCATTCCGCGCAAGGACGCCATGATCCTGGCGCGTGCCGAAGATCCGGCGTTTCGCGCCGCGTGGCGCAAACGCATTGAGGATCATGACGGCGACGACGGCTGGAGCGGCGGCATCGCGCGCTGGCTGCATCTGGCCACCGCACTGGGGCTCGACGCCGAAGCGGTCAGGAGCGAGCGTCTGGCGCTGCCGGCGACCCGTTTCGCGGTGGGCGCCTACCTTTCCTTCTGCACCAACCGTACGCTGCTCGAGGCGGTCGCATCGTCACTCACGGAGATGTTCTCACCCCGCATCATCGGCGAACGAGTGCCGGCGATGCTGGCCAGATACGACTACATTACGCAAGACACGCTGGCCTATTTCAGCTGGCGGCCCGAACAGGCATCACGCGACGCGGACTTCGCGCTCGCCTACGTGCTAGAACATGCCGACACGGCCGAACGTCAGCAGCAGGCGATCGATGCGCTGGTGTTCAAATGCGACATATTGTGGGCGATGCTCGACGCACTTCAACATGCCTATGGCGCGCCTGGAAACATACCGCCCGGCGCCTTCCGCCCGAAGGCGGCCTCATGACGGGACTGCGCGAAAGAGCCATCGTGTCGTTGCGATCGGCGCCGTCACTGCCGAAGCATGTCCGAATCCAGTACGACCCTGTGCGGCGCGCCTTCGCCGTGCTTTCGCCGGAGAAAGTCTTCTGGCCGGACGAGGTCAGCCTCGACATCTTGCGCCGCTGCGACGGGAGATCCACGGTCGGCCACATCATCGCCGACCTTGCGGCCGACTATGACGCCGGTCAGGATGCGGTGGCGGCCGACGTCATCGCCTTCCTGCAGGAATGGTCGGACAACCTTCTGGTGAAACTATGACCGAGCCTCTCCTGCCTCCGATCGGCATGTTGGCGGAACTGACGCATCGCTGTCCGCTGCAATGCCCTTACTGCTCCAATCCGCTCGAATTGCTGAAGGCCAATCGGGAGCTCGACACGCGGACCTGGCTCGATCTGTTCTCGCAGGCCGCCGATCTGGGCGTTCTCCAGGTGCACCTGTCTGGCGGCGAGCCGACGCTTCGCCGCGACCTTGAGCAACTGATCGCCGCGCTTTCGTCGCGCGGTATCTACACCAACCTCATCACCGCTGGTGTTGGCATTGCCGAAGGCCGTATCGAAGCCTTTGCCGAAGCCGGTCTCGACCACCTGCAACTGAGCTTTCAGGGTGCCCGTCAGCCGACCACCGACCGTGTCGCCAACCACAGCGGCAGCCACGAAAAGAAGCTGAAGACGGCACACCGCGCCCGCGCGGCCGGGCTGCCACTCACCATCAACGCACCGATCCATCGTCACAACATCGAGGAGGTACCCGAATTCATCGATCTGGCTCTTTCCTTGGGCGCCGACCGGCTCGAGATCGCCAACGTGCAGTATGCCGGCTGGGCGCTGGCCAATCGCGATATGCTGATGCCCGAATGTGGCGCGATAGACCGGCAGGCGGACATCGTCGCAGCCGCGCGCGAAAGGCTCGCCGGCATTATGAACATCGATTTTGTCACGCCGGATTATTTCGCCACATATCCCAAGCCATGCATGGGCGGTTGGGCGCGCGACGCGTTAGTGGTTACCCCGGACGGTACTGTATTGCCGTGCCACGCCGCGCAGACGATTCCTTCGCTTCGCTTCGAACGTTTTGGAGCGAAACCGCTGGCCGACATCTGGGCCGCTTCACCCGCATTCAATGCCTTTCGCGGCACCGAATGGATGCAGGAGCCATGCCGAAGCTGCGAGCGGCGTGAGATCGATTGGGGCGGCTGCAGATGTCAGGCGTTGGCGATTGTCGGCGATGCCGCTGCGACAGATCCGGTCTGCATCAAGTCGGAGGCACACGCCCGCATGGCTGCGCTGGTCGATGAAACCCGGCGCAACGTCGCCAATGCCGCAGGGGACGAAGGTTTCATCTATCGCCGGATAGGAATCGTGAATGACATTGCGTGACATAGGTCCGCGGAACGATCTCAGGAACTCGATGTGAACCAACGCCGGTCCTTCATAGGGTCACGCAGGGCGACGCCAGGACCACCGTCATCCGGGGGTGGATGGTCGCCATCCGATGGTTCGGCTCGTTCGGGCGAATGCAGCGCTCTCAGATGTCTCCGCGCTTCTAGCCACGCGGACAGCTTGGCCGGCTCGAGCCTTCTCTCTCCTAGGTGCAGGCCCCGCACCTCGCTGCCCCCTGGCGCACGCGTTTCTCGCGCAGAAACGATGGCCACGCGGCGGGTTTGCTTGATGCGGTGCCATGGCGAACCCTACCCGTCTATTCGAATGACGCCAGTCCACACAGCCACAATGCTATGGCGATCGCCTTCGCCCGCAGGATAGGCACATAACCAGTAGCGCCCTCTCCTCCTCTCTCGGCTAACCGTCGCGGCTTGAGTGCGGCTGCGGGTGAGTCCTGTCTCTCATTGCAGCCGTGCCGATCTCTTCCCCGTCGCGCATTGGCGTCGCAAGGCAGGTCGGAGCTTTATGTCGGTCGCTGAGGTTGGTTCGTGAAGACGCGCCAGTACCTCATCAGGATCCCGGTCAGATTAAAGGCTGCGTAGTAAGACGCCCGCCTCTTGAACAGCCAATCTCAGCTTAGCGGTGGGCGGGACGCCGCGCCGGACGGCGGCGTTGACGGTAACGGCGCGCGCTGGCGGTTCAAGCGCTGTTTCGGGCCGTAAGAAAATCTGATCCTGCAAACCGGACTTTAGAGATGATTAAATTAGCAATATTGCGCATTGCGGTGTAATTTGTGTTGCAGTGCAGCATGCCGCCGTGACTCACACTTCCAGGTTCCCGCACGACGGCGTAGTCGGCAGAGCCATCGAGGCCGGGGGGTGCGTGTCGCGGAGAGGCTCGCCGGGCGCCGGTTGCCTGTCTAGCCAACTTTTTGCGGAGACAACAGAGGCCCATGATCAAAGACAATGCCACGGTGGGCGTCGTGGTGCCGATGTTCAATGCGGAACGAACGATTCGCGCGACCCTGAACAGCATCTGCGGGCAACACTACCAGGCGCTGGACATTGTCGTCGTCGACGACGGGTCGACGGACCCTTCTGCCTCGATTGTGGCCTCCTATGCTGAACAGGATAGCCGTATCCGCCTGATAAGGCAGTCGAACGGCGGCGTTGCGAATGCGCGCAATCGTGGAGTTGCTTCCACCGATGCGGAGTTCCTGGCGTTTGTGGACGCCGACGATCTTTGGGCCCCATCCAAAATCGCGCTTCAGATGTGCACCTTACAGCAAGGCGGCTCTTCCGCAGGCCTGGCATATTGCTGGTTCGCCGATATAGACGGCGACGGCCGGGTATTCTCATTGCATAACCGGCCCGATGCGGAGGGTCGCGTGCTCCAACGCATGTGCAGGACGAACTTTGTTGGCAACGGAAGTTCAATGCTGGTCCGACGCGCCGCGTTCGAGCGAGCGGGAGGCTTCGACCCTTCCTTGAGGGCCAGGAACGCACAAGGCTGCGAGGACCTGCTGATGTGCCTCAGAATAGCCGAAAGTTACGAGTTTCGCGTCGTCCCTCAGTACCTCGTGGGTTACCGGATGACGAACGCCAACATGTCGAGCGATGTCATGCAGATGCTTCGTTCTTGTGAAATTGTCCTTGCCGAGTTTCGCCAGAAGTACCCGCAGTTCGGGGACGATCTCGACGATCATCTGATCGACATGCTGCATTGGCTCGCCGTAAGGGCCTTGATCTGCGGGCGGCTTTCGGCAGCGTATGGCCTGATGAAGAAACTCTTCCTAATGGAGCCAGGGACGGCGATTTCTCGCCTGCCAAGAATGGTGGACATCTACTGCCGAGCCCGACTGGTGCCTCGGTGGGTCAAAATCCGAGTGAAAAGGAGCCGAAACAAAAACGCCGAGTTCCAGCCCCCCTACGCAGAGGGCATCTGGTGAGTCTGGTCGCGCGATTGCGGCGGCTCTTTCGCCTGGCGGCGGCGCCAGCCTGGGCTGGGCCGACCGTGGTGGGACTTGGACTGATCGCAGCGGTTCTGGAAGGTACGGGTCTCGTCCTGTTCATTCCCCTGCTGCAGAGCCTCGGAGCCTCGCCGCCTCAGCCCGGCAGATGGCAGCCGGTGTTTGACAGGATCTTGTCACCCATCCCGCATCAACACCTGACCGCCTTCCTGGTCGGAGCGCTTTGCGTCAGCATCGTCCTCAAAAACGCGGTCCATCTCATCAACACCTGGGTAACCAGATACATTGACGGCCTCGTCGCGCACCGGTTGCGATCCAGGGTTTTCGATCAGACGATAAGTTCGTGCATCGACTACCGTGTCGAGAACAGGCGAACGGACATCATCACGACAATTGCCAACAATACCTGGAAGGTCAGCCAAGGGCTGAGCCTGGCCTACCGGTTGATGATCTGCCTTTGTACCTTCGTCGTCTTCGTTCTCTTGATGCTATTGATCTCAGTCCGATTGACCTCTTTTTCGATGATTTTCCTGCTTTTCGGAGCAATGGCCATTCGTCTGGCAACGCGACGCGCTGACGAGACCGGCAAGGCCGTCGTCGAGGAAAACAAGCAGTTCGGCCTCAGGATGTGGGAAAGCATCAATTCATTGCAATTGATCCGTGCCTTCGCACAGGAATCCTACGAGCATGACCGGTTCGTTCAGACATCGGACAGGGTAAGGCGTCGTCTGTTGAGGCTCGACATGCTTTGGGCGACCCCCGGGCCTGTCTCGGAGATCTCGATCACGATCCTGATCGGTGCACTGGTTCTCATTGCGGAATCAGCAAGCATAGGAATCGCGGCTCTCGCCGCTTTCCTGTCGCTGCTTTATCGTCTCCAGGCTCCCACACGGGAATTGCTGCAGTCGAAGATTGCGCTGGACGGGCTTGCGGGCGCGATTGAGGATGTGGACGAGTTCCTGCGCACAACGCAAACGCCGTTTCTCAGCCAAGGCTATCTGCCGGCGCCCGCCCTCAAGACGGCCGTCGAATTTCGCGATGTCTGCTTTCGGTATGCGCCCGATCAGCCTTTGGCGCTACAGGATGTCTCCTTCAGTATCCCCGCCGGCAAGACCACAGCAATCGTTGGCGAGTCGGGTGCCGGCAAATCCACCCTCATGGCCCTGCTCTTTCGCTTCATGGACCCGACGTCGGGGGAAGTCCTCGCCGACGGTATCCCGCTCTTAGGTTTCGAGTTGCGCAGTTGGCGCAAGCGGCTGTCGCTGATGTCTCAGGAGGTATACCTGTTCAACGATACCATCGCGGCCAACATCGCTTACGGCGATTTCGACGCCGGTGAGCACGAACTGCGCCAAGCGGCCCGCATTGCGAAGGCGGACGATTTCATCCGTTCGCTTCCGGAGGGCTACGAGACGCAGATCGGCGACCAGGGAATGCGCGTGTCGGGGGGCCAGAGGCAGCGGATCGCGCTGGCCCGGACCATACTTCGCAATCCCGACATTCTCCTTTTGGACGAAGCCACGAATGCGCTCGACGGTGAGACGGAACAGGCGTTCCAGATCGCCCTCGAGCAATACTCGCACAATCGCACCGTGGTTGTCATTGCGCATCGCCTGTCCACCGTCCAGGCCGCTGACCAGATCATCGTGATGTCGAAAGGACGGGTGATCGAGATTGGTCCGCCGGATCAACTCCTGAAGCGGGCGGGCCATTTTTCAAGACTTCACGAGTTTCAGCTCGGTCGTGTTGCCATGGGTGCGAACTAAGGCGATGGGCTACAAGATCGTCGACGTCGAACTGTCAATTCCGCTGGCCCCGATTGAGCTTGCGCCAGAGCACGATGGCGTTGGTCTCATTGCCCGCTGGCAGGGCCGGCTTGTCGGCTTTGAGATGATCGCGCTCGCCTCCGCAGCGATCCTGTCGGCGGAGCGACAGAAATCCGTTGCCGATGAACGTTTTGCCGATCGCATCCTGGTTGCGAAGATGGATAAGGAATTGCTGCGGCTAAGACCGGTTGGGCAATCGCCCCTGCCGAGCCTCTCCGTCGCGATATGTACGAAAGACCGCGCCGAACGTCTTTCGAGGTTGCTGGGTTCGCTCGACAGCGTCCGACGCACAACCGCTTTTCCGAGCGTCGAAGTCGTCGTGGTGGACAATGCGTCTGTGGATTCAGCCACACGCGAAGCAGTCGAGCGCTTCGAGGACGTTCGTTACGTGTTCGAACCGAGGCCCGGGCTTGATTTTGCACGAAACGCCGCTCTTCGCTCGGTCACGGGCAGCTTGATTGCCTATCTGGACGATGACGTGGTCGTCGACCGCAACTGGCTTGACGGGCTTGCCAAAGCCTGCCGGGATAATCCGGGTGCCGGTGGCTTCACGGGTTTGGTGCTGCCGCTTCGCCTGGACACCGAGGCGCAGATCTTTTTCGAACGAAGGGGCGGATTTGGCCGCGGCTTCAGGCGCAACGAATTCCACAACACCCGATTCGATAATGCGCTGCACCCGGTAGGGTCTGGTATTCTCGGCGCCGGCTGCAACATGGCTTTCGACCGCACGCTGCTGGTATCGCTGGGCGGCTTCGACGAAGCGCTCGATACCGGAGCACCGCTGCCTGGCGGTGGCGATCTCGACATTTTCTATCGCGTGCTGCGTTCAGGCCGGCCCATGATCTATGAACCGGAGTATGCCGTTTACCACGAGCATCGCGAGACGATCGACCAATTGAGACGGCAATATTGGACATGGGGACTTGGTATGATGGCCTTTCTTGTCAAAAGCCGTCGGACCGACGGAGAGCTCAGGGCACGTCACCGTGCCATGGTTTGCTGGTGGTTTTTCGATCGGCTGAAAGCGCTGGCACGGGCCGCGCGCAAGCTTCAAGGTCGTGATTTTCGTTTCGGCATTGCAGAGTTGTGGGGTGGAATCTGCGGCCTGGCAGGCGAATATGATCGCTCACGTATCCGCGTGCAGAGAATCCGGGAGCAAAACCGGTGAATGGCGAGGCCTTCCGTGTCAGGCAAATCGATCTCGGCTCCGCCTGTGCGGACGCCGATGTGGGAGATACCCCTTCGCTATCGATCTTCTGGTGGAAGGACTTGCCGCTGGGAATGCGAGCGTCCTTGCCTGACGAATTGCCCTACAGCGAGGCAAGTCTGCGGCAGTTCGCGGCGGAGTTTTCGGCAGCACAATTGGCTGCCCGCAACATCCCGCTGGGCGCCCCCTTGCGGGCGACCTATGAAGGATCGCCAAAGTCCGCGCTCTGTTTGACGGCGGCGCTCGGGGCCGACGACCTTGTCGACCGCCTTGATGAACTTGCAACCGCGTCTTCAGCGTCGGCCCAGCACATCTCAGTCGTAATTTGCACGCGCGACCGCGGCCCCGCCCTGGCGGAGTGCCTTCAAAGCGTTGCAAGGCAACGCAGCGCCCCGGGCGAAGTCATCGTCGTTGATAACTCCCGCGACGGCAACGCTCGGCCGGTATGTGTCGGCTTTCCTGAGGTCCGTTTCGTTCATGAGCCGCGGCCCGGATTGAGTGTTGCCCGATCCGCCGGCATCCGGGAAAGCCGTCAAGACATCATCGCGTTCACGGATGACGACGTCGAGGTTCATCCTGGCTGGACTGCCGAAATCGCGCGCGCCTTCGAAGAACGGGACATCGAGGCACTGACCGGCTTGGTGCTGCCAGCCCGGCTCGATACGATCGCCCAACGCCGTTTCCAGTTCGACATGGGCGGTTTTGGGTCCACCTTCGTGCCGCTTCTCTTCGACCACCGCTTCTTCGAAGAGACCCGGCCAAGCGGAGCGCATGTTTGGAAAATCGGCGCCGGGGCCAACATGGCCTTCCGGCGATCGGCCTTCGATCGGGTAGGCTCGTTCGACGAGCGCCTCGGCGCCGGTGCTGCCGGATGTTCCGAAGATTCGGAGCTATGGTACCGGCTGCTGGCCGCAGGAGGGACTTGCCTGTATGAACCTCGCGCCGTTGTCTTCCATCATCATCGCCGCGATTGGCCGGGCTTCCGACGGCAAATAAGAGCCTACATGAAGGGCCACGTCGCAGCTCTTGTCACGCAATATGACAATTTTGGCAATCGCGGAAACATCGATCGCATCTGGAAGCAGCTGCCCGCATATTTCTTGAGAACATTCGTCAAGGCGCTTTTCGAAGGCCCCCCCGGCAGGACCAGTATCCTCGCGGCAGAAGTCGAAGGCTGGCTGGCTGGTCTTCAATTCCTCGTCCGTTTCGGCTGGCGAAAACGGCGAACATCAAATTGGTTGAGGAAGAAAATCGATGATCCGCAAGGCGCCGCTCGGACAATTCCTGTCTCGAAATCCCTTTCCAAACGGTCTGACGGACGGCCTTTTCTACCGTGAGAAGATGCGCGCAATTCATCGCGTCGCGCCCGCGGCGATCGACGGGCCCGGCCGGATACTCGAAATTGGAGGCGGGCGCAGCGGGATGGCAAGTATCCTCTATCCGAACGCTGAAGTCGTTAACCTCGATCTCGATCCCGAGTTGGGCAACCACCAGCCAGATTGGGCGAAGTCGACCTTCGTCTGCGGCGATGCCTGTGACCTCCCCTTCGCGAACGACAGTTTCGACGTGGCGACGCTCTTCGACGTGCTTGAACACATTGAGGATGACCGTAGTGCCGCACAAGAGGCCTTGAGGGTCGTGCGCCCAGGCGGGTATGTTCTTGTCTCGACGCCGCATGCGGAGTGGCATTACCCGTATTTTCGCGTCATGAAGCCCTATTGCCCGCATGAAAGCGAACTGATGCAGGAATGGGGTCACGTTCGTCGCGGCTATTGGGATCCCGAACTCGCAGCGCTCTTCGACCGTGCGCCGGAACGCCGCGCCACATTTATCAACCCGGTGACGGCACTCTTTCACGACGTCGCATTTTCTCGTCTGGGACGCCGTCGCCGCAAGATACTTTACGCTCTTGCGGCGCCGATCACGGCTGTCGGCTACGTGCTGCACCACCGCTCGACACGCGGCACGGAGACGGCTTTTTCCTGGCGTAAATGAATTTTGGGGCATTTGATGGGCCGCCGCGCTTCCCTCGTCATCGCCCTCTTTCCATGGGGCGACGTCGTGGAGGAATTCCTCGATCCGATAGGATTGCGGCTTAAGGATTTCGTCGAACAGATGACCGGCGGCTGGCTGTTCGGTTACGTCTCCGCCCTGCAACTGGCCGGCCACAGGCCGGTCATTGTGTGCGCTTCCGAGCATGCCTCGCAGATAGAATGCCACTACCATGCCGGCACGGGCGCGCCGATCTGGGTCGTTCCCGGCGCGCGCGCGCGTCAAGGTCACTCCGCAGCGGGTCACAGTCTGCGGCGCTGGTCCGCGACGCCGCTCCCGGCGTTCCGGGAGGTGCTCGCTCGATCCCAGTGTGATGCAATTCTCGTTCAGGAATACGAATATACCCGGTTTGATGCGCTTGCCTGGCTGGCAGTCCGTAACCGCATTCCGCTCTATGCAACGTTCCAGGGCGGCGACCGGACGCTCTCCTGGATAGAGGCAATTGCCAGGCAGGCATCTCTCCGTGCCTGCAGCGGCCTAATCGTCGCATCGGCTGCGGAGCGTGAACGCCTCGCCAAAGCTTACCCGCGTATAGCCCTCAAGGTAGCGAATATTGCCAACCCCATCGATTCCAGCGAGTGGACAGCGATCGAACGTCAGCAGGCGCGGCAAGACCTCTGTCTGGCGCGCGGGAATTTCGTCGTCGTCAACCACGGACGCATCGACGTTCGCCGTAAGGGGCTGGATGTGCTCCTGAAAGCATGGTCCTTCTTTTCCGGTGATGCTTCGTCCGAACTGGTCATCATAGGCTCGGGGCAGGACCGAGACGTTTTTGCCAGGCTGCTGAGAGAGGCCGCACTGCCGAATGTGAGATGGCTTTGCGACTATACCACGGACCGGTCCTTGATACGGCGTTGGCTTTCGGCGGCGGATGCCTATGTCACTGCGTCCCGCACCGAAGGTATGCCCGTCGCACCGTTGGAGGCGATGGCCTGCGGCCTTCCGATCGTTGCTACCGACGCACAGGGCCTACCCGACATCTTGGCAGACGGCGAGGCATCCGGCGGCCTCATTGTTCGAAGGGACGAGTCGGCGGAAATTGCACACGCGCTGAAGAAACTTAAGGACGATCCAACCATGCGAGACCGCCTCGGACAGGCGGCGCGAAAGCGGATAGAGGGAAGTTTCTCGCTCGGCGCGGTGGCTGGCGCTCTCGATCGCTTGCTGACCGCGCGGTAGCGTCACTTGCGCAATATCTGTTACAATCGACTGCGATACCAAGCCAGTGCCGTCTCGACGATCCTGTCGATGGCGGATTGCTCGGCCGCCCAACCGAGTTCCCGCTTGGCCTTGCCGGCCTCAGCAACAAGCCCCGGCGGGTCCCCTGGTCTGCGCGGCCCGTAAACCAGCGGAACCCGCATTCCCGAAGCCCGGCTGACGGCATCGACCAGTTCGTTCACCGTTGTACCCGCTCCGGTTCCGAGGTTGTAGACGTGGACGCCCTTGTCGCGGAGAAGCTTCTCCCCTGCCAGGACGTGGGCGCGCGCGAGATCGACAACGTGGATGTAGTCCCTCACGGCGGTTCCGTCGCGGGTGTCAAAATCGGTGCCGTTGATTCTAAAAATGCGGCCCGGCCTCACTGCCGCCTCTATGGCGAGCGGAATGACATGTGTTTCCGGTTCATGCTTTTCTCCGATTTCGCCGTCGGGGTCGCATCCGGCTGCATTGAAATACCGAAGCACGACCGCGTTGAGACCATGAGCAAGTGAGATATCCTCGATCATCCTTTCTATGATGAATTTGGACCAGCCATAGGGATTGATGGGCGACTGTCGATGCGTCTCGTCTATCGGCGACCGCGTCGGGATCCCGTAAGTTGCACAGGTGCTCGAAAAGATCAGCTTGTCCAGACCGGCTTTCAGCATTTCCTCGAGCAGGACCAGGGTGCCGAAACTATTGTTTCGGTAGTAAAGTTCGGGCCGCTCGACTGACTCGCCAACGTAAGCGTAGGCAGCGAAATGCGCCACGGCGTCCGGCCGATACTGGTCCAGGGCGGCCGCCACAGCCGCCGCGTCGGAAATATCGCCTTCGATCAACGGTCCCCATTTCACCGCGTCGCGCCAGCCGCGCGAAAGGTTGTCAAAGGCAACAACCGACCATCCGGATTCCGCGAATGCCTTGCAGCAGTGCGACCCGATGTAGCCGGCCCCGCCAGTTACCAGGACCGTCTTCATTCGGCTGCGGCGGGCCGA
Organism: Mesorhizobium australicum WSM2073; assembly: GCF_000230995.2. Lineage (NCBI taxonomy): Bacteria > Pseudomonadati > Pseudomonadota > Alphaproteobacteria > Hyphomicrobiales > Phyllobacteriaceae > Mesorhizobium > Mesorhizobium australicum. The sequence goes on along the minus strand of NC_019973.1, from coordinate 2,767,671 downwards.
ATGTGCCCAGATGAAACCACGTCCTCGAAATACGCAATTGTCTTGGCAAGGCCAGCACGCAATGCAGTTCTTGGCTTCCATTTGAGTTCGCGGGAAGCATATCGGATATCGGGCTGCCGCTGCTTTGGATCGTCGACCGGTAGCGGCGAAAATCTGATCTTCGATCGGCTTCCGGTAAGTTCGATCACCAGATTTGCGAGTTCGAGCATCGTGAATTCCGCCGGGTTGCCGAGATTGACAGGACCGGTGATATCGTCGGCCGTCTGCATAAGACGTACCAGACCGTCGATGAGGTCCTCGACGTAGCAGAATGAACGCGTCTGCTGGCCAGTGCCGTAGACCGTAATCGGTTTGTTTTGCAGCGCCTGCACGATGAAATTGGAAACGACACGACCGTCGTCGGGACGCATCCTTGGACCGTAGGTATTGAAAATACGGGCTACCTTGATCTTCAGCTTGTGCTGTCGCCAATAGTCGAAAAACAGGGTCTCGGCACATCGCTTGCCTTCGTCATAGCAGGAACGAGGGCCAATCGGGTTCACTCTGCCCCAATAGTCTTCCAACTGCGGATGAACCTCCGGGTCGCCATAGACTTCGGAGGTGGACGCCTGCAGAATGTGTGCGCGAACCCGCTTGGCCAGTCCGAGCATATTGATCGCGCCATGAACGCTGGTTTTGGTCGTCTGGACGGGGTCGGACTGATAGTGGACGGGGCTCGCCGGACAGGCGAGATTGTATATTTCGTCAACCTCTACGTAGAGTGGAAACGTCACGTCATGACGAATAATCTCGAACGATCGGTCATCGAGGAGATGAGAGACGTTTCTGCGGCTTCCTGTGAAGAAGTTATCTGCGCAAACTACCTGATGGCCCTCAGCAAGGAGCCGCTCGCACAAAAATGATCCCAGGAAACCTGCGCCGCCTGTCACCAAGATTTGTTTCGCCTGCTGCATCTTCAGGGTCTCCGGCTAATCTTAGACAAGACTAATATATTAAACTGACGCAGGGCCATACGCCACCGGCCTGCTTTCAATTTACGTTACGGGCAAGACATTGTTCTCGATGGACCAGGGCTGCGATCACCGCTCACAGGCGGCTCGAGCGTCCTATTTGCACGCCAGGGTAGCCCTTCCGCAATCAAAGCCGGACATCGGGCTTCCCCTTTATGGGGCCCCTGCTATTTCGAACGCGATATTCACAGAAAGTGCCACGCGTTCGGATAGCTGATTAGCGGATCAAGGTGATGAAAAGCGACACCCTCTCCTACCCTCCACGTGGCCTGTCGCGGGATGAAGCTGCCCGCTACGTCGGCGTCGGGGTAACAAAGTTCGACCAGATGGTCTTAGACAGGCGCATGCCAAAGCCAAAGAAAATCGACAGTCGTGTGATCTGGGATCGCCTTAAACTGGAGGCTGCGTTCGCGGATCTGCCCGGCGACGATGACGACAATGTCGTCGACTTTCTCTTGCAAGGGAATCATCGAGGGTAATAGTCTGGTTCTGCAATGGAACAGCGTCTTAAAGACAAACACCCAGGTGTGTCCTCCTATAAGGATCGTCATGGGAAGACGCGCTGGCGCTACCGCGCCAATGGCCGCCTGGTGCCGCTGCCTGCCCCCAACGAGAGAGGTTTCAAGGAAGCCTATCGGGCTGCTGTCGAGGGTCGCAACATTCGAAAAGCCCCGGTTGTGACAATGCCGGGTGCGGCCTTGCCAGGAACATTCGGAGCAGCCGAAAAGAGATTGAAGGCGTCCGTCAAGTGGCTCGCCCATGATGACAGCACGAAATTCAAGAACAGCCGCCTGATCGAGGAATTTCTGGGTCTGCGGGTGGTCCCGGACCATCCGCTGACATGGCGCGACGTGCCCGTTAAAAACCTGCGGCGGGTCCACGTCGAAGAGCTTCTGGGGCACTTTATCGCGACACCACACAAGGCCAAGCATCTGCTCGTCGCGATACGCAAGCTCGTCTATGTCGCGATGCGACTGGACTGGATTGCAATCGATCCTACCGCGGCGGTCGAGTGGCGTCCTGCCTACACGGGCTGGAAGGCTTGGCCTCACGAAGCGATGCAGAAGTTTGAGCAGCGCTGGCCGCTGGGGACGGCTGCGCGCACCTGTTACGGGCTGGCGCTCTGGCTGGGCAATCGTCGCGGCGATGTCGCCGATCTACGGTGGGACCAGAGGGTGACGCGCAAGGTCATGATCGATGGCCAGGAGCGTCATTTCGACGGCTTCGACATCGTCCAGGCAAAGAACAAGAACCGGACCGGTGGCAAGCGGCTTTTCGTACCGATCACGCCCATGCTGGCCGAGATTCTTGGGGCCGCCGACAAGCGCGGCGAAACCGTCCTGGTGACCGCTTATGGCCAGCCCTTCTCCTCCAAGTCCCTGACCGGGAGCATGGCGCACTGGTGCAAGCTTGCAGGGCTTGCGAAAGGGCTGACGCTGCATGGACTGCGAAAGTCGCTCGGCGTCTATCTCGCCGAGGCCGAGGCCTCGACCAGGCAGCTCATGGATGTGCTGGGCCACGACGACATCGATCATGCCGAGCTCTACTCACGCGAGGCATCGCAGGTTCGTCTGGCGGTTCAGGGCATGGATCGCGTCGTGCGGCTGGTGACCCGCAGGCCGATGCTTGGCGAACCTTCTGGCGAACCCGTTGGCGAACCTACCCGTAAGGCATTGAAAAACAACGATAATGGTGGGCCCGGAGGGCCAACGAAAATCGTTGATTTTGTTGAATTTTTCCTGGGCCAACATCTGAGAGCTTTCCGTATCGTTCCGCATGCTCCCTTGGCAGTGAACTGTGGCTAACTTCGTTTTGCGGACGTTCGGAGACATGCTCCGGAATGACCGCATTTGGGCCGGAGAACGAACCCACTGCGCGGGAGGGGTGCCTGCGGTTGAGGTAGAGATCAAGACCCGGTCGTCGCGCTCGCGTTGAGCCTCGTTCGGCTGGAGCAGAGCATGGCGGGCTTCTTCAACAAGGAGCCTGACCATGCACCATCCAGTTCTCGAAGCTTCGATCAGCCCGCTGCGCCAGCGACTGATCGACGACATGAACATGCGGCGCTTCTCACGCGAGACGCAGCGCAACTATCTCCGCGACATTGGACGCCAGGCCACATTCCTCGGGGGATTCACCAGACACCGCGACCGCCGACGACCTGCGCAGGTTCCAGATCGAGCAGCAGGAGGACGGCGTTCCCGTGCCAACGATGAACAGCATCGTGTCGGCGCTGCGCTTCTTCTTCACCCAAACGCTCGACCGCCCGGACCTGGCGCGCAGGCTTGTCCGGCTGGCGCATCCGCGCAACCTGCCCGTGGTGCTCAGTCGCGACGAGGTCGCCCGGCTGCTCAACGCCACCACCTGCCTCAAGCACCAGGCCGCACTGTCGGTCGCCTATGGCGCGGGCCTGCGCGTCGCCGAGGTGTCGATGCTGAAGGTCACCGACCTCGACAGCGAGCGCATGCTGCTGCGCGTCGAACGCGGCAAAGGCGGGCGCTATCGCAACGCCATGCTCTCGGAGGACCTCCTCAGGCTTCTGCGTGAGTGGTGGAAGGTCGGACGTCAGCAGGGCGTGATGCACCGCGATGGCTGGCTGTTCCCCGGACAGCACGCGATGAAGCCGATCAGCACTCGGCAGCTCTATCGCATAGTCGTCGAGGCGGCGCAGGCCGCCGACATCGCCAAGCGGGTCGGGCCGCACACGCTGCGCCACAGCTTCGCCACCCACTTGCTGGAGGACGGCACCGACATCCGGATCATCCAGGTCCTGCTCGGGCATGCCAAGCTCAACAACACCGCACTCTACGCGAAGGTGGCGACCCGAACGGTGCGCACGGTTACGAGCCCGCTCGACAAGCTTGGCCTATTCAAGCCGGGAGAGATCTCGCCCGACAGTTCCTTGCTGCCGGCCCCGCTTACCGGGCTGCCCATGCAGGTCACCTGAGCCTCGCCCAGCTCAAGGTCATGTCGGCGATCGAGTATTGCCGAACCGCAGCCCTTGGCGGTCACGTGGAGGCTTGCGAGGACTGCGGCCAATGGCGGATCGCCTACAACTCCTGCCGCAACCGGCACTGCCCGAAGTGCCAGGGCGCGGCCGCACGGACGTGGTTGGCCGAGCGAGAGGCCGACCTGCTGCCGGTCGGCTACTTCCATGTCGTGTTCACGCTGCCCGCCGAGGTCGCCGACATCGCGTTCCAGAACAAGGCGCTCGTCTACGACCTGCTGTTCAAGGCGGCAGCGGAGACGATGCTGACGATCGCTACGGATCCGAAGCATCTCGGCGCGCGCATCGGCATCACCGCCGTCTTACACACATGGGGATCGGCGATGACGCACCATCCGCATGTCCACATGATCGTGCCGGGCGGCGGCATCGCGCCGGACGGAAGCCGGTGGGTCTCGTCGCGCCCGGCCTTCCTGCTCCCGGTGAGGGTTCTCGGCAAGCTGTTCCGTCGCCTGTTTCTCACCCGGCTGGTCGCGCTGCACGAGGCGGGCCGGCTCAGCTTCTTCGGATCGATCGCGCACCTGATCGAGCGGCGGGCATTCCTCCGCCGCCTTACTGCCGTGCGGAAGAAGCGCTGGGTGGTCTACGCCAAGGCCCCGTTCGCGGGGCCGGAGGCGGTGCTCGCCTACCTGTCGCGCTACACGCACCGGATCGCGATTTCGAATAGCCGGCTGATCGCCTTCGACAAGAGCGGCGTCACGTTCCGCTACAAGGATTACCGCCGTGACGGCCCCGATCGGCAGCAGGTCATGACACTCGCTACCGACGAGTTCATCCGCCGATTCCTGCTCCACATCCTGCCACGCGGCTTCCATCGCATCCGGCACTACGGCCTGTTCGCCGGTTCCGCGCGCAAGGCCAGCCTCGCGCTGGCGCGCGAACTGCTGAACGTTGCTCCACCGTCGGAGGAAGACAACTCGGTAGAACCGACTGACTTCCGTCCGCCATGCCGATGCTGCGGCGGACGCATGATCATCATCGAGACGTTCGAACGGTGGCGACAGCCGCGTGGACCGCCGGACTCCACGGCGACGAACCGGGAGAACTCTCCATGACCCGGCATGGCATGCTCCAGCGTTCAGCCGCAGGCGCCCAGCGTCTGGCAACGGACCCACGCGTGTCCGTGGTGATCATCGACGCCGAACGGGTCGCGTCCGGCCGCGCGACGAGCCGACAATACCACGTGGCTGAAAGGCGAAACCGTCCGTCCGCATCAAACCCGCTTGCCGGCGGCGGTCGCGCCATCGCCGACACCAGCCGCAAATCGAAATCCACATAGCCATCGACTGTGGCCCACGGGTTCCTTCCTCGGGGACTTTCGTACGCCTGCCGGCGCCCGAAACTCTGAGCGGACCGTCTAGTTTCGGGCGGGACAGCGCCAAAGCTGCCTTTGGCTCCTGACCTCAGCTTGCACCTTGCCACCTTTCAAGATCAATTTGGCGTGCACTCCCCTAGAACTCTCGGTATTGTGACAGCGTAAATGAGCTTAGCTTATATGGGAGGCGTCGATGCACGTCTTGAGGCTTGCGATCGTACTGACTTCGACCTTCATCTCTCTTGGCGCTTCAGCGCAAGTCAACACGACGGGAGCGTCTTCAGGAGCCCTAGCAAATTTCAACGGGCAGCCAACTGCACTTCCGCCGTCCGTCCTTGAGCAGCTTTCGACGGTCGATACAGCCGACACCACCGCTAATAAAAATCTCTACCCGCTGCCCGACGCCAACGACCGAAGCCCGCAAAGCATCGACGGTTTAATATTTGGAAACACGCCTTCAGATGTAAAGCAAAACGGTTTCACGATACTCAGGGCGGAGGCTGCGGGAGGAGATCCCGATGCCAAGCTGCGCCTAGGCGCGGCATTGGAATTCGGCCTCGGAACAGACAAAGATCCGTCTGCTGCGTTCATCAACTACCTTGAGGCAGCCAACAAAAACAATGCCGCATCACAATACGCCGTCGGGAGAGCCTATCTCTCAGGCGTTGGAACTGATCCGAACTTCGACCAGTCATTCAAGTGGCTCAACTCCGCATACAAAAATGGGCAGACTGGGGCGGCCTTTGACTTGGCAAAAGCATACCAGTTCGGCCTTGGAACCCCAGAGAATGTTGGCCAAAGCGAAGTATTCTGGGACCAAGCTATTAAGCTCGGCACGGCCGAATCCTACCTTGGATATGCAGATTTTCTGATCGACAAAAAAGCCAAGCCGCCTACGGATAGCACCGTTAAGGACCTCATTTGGAAGGCCGCTGACTTAGGCAACCCGCAGGCGCTATCCGCAGCATTTGGAATTGCGGTGAATGCCGGCGATGCCGAGCAGCAAGACAAATGGATTGGTCTATTGAAGCAGCAAGCCGGCGTTGGCAATCAAGTCGCGTCTCTCAGGCTGGCGGACGCCTATTTGACCCCGCAGAGTGCGAATTTCAGTCCATCTGCGGCTTTCGACCTCTATAAGGCTGCCGCAGCAAACGGGAATGCCTATGCGCAAGCCAAGTATGGCACCTTGCTGCTGCATCAGCCCGCGTTGGATAGTTCGGTTTCACGCAAAGATGCCATTGCTATTTTGAATGAGGCAGCAGCACGAGGCCAGCCGGACGCGCTGCTTGCGCTTGCCGACGTCGCGAAAGAAGCGCGTGACCTGAAATCCGCCTATGCATACGCGACAGCAGCCTCGGAACTGGGTGGGGAAAAATATGCGGAAAAGGCAAATAAATTACAATTGAGTGTATGCGCTGAAATGGTCGACGAAGTATGCCAGCCGGTTCCCGTGTTCTACATTACTAATCGGGCCATACGTACACCGATGCCATTAACCTTCGACAATCGGTTGGCACCAGAGCAATCCATTACCATGGGCCATTCGCTTGTTTCTATCCCGACACAGCGCTCCGTCGACACGGAGCAGCGCCCGATTTGGAAGGTCGTTGCCAGCTATCTTGGCTTTGGTTCTGGAGTAATCGGCAACGCGCAATCGGCGTCTCCAAGCGAGGTCTCCAACTTTCTTTTCGATGGATCGTTGGATAGCTTTCTCGATGCGGTTCAGCAGGCTGGCGTCGACAACGGTCGCAAGAAAGTGATTGTTTTCGTTCATGGCTTTGCGAACACATTTGATGATGCCACCCGAAGGATGGCAATCTTATCCGAGAACGAAAAATACCCTGGAATTCCGATCGTTCTGGATTGGGCGTCAGCGGGCGACGCTACTGTAAGGCTTTCAAGTGCGGACGGCTACAGCGGGTCGGGATATCTCAATGATCTCCAGACGGTTGGATCGAGTTGTCCAGATTTTAAAAGCGTGCTCGAGAAATTGATCGGGAGATTTGGATCCGAAAACGTAACTGTCTTTGCGCACAGCATGGGTGCACAGATGGTCGACTATATATTGGCGGGCTGCCCGAGCTCTTCCGGACGCTGGCCGATGAGCGCAAAGATAGGAAACTTGGTGTTCGCGGCACCCGATGTTGACCTGAACAATTTCGCCAGGCATGTCGATTCATTGCGGTCGGTTGCGGATAGCTTCACGATCTACGTGTCTGCGAACGACATGGCCTTGCGCGCTTCACAGGAGGCCGTCGGTGGAAGGCAGCGCTTGGGCCAAGGTGGTTCCGACCGCTTTGTCGCCGAGAAGATCAACACTATAGATGCCACGAGTGTTGAGACCCCGGGCGCTCAAAATCACTCCTTCGTTTTTGACGTGGCCCAAGTAAAACGAGATCTCTCGGATCTATTCCGAGGGGACACTGATCCAAACAGCCGTGTCTGTCCGAAAGAGATCACCGACGAGCGGCTTCCTTCGCTAAAATACTGGATCATTCAACCGAATTGCACACAGTAGAAGATGAGGCGGGAATTCATTCACACTGTCAGATAGCCTGATCACCCTGTGATGTTGGCTGCAAACGGCGGACGAACTCATCAATCGCGAGCACCATGACCTGCTGGCGGTTGGCGCCGTCACGGCGGTAATCCTTGTAGCGGAAGGTGACGCTGTTCTTGTCGAAGGCGATCAGGCGGCTGTTCGAGATGGCGACCCGGTGCGTGTAGCGCGACAGGTAGGCGAGCACGGCTTCTGGCTCGGCGAAGGGCGCCTTGGCATAGACCACCCAGCGCTTCTTCCGGACCGGCGATAGGTGCCGCAGGAATGCCCGGCGGTCGCCCAGGTGCGCCATCGAACCGAAGAAGCTGAGCCGTCCGGCGTCGTGCAGCGCGTCCAGCCGGGTCAGGAACAGGCGGCGGAACAGCTTGCCCAATACTCTGACGGGGAGAAGGAAGGCCGGCCGCGACGATATCCAGCGTGACCCGTCGGGCGCGATGCCGCCGCCCGGCACGATCATGTGGACATGGGGATGGTGGGTCATTGCCGAGCCCCATGTGTGGAGCACGGCGGTGATGCCGATGCGCGCGCCGAGGTGCTTGGGATCCGCCGCGATCGTCAGCATCGTCTCCGATGCCGCCTTGAACAGCAGTTCATAGACCAGCGTCTTGTTGTGGAACGCGATGACGGCGACCTCGGCGGGCAGCGTGAACACGACGTGGAAGTAGCCGACTGGCAGCAGGTCGGCTTCGCGCTCGGCGAGCCATGTACGCGCGGCCGCGCCCTGGCACTTCGGACAGTGCCGGTTGCGGCAGCTGTTATAGGCGATCCGCCGTTGGCCGCAGTCCGCACAGGCTTCGACATGACCACCCAATGCAGCGGTGCGGCAGTGTTCGATCGCTGACATGACCTTGAGCTGCTGCAGGCTCAGAAGCACGGAAGATATGGGCGACCTCCAGGTCCGCGCGCACCGGTTCAGCCGGGAGGCGTCTTGCCTTCCATCAGCGCCATCAGCCGGTCGAGCGGCCCTGCGACCGCGTGGATCGTCCGGGTCGAGACCTTGGTGTAAAGCGCGGTCGTATCGAGCTTGCTGTGGCCTAGCAGCACTTGGATGACGCGGATGTCGACATCCTGCTCGAGCAGATGGGTGGCAAAGCTGTGCCGCAGCGTATGCGGGCTGACGCGCTTGCGGATGCCTGCGACTTCAGCAGCCTCCTGGACGGCGCGGTGCAGTTGCCGCGACGAGATCGGATCGGTGCAACTGCGCCCCGGGAACAGCCAGCCATGCGGAAGCATCACCCCGCGCCGCTTGCCTTCGCGCCACCACAGCCGCAGCAGTTCCAGAAGTTGCGGCGAGAGCATGGCGTTGCGGTCCCTGCGTCCCTGCCCTGTTCGACGCGGATCAGCATGCGTGTGGCGTCGATATCATCGACCTTCAGGTGCGCGACCTCGGAGACCCGCAGGCCCGCACCATAGGCGACGCCGAGCGCAGCCTTGTACTTGATGCCTGGTGCTGCCTCGAGCAGCCGCGCCGCTTCCTCCACGCTCAGCACATTGGGCAGCTTGCGCGGATAGCGCATGACCACCAGCGCACGCGCCAGTTCCCGCCCCATCAGTGTCACCATGAACAGGAAGCGCAACGCCGAGACCGCACCGTTGATCGTCGCGGGGCCGACACCGTTCTCATGCTGGTGCAACTGGAAGCGCCGGATATCCTGGGGCGTCGCAGTGTCGGGAGCGCGCCCAAGGAATGCAGTAAAGCGCCGGACGTGACGCACGTAATCCTGCTGTGTATGCGGTCCCAGACTCGCATCAGCATGTCTTGCTGCTGTGCAACCCGAGCCGCAGCCGTGCAGTCTTTCCCACTTGGGGGTTACCGCAGCATGGCTTGATCGAGAAAGGGCAGTAGGTCAACCGGCTTGGATGTCTGGCCGGCGGTATAGCGTCCGGGCACGTAACGGACCGACAACCTGTCAAGAACCAAGCCGGGTGTCTGCAGATACGGCGCCAGTTGAACAGCTGGCCGCCGATCAGGTTCAACGTCTAGGGCATGGCGTGTTATCACTGATCTTCCGCCACATGTGGGATTTGCGGTCATAGTAGCAGTCTGTTTCGGGACCGGTATCGCCGCTTGGTATTGCGTCTAGCGCCCGCGTTGAAAAGGCGGCTGTCTGAGCCTGCGCTCGGGCGTAGACCTTGGCCTCTGGATTATTCGGGTGCACAAGATGCAAGCTTACGATTGGGTGACGGTGGTCGCCACAGGTCGCCAGCCCATGGTTCTCAAAGCGGGAAATCAGTTTCTCATCGATTTCGGTCCAGTGTTGGCAGTCACCGACCTCTGAGAACAGCAAGCGAGTACTGTCGGTTGCGTGAAGTTTGACCATACCGGTCAAGACATATTGTGGGCCTTTATCAAGCTCTTCAAACATCGACTTGGCGGAAAACTTCGCCTGCGCAACCATAGACACCATCCCCGATGTTGCCGAAAAGTGATCAATCGCCAGATTCGGTTGCCTGACCCAAAATAAACATAGGTTATGCATCTGCAGTCAGCTTGAACCCCGACCGACTTCACTTGATACTCGCGGCAGTCAAGTGTCAACTAGGGAGGGGACGATGACCAAGGGTATTCCGGATTCCAACTTCTCGTTTTCTGCAGTAGCGCCAACTGTGGCACTATTCGGTCTATTATTGGCCTCTGGATGTGCGGTGGTCGACACGGTCAGCTCGCGGGCGAACACTTTCAACCAGCAGGCCTCTGAGGCCAAGAGCAACAGCATACTGACCAATGTTGTGCGGGCTGCTTACGCTGAACCCTTGCAGTTTACTGAGCTGCAGTCGACGCAGGGTACCGCCCAGGTAAATGGTTCAATCACGACCGGTGTGCCGTTTCCGTTTCGGGGCGGGACAGGCACTCTTCCACTTCAAACCATCACGGGCTCATTCCTGGCTGGAACATCCGCGGCGAACACGTTTGCTGTCGCAAATCTGAGCAGCCAGGAATTCTATCAAGGCATTCAAAAACCAATTCCGCAGCAACTCATACTGGCATATCTCAGCGAGGGCTACGATGCGCGGATATTGCTCAACATCTTCACCTCGGGCATCGAAATCACGCAGAACGGTAAGACGACTTTGGTTGCTAATGACCCCAACTCCAGCGACGATTGGCAGGAGTACTATTCCGTCATCAACATTCTGGCGAAATACAAGCTGGAGGGCGAGAAAGTCAGCGACACGACGCCCGTCGGCATCGACACCTCCCGATCGGTCGCGGGCAGCGCCCAAGTGCAAGCTGCACAGATTGCGCAGCCGGGAGGCGCACCTGGATACGAGGCAGACGGAAGCCGTGTTCGGCTGGTCAAACATGACGCCGGCTATCGGTTCTGCTTCCGCAAACATGCACCCGAAATTCCGTTGCGAGGCCTTGGAATAACGGTCAAGCTGAGCCCGGGTGACTATTGCGGAGCTTCCTCGAAGGAAATAGCCATGAAAAAATCAGGAGACAAGGTTCGGCTACGAACCAGATCGCTGGAGGGAGCCATTCTGTATCTGGGCGCCCTCGTCAGGAATGAGTGGGGGATCGGGAACGCATATGACATCCCCCATACCAGCGGACCTTCGTACACGGTCTTCAAGCTGGGAAAAGGTTATAGCGTCGCCAATCTGGTCAACGTTTGGTACAAAGGGCAGGGCTATGGCATTGCCCGCGACCCCGCAGGCAACATAGACGGTTCAAGTCGGGTGCTCCAACTGCTGACAGATATCCAAAATTTGCAGAGTTCGTCGAAAGACCTTCCGACCCAGAATGTTTACACCTTGCTTGGAGGGTAGAGCTGGTCGACGGGTCACGGAAAGCCAAGGGGCCTAACTGGCTTCGCTGTCAGCCAGGGAGCGAACGTGGTCTGCGCTTGGCGCACACAGGGAGGCGATGATCACTCAGTCGCGTTTGATAGAGTCGCCTCCCCAACTACCGGCATCGCTTCGAAATCGCACCTGTGTGTATTGCGGGCGCCCACTCTCTCCCGACAACAGAACGCGCATCGCGGCTGATTTTTGGAGACACGAACCTGTGCGCTGCAGCGGTTTGGATAATGCAATCTCGACGGCCGTCTTGGCCGGCGCAGGCAGAGCCGCGGAAGAGAAGTCGGGGGATCGACCATCAGCAAAACCCAGACCGCTCGGCGCGATCAGCTCGAAACAGGCTGGTCAGTCCATCGCCAAGGCATCGGCGCTCGGGTACGCCCCCCCGCGGCACGATCGTTTGTGCGGCTGCGGCTCAGAGCCCTGCGCCTTCATTTGACTATTATCGTCCCCTTCATCGTCGGATGAAAATCACAGTGGTAGTGAATAGGGTCGGCTGACGCCTTAATGGTCGTCGAATACTTTTGTTTTGGTTTTAGAGAGTCTGTCCCCTCGAACTTTCCGGTAGAATCCGCGTCCGGCGTCACCGTGTGCTCAAAGGTCGTTTCGTTTGACCACTCCACGGTGTCTCCTGCGGTGATTGTCACCTCTTTGGGGTCAAAACCCATTGAGCCGTCGGCACTCTTTCCGACTTTGATTTGAGTAACTTTTCCGTCGGCAAAAGCTCGTTTTTCGCCAAATGCAGCGGCACTCAATGCCAAAGCACCAATTTGCAAAGCCAAGCGGCGATCGATTTTAGCTGACATGGTAGCGCTTCCTTCCTGGATGTTGATCGTTAGGGGACCACCTCGAATGGCGCCATGAGGCCCGCGTCCTCATGTTTAAGGATGTGGCAGTGATAAACGAATTTACCGATTTGTTCCTGGGCGTCGAAATTCATGACGACAAATACACTTCCGTTTGCAGGAATAGGCAGGGTATCATGCCAAGTAATTGCGCCCTGTCTGTCTTCGTTGCGAATGGAAGCCAATTGTGCGTTGACCGGGGCAACATAGGTCTCGGCGTCAATCCCGTTGGCAGTCAAATCGGCGTTGTTTGCCAGCCGGAACTTCATCTGATGAATATGGAAGTTGTGCAGTTCGGTTGTTGGATTCTTGAGTTCCCAAAGTTGTCCGTGACCGTTGGACAGCTGCACACAGGCATGTTTGGGTCGCCCGTCCGCGCCGCTCCAGTCAACCTCTCCGGCAGAATCTAAATAGGCGTCGAAGCCAACCGGACCAATTCGCGCCGTCTTGTCTGCTGCGAACTGCTGAAGCGGGTAGGTTCCCGCCGGCTGGGGCGGATGCATAAGGTCAGTCTGCACGCGCCAGGTGCCCGGGGTTAGACCTCCCGCAAACATCACACGCCGGTGCTCACGCATGCTCCGGTCGATATCGCGGACGCATCCTGTTGGAAATGCCGGAGCCGGCGCGGTCTCTAAAGCCACAAATAGGTGACGATTGTCCGGGTCGGCGTAAGGCAAGTTCCGGTCGACCGCAACGCGTTCTCCGACGATCTTCGGAGAGGCTTCCAGGATCACTTTGGCCAGCTGGATCTCGGGCCAATTGTCACCGTCACTCTGTGGATCTGATCCGGTGCTGACTGGACCCGTCCTCAGGAAATAGGTTCGTGAGCCGGCCGATTGGCCATCGTTGCGAACGTAAATCTCTGCGCGAGCGGCCGGCATAAGGGTGAGGGTCGACAACTGGACCGCTTTGTTTTCCGAAACCGGTGCGTTTCGCAACAAAGGTTTCCCCGGAACCACGCCGTCCACGCTCAGCAAATCAAACGGCAATAGACTTCCATCTACCGCTGAGACGATCCGAAGGTCGTAGGTTACGTCGGCGCTCAGATTCGCGATGCGCCATAGGCCATTATGGCCAGCACCAATATCAATTGTTGGATACCGCTGTCCGTTTACAGTGAACAGCCAAATATCGTTTGCATCCTTCGGGCTCCGACAAAAACCTTTGCGATCAGTTGTCGCAGGAAGGGGTTGATCGCTCCGCGATGGAGCGCAGTGATTATGGTCTTCGGTGCGAACCCATTGTGCCGGGGCGTCGTCTGAGGCATCGCTTGGATCCACCGAAGTGTTCAGCCGGATGTCCCGGAGCATCAGGTACGAAGTATCCGTCACCGCTCGAAGGTCACTGGTTAGTTTTCCCTCCCTTATCGGGTCTGCGTCACGCACCACCACGTTGGCGTCGCTTGGGCCAATCGACATGACGCCCGACATTCCCCCCGCGACCTGCATCGCCGAGAGGCCATGGATATGAGAATGGTACCAATAAAGTCCGCCGGGGTGCGGTATGGTTCCGGCAGTGCCGTCAAGAATACTCGCGGGCAGAGCAGTTGGTATCTTAATACTGTAGTCGAGCCACTCGCCTCGTCTCAATGAGACGAACACGTTGTCGCCATTCCCATGCGTGGGGTCGGCGGCATTGTTGGGGGACACTATCAGCCCGTGCGTGTGAAGATTGGTAGCTTGCTCCATCTGCATGTCATGCATCATCCCGCCAGCCTGGGATGCCGCTTCAAGAGCGTCCAGGAGGCGAACTCTTAAAGTATCGCCGGCATTGAGCTCCAGGATCGGCGGGAGATAGGTCCCGTTGTAGTTCTCGGTTTCCACTCTATACCCGCCGACCTGAACCGGCGATGTCGTCGCCGTTAAGGCCACAGTCAAGTCGGAATGAACGCTGCCCGGTTCCGAGGGTGCTATCCGGCAGAATGGCAAATTGAGTTGGGATCCGCGGGTGGTGATCGCCGAGCAAATTTGCGGCTGCATCAGCGGACCGGCTTCCGCCCCATCAGCTGTCTTCGCGGCGGTGATAAGGCCGGCCGTCCCGACGAAAGCGGTAAATGCGTAGGCCGTCAAAAAACGGATACCAACCGGGCGCGCCATCTTACCTCACGAACAAGGACATTGGGCCGCAACTGGACAAATGTTTCGGTAAGCCCCGGCGTCCTAGCGGCGCACACTTTTGGGCGCCCACCAAGGGAATGGCCAAGGAAGGGGCATACCTTCGCCAGCGATTGCCTCTTTACTCGGCGCCGCGGCACCGCCGATTTTATCCTCAACCGAGTTTGTGGAGCTGTGAACGCGAACGCCAACCACCCAAGCCGGAACAGGAAACGCCTTCGTGACACCAATCCGCGTGAATACTTGGAGGGCGAGCCCGGTCGGCGGACTGGCAACAAAGTCGAGATCGAGAATACCGTCTGTCGGGGGGACGATGTACATCCAAGGGGCAAGGTCAGGATGCGACCATCCACTTGTCGGCACCCACCCCCTGGCAGATACGGAGATGGCCGGTGGGTTGTCGGGGATTATCATGAGGCCTTCAACGTGCACCTCATCGACAGAATAGACACGCGACATAGCTTCTTCTCCATCTGCTCGTGGTCATTCGCACATTTGCCGATGCTTGGGCTTCGAGAATGCCGTATCGCTTATGAAGGGCATCTGGATCCCTCGTCGAACGATCAGCGAGTGGTCACAACCCAGGATTTTGCGGACACTCGCCAGCGCAGCTTCGTTCACGTCGATATACGCGACGATGTACCACTCACCGTTCTCCTCCTTTGCCATGCCCATGGGGTCTGCCCGCCATTTGAGGGCCCCGTGATGAGGCATGAAGTATGTTTCCTGGACACCGCCGACGGCACTCAAACCCTCGTCAAGTGCGTATTCCATCACCGCGCAGCACAGCTGCGTTAGCGTGCCGCGCAGCCCTGTAGAGCGTTTGTCGGGGACAACGAAAGTCCGAGTCCATTCGGCCCAGTCCGGTCGCCGGGGGACGCCGAACTTCTCGCACATATGAGGAAAAACCTCCGAGACCATGTGCGGCTCGCTCGTTGGGATCAATCGAGCCGATGTCACCACGCGACCGTCTTCGAGACCAAGCAGATAGGTCGCTGCGTCGGTATCAAATTGGTCTCGTTCACGTCCGTCAGGGCTGGGAGGGCGCCAGCACTTCTGATGCACGAAAAAATCGTGCCGCCGGCGTAAAAACTCGTCGAACTCGTGCTCGTAGAGATGCTTGTTTTGGGCGTTTACGACATGAGCCGCTATCATGGCGCCCTCCCTTGGTCGATCTTGCGGAGATAGTTGCAGTCCCTCTAAGATACGTCACCTGTCCGATCGGACAGTTGACGGCGCGCCGGTGACCTCACCGACCTCCTCAAAACTCCCCTTCCAGGGCGACCAACACGTCAATTATAGCCTTAGCGCCGGCGCCCGCACCGACGCCCTCGGACAATCGAAAGCGATAAGGTTTTGCCTGCTCAGATGGCGAATTCCAACTCGGGCGTGCCCTGGCAGATCCTAAAAAGCGTGTGGACATCTACGCTATTGCGTATTCCCACCTTGCTCGCGTCGGGCTTCCACTGCGCCGCCGTGAGCAGGGTTCCCTGTTGACACAAATCGATACCGTCACTGGCAGTGCCCGTTACCGTGCCGTATGTGTTGGCCGTTGGTTTTGGTGTTGCACGTGTGATGTTGTAGAGTTTGTCGCCGTCCTTCATCACAATGCATCCGTTTTCAACGCCCGCTTCCGCGCATCCTGTGACGGTCACTTGCTGCGCTGCGGCCGCGAATGCGATACCCATTGACACTGCGGTACAAGAAGTGAAGAGGCCCCGTTTCATCTCGCCCTCCTGATACGATTGTCATTTATTCTAGCAGCGCTTGCCGCGGGCGGGCAATTCGGCCCATCGCCCGTTAGATACTTGCAGCCCAGCTAATATGAGTCACCTGCCCGATCGGACAGTTGACTCAACCTGCGCCCTTGGCCCTTGGGCCCTTGGTGGCCAAGCGCCCTGACAACTGCGAGGACAAAATTGGGACCTCAGCCAGCATCCTAGCCGGCGTGCCGATGCCATCGTCGTGGCACCAGAAGCTCAGCTTAGAATGTCGACGGCAAGAATCTCGATTGCCGAATTGATTGGGGCGGATTTATCAGTCGACAAAACAATTCCAACAATGGCAGCTTTCGGCGGATTCGGAGATTCCCAAGCTGGCAATGAGAGAAACACCTCTTTTTTTTCGCCCACGCTCAGGGGTTTGAAGAATGCCGACCCAGCTGCGTCCGGCAAAACCGCATCCGTTGCAATAGGAGCATTGTCAAGCGTCTTGTCGGTCAGTTGCACCTGGAGCAGCAATTGCTCTTCTGGATCGACCCTAAGTGGCCGCAGGCTCACCTTTATCGTGATTACTCCCGACGTCAGGACTTTTGCCCCGACCTCTCTTAGCGGAACTACAACGGCGTGGCGGGCGCTTGCGATGTTCGGTCCCAAAAGATCAACGCCATCCACAGTAGTCTCAGAAACCACCTGACCCTTAAGCGGGCAAGCCAGGTCTGAACGAACGCCCGCGACCAAGGCTGCAGATGATATCAGCACCATCATTCCCAAGGCGCGACAACTAACCCAAGGATGCAAGACATCTGGGCATTTCGACCGCAGTAGCATGACCTTCATACGCGCCACGATTCGGGCTGAAATCAGGCCGACAGGATCGTAACGCCCTTAAAGGGGATACGAGTGTCCGCGGGAACGCCCTCGGCGACAGGAACAGCCATTAACTGGACTTTGAACCCGTTCCCCGCCAGACGACCTTGCGACGCGACACTCCGCAAGGCGTCAGTCAAGTCGATGTAGACATTCCTTGGGCCGCCGTGATGCCCATGCGGTCCCCCGGGCCCAAAGAAGCTAAACACTCCCGCACAGAGTTTGTCGTCGGAAGGCGTCTCGGGCGTGAGATAAGGGCAATTCACGAATACGCCAACTGCAATATCGGTGTTTTGAGGAGTCTCAACGCCCTCTAAACGCGCAACGATGCGGCTCGGCTCGATTGCCTTTAAAGATGTTTCCGGCGCATGAAACACGCGTACTTCTGAAAGGGCCTGCACCAAATCGGTCACCTTCACATCGACTGCCCTTTCGATGTTTGGTAGCGCAGGACCTGGCGAGGCACCTGATCCTATGGAGGCAGGGGTGGTCAAATTTAGCTTCGCCATCATCGAGTTGCCGCCAGCGTCGAATTTTTGCAGATCGAGCTTCTCGGAAATTTGTCCGATGACCGTCGGCTCGATTGTATCGTAGATGTAGTCGAACGATCCTAGCGATAGCGCGCCTGTCGATGTTTTACTGCCGACAGGCTTGCCATCCGCGTCATAGAAGCTGTCAGGATATGTGTTCTTAGGATCGTCAGATGTGTTTCCGGTAACCTGCCACTCGGCCCAAATGCGATCGATATTGCAATGGTGGAGCCAAAATATGGGGTCAAGCGAAGACATCCCGCTGCCCATATGGCCCCTCGCCCCGTGCAGAGATCCCACGGCGACATGGGCGTTGCCGTGCGGTTGCCCCTCGAGCAGGCCTGTGAATATTTCGAAATCGGATTGGCCGCGAATACTGTCCAGAGTCGTTTTCAGAAACGAGTTGGCGAATTGCGGGATCGACGTCATGGTTTGAGCTCGGGCGATTCCCCGCGCACCGATAGTCGTAACCCTACCCGGCCCCCAATTGTCAGACTGCTCGTTCGATTGGTCGTTCCATTGGACCACATTGAGTTTCGGAAGGTCGAAGAAGGGATCTGGAACTTTGCTCTTGCTCTCCTCCCAGTCCCAGTAGGCCAAGGCAAAATCAGGCTTGCCGATCAGCTTTGAACAAATCTGCTCAAAGTACGAAACATACCATCGATGCCAGTGCGTGAAGTCGGAAACGCCATGCGTGCAGTGGCGTATGTGGATCAGCGCCTGATTTCGCCAGTTGCGTTGGTCGCTCACCGGCAGCTGATGCATAGCCTCGACAGCTTGCGCATAATCGGAAAAAAATGGGTCGGTCGGGGCCATGGTGGATGCATTTCGGCGGACGCGCGCCGCCGCTGACCAAGCTGGTCGATAACGGAGAATTGCCGGCGCCGCCAAACCAACTGTCGTGACCGCTAGAAAACTGCGACGAGTGAGCATCGTGTGACCCCCTATGATTTGATTGCAATGGATCTCATGAATTCGTACCGATCAGCCTTCACTGTTGGACCGCTATGAACGATGCTACATAACCGGCAGGTGCTCCGTTGTGCGGCTTGGCCCTTATGACGCTCCCGACCAATGCAGGCACCTGTCCGACGCCTTGCGGCCACGAGTGCGCCAAATATCCGAAGTAGTCGTACTCCCAGTCCTGAGTGCCGGTACCAGGCCGCCCTATTCCTACGATTTGAACCGTCAAGGGAGCGCCGGATGCAGCTGGTTGGACGCTTCCATGGAGATCCAAGCCACCGCCATTCCAGTCGATCGTTCCGTTGAGTGTGTTGTCGGCAGAAACATCAAACGTAAAAATAGCTTCCGCAAAGAACAGACCGAGAGCGGTCTGGTCGTTGTCGGTTACGAGATTCTTGTTGTTATGGAAGCTTCGGTACGTCCACTTGCCCGTGATTTCCTGAGGCGTATTCGGCGCTGCAGCTAGCGTGCCAATTCCAATACCCACGCTCATGCAAATCGCCAACATCAAGCGCCAAAATGCAATGCGCGGTGAACTGCCGCGCCAGGCACTAGGGTCGACAAGGTAAGCGGCGATCATTGCGTGTCCCTCATTGCGTGTCCCCCGGCTGGTCTCACGATTATTTGCAGCTGACCGGGACTGCGTCACCTGTCCGATGGGACAGTTGACGCAAATTAGGGATGGATCATGCGCCTGCGCACTGCCTCAACGATAGCTTGGGTGGTCGTTGCGACGCCGAAAGCTTCGCGTGCACGTGTCGCGTGCCACTTAACGGTGCGCTCCGCCAGACCCAGAATTTGCGATGTTTCGGATGATGTCTTACCAGCAGCGGCCCACAAGAGCACTTCCTTCTCGCGCTCGGTGAGCAGCCCTTCCTCGACCTCATCGCCGTGCGACAATGCCTGGATCGCCATACCCGCGTAGACCGCCATTGTGACCAGTTGCACCTCCTCGCGCGGAGAGAGAGCGCAGACCTTTGCTGAGGACGCAAACGACAGGACTGATTGCCAGTGGTGCA
Source organism: Mesorhizobium australicum WSM2073 (assembly GCF_000230995.2). Taxonomy (NCBI): domain Bacteria; kingdom Pseudomonadati; phylum Pseudomonadota; class Alphaproteobacteria; order Hyphomicrobiales; family Phyllobacteriaceae; genus Mesorhizobium; species Mesorhizobium australicum. Next base: position 2,747,922 of record NC_019973.1, on the reverse strand, counting down.
CGCTTAGCATGGGCACCGCAAAACCACTCGATATGCCAAACTCAGTGGCCTCACCTGCAACACGTCGTGAGCCTTTCGTGTCGGACCACTTTGCCGGCACGTCGGCCCACAGAAATGGCTTCAGTGTCTTTGCCGAATAGATGCAAACTCCATCAACTGCCGCGTGTTCAGCTTCTACGTAGCGTTTGAACCAGCCTTCGGGCCACCCATTGAGTTCGACCATCGGCGCGAGCTTCTGTCCGCCAAGCGGAACACCACTGAGAATGAGGTGCTCGAATCCGAGATTTCGCACTGTTAGGAGCACGTCATCCAGGAGGGGGCCAGGTGCCGTGTGCGCTCTGCAACGCTCGACGAATTCGAATACATCCGAATCGATCATCGCTCCCACCCCGCGTTATCCACGCATCCAACTAATTTAGTTGACGCGAAGATACTATCATTCACGCGCGTTTTCCTCGCAACACTTAAATCGTTTAATAGTAGCGCGTTGATCGTTTCTCCTAATCAAGTGCTCGGCGATCTGGTCGTTCGGCGGCACTCTTGGCCGAGTCTTCCGCCAACTTCGGACCTTCGGAAGGCGTTGGGTCATTTTGGACTTCCGAGCAGATGCTTGTTATGCGCGACTTGAACGATAGCGCATCTACGTCGGCGTAAGCGGAATAACTGCTTCGCGCCACATGTCAGTGTTGTCTCGCACGTCGCAGGCCAACAAAAGCATTCGTCAATCAATCCGCTTGCCCGTCCCCGGCCAGGGATCAGCTGGAAGATGTTGACGGATCGTGTCCCAGGGAGTGGTGTAGCTGACGGCTTGGTCGCCGCGCTCTCCGGCATGGGGCCGGGCTGATCAGCGTGCCACGGCTGGCAAGCTGATGAGGGGATCATCGCTCATTTGGCTGATGGTTTCCAGCGTCATGTATCTGGCCCGCTGCACGGCCCATTCATCGTTCTGTTCGAGCAGGATTGCGCCGACGAAACGGACGATGGCGTCGTCGTTTGTGAAGATGCCAACGACCTCCGTCCTGCGCTTGATCTCGCCGTTGAGGTGCTCGATGGAATTTGTAACCGGTAGGATCATGACGGTGCCATCCGATCCCCGCTGGAGATGATCGATTTTCGGCGTATGGTGCGACCATCCGGGACAGGGGCACCGGGAGCGCGCCAAGTGCGGGCAGGCCGGTGTATTCGATGAGCGAGCTTGCGTTAGAAGCTGGCCGCCCATGCGACCTGCCCGGTTGCGCCGAGAGCGCGGATCCGTAAGGTGTCGCGTCGCCCGTCGGCTCCCGACTGTTTGAGGAGGAGTCGATGAGGCGCGTGATTGGAATGGACATCCACCGCACCTTTTGCGGAGGTGGTGGTTTGGGAAGATGGCCAACTGCGCCATCACGGACGGGTCGACATGGCCCGGTCGGGACTGGAAGGGTTCGGCCGCAGTTTGCGAAGGACGGATGAGATTGTCGTCGAGGCTACGGGCAACGCCATGGCGGTGGTGCGGGTTCTGTCGCCCTATGTCGGGCGGGTGATTGTCGCCAACCCGATGCAGGTGAAGGCGATCGCCCATGCCAGGATCAAGACCGACAAGATCGATGCCGGGGTTCTGGCGCAGCTCCATGCCAGCGGCTTTCTGCCGGAGGTCTGGGTTCCCGATGAGCGCACTGAGCGGCTTCGCCGCCTCGTCGCGCGGCGCAACCAGGTCGTGCGGCATCGCACGCGCGTGAAGAACGAGGTGCATGGCATCCTGCAGGCGCACCTCGTGCCGAAGTGCCCGCATGCCGATCTGTTCAACCGTCGGGGTCGCGCCTGGCTCGAGCGGCAGGTGCTTCCCGACGACGAGCGGGCCGCTATCGCTCGCCACATCCGCGAGATCGACCGCCTGGCCGAGGATCTGGCTGACCTTGATCGGGAGATCGCCCAGGAAGCGGTTGATGATGTGCAAGTCCGGCGGCTTCAGACGATCACCGGCGTGAACGCCATCGTCGCGAGTGGTATCATCGCCGCCGTCGGCGACATCTGGCGGTTCCGCGAACCGCAGAAGCTTGTGAGCTATTTCGCCATCAATCCTTGTGTGCGTCAATCCGGTCTTGGCTTGGCGCAATATGGCCGGATCAGCAAACATGGGCGTTCCCATGCCCGCGCCATGCTGGTCGAGGCCGCCTGGGCGGCGGCGAAGGCGCCCGGACCGCTCAGAGCTTTCTTCCTGCGCATACGCAACAAGCGCGGCCATCAGGTCACAGCCGTGGCGCTCGCCCGCAAGCTCGCCGTGTTGATCTGGCATCTGCTGACAAAGGAGCAGGACTACTTCTGGGCTCATCCGGCGCTGGTGGCGGCAAAGCAGAGGCAGCTCGCTCTCAAGGCTGCGCGCCAGGCGAGCGCGGTGTCGGTCGCCGCGTTTCGGCTTACGCCTACAACGTGAAGGAGTTGCGAAACAGCGAGAAAGCCTCGGCCGAGAACGCCGAACGTGCCTACGAGCTGATGGTTCGGCATTGGCGGTCACGAGGGCCGAAGCGGCGCACGGACGCCACAAACGAGGAACGACTATAACGGCTGCGTGGCGGCACTCTCATCCTCTCGCACCACTCTTTGCCACGTGGTCGTCCGTGCCGGACAAATATAGCACAAGGAAATGTGGCGGCACGACCGACGCCTCGGTCCGCTCCAGAATGGCGCCCTGCTCGACGCCGTCAAGGCGTGGCCTGGAAACCTCGCAGCCGGCCGTGGCGCCAATCGCACCGGCCAGCCTTGACTGCGTCTCGACACGCTCGCACGGGAAATCCTGTAGGCGGGGGCGAAAAAACAGCTCACCTGAAGCCGAACAAAGAAACGCACAGGAGAGCCGAAATCACGCTTGTCGATGTCATCCGTCGAGTGCAGCTTGGCGCGATGTTCCTTCGGGAAGGTCATGTAGGCCAGCACGTCGGGCTCGGCGTCGTCCATGATTGTCGCCAGCTTCGGCACCTTCGGCCATCGCCTGGCCGGCGGCGGTGCGGCCACCGATGGAGCCAGCGCCGTCGATCACCTTGACCTCCCAACCGATCGCCTTTGCCGCTTCCTCCACGCCGGTGGTGACACCCAGAATGCCTCCGTTCTTGAGATCGCCGGCGAGCACGACGATCGTCTTGCCCGGCTGGGCCTTCGGACCGCTGGTCGGGTCTGGCGAGGACAGCAAGTTCGGCCTGCATCCGAACGCACTGCTGCCCTTCGTGGAGACTCTCGATCAGCTTCCACGTCTCCGGCCATGCGGGTTGATGACACTTGCGCTGTTTTCCTCCGACACGGCCAAGGTGCGGCCTTGCTTCATTCTGCTGCGCCGGCTGCGGGACAAGCCGTGAAGTACAACGCCGCGCTGACCGGGCTCTCCATGGGCATGACCGGAGACTTCGACCATCGAGGAAGGCGCCACTGTCGTGCGCGTCGGTCAGGCTATCTTCGGCAAGCGGCCGACGCCTGACGGCCTCTACTGGCCCAGTTTCGCCCCCACGGATCGAGGAATTGAACCATGATTTTTCGCAAACCGCCTGTCTGCTTTTCCGATCACCCCCGCCGATCGTTCCGGCCGGGTCGAGATTTACGCGGCAGGGAAACTGGTCAGCCGCCTGGTCGCGGCTGAGGTCGCCTCGTCGGGCCTGCCAGCCCACGCAATCACGCGACGCAAGCGGCCTTTCTGATCGTACTGCGTAAGCTTATGGCCAGTTGGGCGGATTTCGACATCGCCGCCGCGCATTACTCCTATGGCTACAACCTGCTTTGCATTGCGCATCAGGGCAAGCTGGTCTCAAATTCGATCTTCGGGGCATAGCACTCCGCCGATGTCCAGGGTGTGTTCGCCGTCCGCTCAATCGCGTGATGGATGTCGCCGCACTCGGTGTGCTCGTGAGCAAGACCTAGGCTTGCCGACCATCGCAAAGCTCGCCGGTTGGTAAAGGAGACGATATGATCGTAGTTTAGAGCTATGCTCAGATTGGAGCAGATGCGCGATCATTGGCCCGAAGGAGCCCTTCGGTAGGCAAATGGTCAAACGCCAGAAGCAACCTCAACGCGAAAGTTGCCAGGGCATAGAGGCCGCGCCAGCGGACCGCCCCCTTCCGGTTCTATCGCACATTGAGGCGCGACGGATTGTGCGAACTGTTCGCCGCTCGCAATTGCGAGAGATCGTTCCATTGTCGGACACGACCATTTATGAAATGGAACAACGAGGCGAGTTCCCCCGACGGTTCAATCTTACCCCCCGCTGCGTCGTTTGGGACCTGGGAGAAGTCGAAGCGTGGATTCAGGAACGGCGGAACGCGTCCTCTGCTGGTTCGCTCGAACTGGCCCCGGGACCAGACGTGCGGTCGCGGAAGACGAGACCCGTCAAATGGGATCGAGGATGACGGCCGCCCCGGAAATCGGCTGCAGTGTGGGTGCGTGTTTATTGCCAGCCGCCCACGCTTCAATCATGTCGGCCCATTCCTGCAGCATGTGGCGCCGCTGCGGTTCGTATTCCGCCTTGTTATAGACGCCGCGGGAGGAGCGACTGTCTTCGTGGGCAAGGCATTTTTCGATCCAGTCGCGATTGAATCCGATCTCGTTTAGGAGCGTGGAGCCGGTCCGACGTAAATCGTGCACCGTAAAGGGAGCAAGCGGCAGGTCTTGTTTTTTTGCGCAGTCCACAATCGCCATGGTAATCCGATTGAAAGTCGCGCGCGACATAGGCTCATCGGCGTCATAGCGAGATGGAAGCACGTATCGAGAGTTCGCAGCGCAAGTCTTGAGCGCAATCATAATGTCGAGGGACTGGCGGGACAGGTAGACGTTGTGGGGCTTCTTCCGCTTCATTCGCTCTTTGGGAATGCTCCATACCGCGTTCTCGAAGTCTACCTCATCCCACGTCGCGCCCAGAAGCTCACTTTTCCGAACCATCGTGAGCAGGATCAGCTTTAGGCCCAGCCGAATGGTTGGCAAAGTCGGCACACTTTCCAACTCCTTCAGCATGATTCGAATTTCTGCGGGTGACAACGCCCGGTCTTTCGCCTCGAACGTGGCTATCGACGCCGGTCCTACCTCGTCCGCCGGATTGGCGATCCTCTCGCCGTGCAGAATGGCATAACCATAGACCTGTTTAACAATATCCCGGACATGAATGGCCGTTGCTGGTGCGCCACGGTCCCTGACTTTTGCGCAGAGCGCCCGCAAGTCGTCCGACGTGATTTCTGTCAGGAGTCTTTTATCCCAAATCGGCAAGATGTCTCGATCGAAGACGGCTTTGCGCATCGAGCGCGTGCTGTCCGCCATCTTCGCCTCTTTAAACCATACTCTGCCGGCATCGCCGAACGTAGCCGTCGCAGACAGGCGCCGCTTGTCACGCTGCTTTTCCTGGGCAGGCGATTTTCCGGTTGCCACCATTTTTCGTGCGGCAAGACAGCGGTCACGCGCCTCTGCTAGCGAAATGCCTCCCTCACCATAGCGGCCCAGCGTCACCGTCTCTCGCCGACCATTCACTCGGTAGTCGTATCGGAACGATATTCGCCCTGTGGGAGCCACGGTCGCGTACATACCGTCACGATCAGCAACCTTGTATATTTTATCTTTTGATTTCAGCTTCTTAAGTGCGATGTCTGTGAGCATAGGAGGAGACGAACTGGCGTAACTAGGATTGTGAAATGCCTAACTTTACCGTCACTGGTTTTACCGTCAAGGCTATGTGAGAGCCCATTGGATTCAATGCCTTGCCTCGAGAGATGCCAACAGGCTTGAGTCCGGCCGCAGTGACGGTATCAGTCTGCAGCAACGATGACGCGAAAAGGAATGCCGTCAGATCTACCGCCAAATAATTCCGCTTAGGGGCGATAGTCAGCGATAGACATAGAGACGAAAGCAGATCAAACTCATAGGCTTAATGAAGCTTCCTCGATAGTCGCCGAATGCTGGCGAACGACCGAGCTTTATTCCCACTCGATTGTGCCAGGCGGCTTCGACGTGACGTCATACACCACGCGGTTGATGCCGCGGACTTCATTGATGATGCGGGTGGCGGCGGCGCCCAGGAAGGCCATGTCGTAGTGGTAGAAGTCAGCCGTCATGCCGTCGACGGAGGTCACGGCGCGTAGCGCGCAGACGAATTCGTAGGTGCGACCGTCGCCCATGACGCCGACAGTCTGCACCGGCAGCAGCACGGCGAAGGCCTGCCAGATCGCGTCATAGAGGCCGGCCTTGCGGATTTCGTCGAGATAGATTGCATCGGCCTCGCGCAGGATCTCCAGCTTTTCCCGCGTGATGCCGCCCGGGCAGCGGATGGCGAGGCCGGGGCCAGGGAACGGATGGCGTCCGATGAAGCTTTCGGGCAGGCCGAGTTCCTTGCCCAGCGCCCTCACCTCGTCCTTGAACAGTTCGCGCAACGGCTCGACCAGTTGCATGTTCATGCGCTCGGGCAGGCCGCCGACATTGTGGTGGGACTTGATGGTGACGGAGGGGCCGCCGGTGAAGGAGACGCTCTCGATGACGTCGGGATAGAGCGTGCCTTGCGCCAGGAAATCGGCGCCGCCGAGCTTCTTGGCCTCGTCCTCGAACACTTCGATGAACAACCGGCCAATGGTCTTGCGCTTCTTTTCCGGGTCGGACTCGCCTTCCAGCGCAGAGATGAATTTTTCCGAGGCGTCGACCAGGATCAAAGGCAGATTGTAGTGCTGGCGGAACATCGCCACCACACCAGCGGCCTCGTCCTTGCGCATCAGGCCATGGTCGACGAGGATGCAGGTCAGCTGGTCGCCGACCGCCTCGTGGATGAGCAGCGCCGCCACCGAGGAATCCACGCCGCCCGACAGCGCGCAGATGACCTTGCCCTTGCCGACCTGCTTGCGGATCGCCTCGACCGCGTGCTCGCGATAGGCGCGCATCGTCCAGTCGCCTTCGATGCCGGCGATGTTGTGGACGAAGTTCCTGAGCAGCCTCGCACCATCCGGCGTATGCACCACCTCGGGGTGGAACATGATGCCGTACATCCTGCGTTCGACATTGCCGAAGATGGCGAAGGGCGAGCTTTCCGATTTGCCGAACACCTCGAAGCCAGGCGGCAGGGCGATGACGCGATCGCCATGACTCATCCACACCTGATGGCGCTGGCCTGTGGCCCACAGGCCCTCGAATAGCGGGCTGTCCTTCTCGATCTCGACAAAGGCGCGGCCGAATTCGCGATGGTTGGAGCTTTCGGCGACGCCACCCATCTGCACGCACATGGCCATCTGGCCATAGCAGATGCCAAGCACAGGCACGCCGGCATCGAAGACGATCTGCGGCGCGCGCGGGCTGCCGATATCGGACGTCGAAGCCGGGCCGCCGGACAGGATGACCGCTTTCGGGTTGATGCGCTTGAATGCCGCCTCGGCCGACTGGAACGGCACGATCTCGGAAAACACGCCGGCCTCGCGGATGCGGCGGGCGATGAGCTGCGTAAACTGGCTGCCGAAATCGACAATCAGGACGGTGTCGGTGTGATTGGCTGTCGTCATGGCGAGCCTTTAGAGAAAGAAACGAGTCTGCGCAATGGGTTGCGTCGCCTGACTTTCAGAGCGGTATCGCCTCGTCACCAGGTGAATCCGGCCGGAGCAAGCCCGAACCGATCGCCTGTTCGAGCCGCATGACGGCGTCGGCCAGCTTTTCATCGATGACGTGCAGATATTCGGTCCAGTCGCCGACGTGCCTGAGATCAGCCGCGCCGTCGGAAATACCGCGCAGCCCGATGAGCGGGATGTCGAAAAGCTGACAGGCGCGCAAGCAGGCGAAGGTCTCCATGTCGACCATGTCGGCGGCGATCGCTTCGTACGCCGCGCCGGTAATGACGGCGCCGCCGGTCGACAGTGTCGCCTCCTTGATTTCGGGAATACGCAACGGCAACGGTACGATCACCGGCAGGTCGAGAAACGGCGTCGCGCCTTTTTCGAAGCCCAGCGGCGAGGCATCGATGTCGCGATAGCTGACGGAGACGGCCTGGTAGATTTCGGTCTGCTCCAGGGTCCGGCTGCCAGCAGAGCCGAGCGATACCACCAGATCGGGCAATGCCTTGTCCGACTTCAACCAGGACAGTTCGGCGCCCAGCCTGACGCCGGCCTCGACCGGGCCCACACCCGTCATCAGCGGCGTGAACAGTCGCTGCAGATGCTGGCCATATTCGGCCCGCGCCGCCATGACGAAGAGGACATCCTTGCCGCCAATGCGCACGACGTTGCCAGTCATGGCGATCCTCCTGCTTGCGCTACATTATGGCCAACGGCATGGCCGCTGCCGGCGGCAGCTCCGTGCCGCCGGCACGATTAAATTCGCCCGCGGCGAACCGGCCACTCACCCAGCGATACCATCGCGGCCTAGCACCGTCATCATCGTCCCGGTCATGGTGGCGATCAGCTTGGCCTCGCCGTCGGCGGCGAAGGCATAGGCCTGGCCGTCGGCAACGATGATGGTACGGCCGGGTTTGGTCACCGAACCGCGGAACAAAAAACGCTCGCCCCGGCCCGGCGCCAGAAGGTTGACCTTGAATTCGATGGTCAGCACGCCGGAATTCTCCGGCATGAGCGAGAACGCCGCATAGCCGCAAGCCGAGTCCAGCGCCGTCGAAATGACGCCGGCATGCAGGAACCCATGCTGCTGGGTCAGCGCCGCCGAATAAGGCATCTCGATCTCGATGATGCCGGGGGTCACCAATGTCAGTTCGGCGCCGATCGTCGCCATCGCCTGCTGGCGGGCGAAGGACGCCCTGACGCGATCCTCATAGTCCGGAGCCGGTACGATCTTTGCTGCCATCGCCGTTGCCTTCACGTTTGACGGGAAAGCTTATCGCAGAGGCATGAGCGGCAGGCAAATGCTTTTGCTGCACTGCAGCAAACCGCATCGAACGCCACCTAGTTCAGCCAAAGAAGCGAGGCGTTGAGCAAGGTGGCGAACGCCACCCACGCCGCGTAGGGCACGAAAAGCCAGGCGGCGAGCCGATCGCGGGTCCAGACGCTTGCGATAAACAGCGCGATGACGGCCAGAAGAAGCACGATGATGACCAGAGCAGGCCCCATCATTTTTGCGCCGAAGATGATTGGCGACCACACGAAATTCAGGACGAGCTGAGCGCCCCAGATCTTCATCGCGGTGCCGGCCGGGTCCCGCAACCATGTCCGCCAGCCGGCCACGGCGATCAGCACATAGAGCAGTGTCCAGGCAGGCGCGAAAATCCAGTTGGGCGGATTGAAGGAAGGCTTGGCCAGCGATGCATACCAGGCACCTGGCAAGGTGGCGAAACCGATCAGCAGGCCTCCGCCCAGCACCAGGACGAGGAACAGCAGAAGCGACAGATATCTTTGCAAGCACTCACCCTGTGGCGGCGCAACGCCGCGCATCTGCAATTGGGGCGCTGCGGGCAGCTGTCAACGACAGCGTCAGTTCGCCCGGCGCAAGGCGCAAAAATAAAATCCGTCTGTGCCGCTCAACGCCGGCGAGAGCGAAATGCCACCCAGGGCACCGATACGCATCGCGGCGGTATGGCCGGGAAAACGGCTGTCCCAGAGCTGGCGATGATCGACCGGGGCAAAGCCGCCGTGCCGCTCGCGAAACGCGGCGATTTGTTCACCGTTCTCCTCGTCGAACACGGAGCAGGTTACGTAGACCAGCAGGCCACCGGGTTTGACGTAGGTTCTGGCGGCATCGAGGATCGTCGCCTGCTCGCCCTTGCGGGCATCAAGCTGTCTCTGCGTCAGCCGCCATTTGGCGTCGGGACGCCGCCGCCAGGTGCCGCTGCCGGTGCAGGGCGCGTCGACCAGCACGATGTCCATGTGGCCGGTCAATGGGGCAAGCTCGGCCGGCTTGGTGGTGACCTGCACATTGCGGTTTTCCGAGCGGCGAATGCGGTCGAAGATTGGCGCCAGCCGCGCCTTTTCGGCATCGTGAGCGAAGATTTGACCGTGGTTGTCCATCGCCGCCGACAACGCCAGCGTCTTGCCGCCTGCGCCGGCGCAGAAATCGAGCACCTGCATGCCAGCCGTCGCGCCGGCAAGCGCCGCCGCAATTTGCGACCCCTCGTCCTGGACCTCGAACCAGCCTTTCTGAAAGGCCGGCTCGGCTTGCACGTTCGGATGCCGGCCGTCACCGTCGATCGGCGGGATGCGGATGCCGTAGGGTGCGATCCGTGCGGCACTGGCACCGGTCTGCGCGAGTTCGGCCAACACCTTGGCGCGATTGGCCTGCAGCGTGTTGACCCGGATGTCGAGCGGCGGACGTGTGGCGAGCGCCGCGCCCTCCTCGACCCATGTCTCGCCGAAGGCTCGCTCGAAAAGCGGTTCGCACCAATCGGGAATGTCGGCGCGAACAGCGGGCGGCGCGTCGGCAAGCCGGCGTTCCGCCATTGCCTGGAGTTCCGTGGCGCTCAGCAGCGGCGGCGCGAATTTGTCACCTTCGAGCGCTGCGTTGAGCGACTGCGCCGTCTGGCTCCATTCGAGCAGCAGCGCCCCGAAGCCGATGGCACGCGGCGTGTCTTCGCCCAGCAACCAGCCGGCGGAGCGCTTGCGGCGCAGCGCGTCGTAGACGATGTTGCCGATCGCGGCGCGATCCCCACCGCCGGCGAAGCGATGGGACAGGCCCCAATCCTTCAGCGCGTCGGCCACCGGCCGGTGACGCCGACCAATGTCCTCCAGCACTTCAATGGCCGCAGCCAGCCGTCCGCCCAGTCGCATTCGTCATTCCATCAATCGAGCACATTATCCGGTCTGCTCTTAAAGCCTTTCACGTCCGGATTGAACCCCGCCCGGCTTCGCCGCGAGCGCAAGCTGGCGGTGATCGGCGAAACCTGTCCGACCGGTAAATCTTCGCGGCGGTTAGAAGCAGGCGGACTAGTAGATACAAGATCTCTAATGTTCTTAACTGGCGGCCGGAAGGACGGCGTGTGGCGCTACAGCTCTGCTTTCCAAGTTTTTCGGTTGGGAATACTCTTGCCGTCATGATTCGCGGCGCGGAAAACGTGGACCGGCGGATCGTCACGAGGAGAGGGCAATGAAGATTTATCTGGCGGAAGTTCTAGGCACATTTCTGTTGGTGTTCATCGGTACGGCGTCCGTGGTGACGGGGGGCTTCGGCGGCGCGCTGCCGCTTGGCCAGGAAGGCATCGGTCTGGCATTCGGCATCGGCCTCATCGCGGCGGCCTATGCGATCGGCCCGATTTCGGGCGCGCATCTCAATCCGGCGGTGACGCTCGGCGTGTTCCTGGCTGGCCGGCTGCCGGCCAAGGACGTCATCCCCTATTGGATCGCGCAGATCATCGGTGCCATCATCGCCTCGCTGGCGTTGTGGATCATCGTTTCCGGCCAGACCGGCGGCCATACCGGCGGCTTCGGCGCCAATGGCTGGGACGAGACGAAATGGGGCATGAGCTCGGCGTTCCTGTGGGAGCTGATCGGCACCTTCACCTTCGTCACGGTGATCCTTGGCGTTACCGCTGAAAAACACTCGACGGCGTTTGCCGGCCTGGTCATCGGCCTGACGCTAGCGGGCATTCACTTCGCCATGATCCCGGTCACCGGTACCTCGGTCAATCCGGCGCGCTCGATCGGCCCGGCGCTGTTTACCGGCGGTGCCGCACTCAGCCAGCTCTGGTTGTTCATCGTCGCACCGCTGATCGGCGGCGCCATTGCCGGCGTCGTCGCCAAGGCGCGTGTCTTCGAGAAGGATTGATTCCAGAGCCTGAATGCAAGAGGCGCGGGCCGTGGCCCGCGCCTCTTTCGTAGGTCCTCAAGCTCGGGTCAGGCCGCGATGTCAAAGCGGTCAGCGTTCATCACCTTGGTCCATGCCGCAACGAAATCTCGGGCGAATTTCTGCCCGGCGTCCGCCGATCCGTAGACCTCGGCCAATGCCCGCAGCTGCGCATGCGAACCGAAGATCAGGTCGGCACGGGTGCCGGTCCACCTGACTGCCTTGGTTTTGCGGTCGCGCGCTTCGTACACTTCTTCCGAACCCGGAACAGAACCGGCAGCCGGATCCCAGACCGTGCTCATGCTGAGCAGGTTGACGAAAAAGTCGTTGGTCAGCCTACCCGGCCTGTCGGTGAACACGCCGTGCTTTGAGTGCCCGGTGTTGGCGCCGAGCACCCGCAAGCCCCCAACAAGCACCGTCAGTTCCGGCGCCGTCAGGCCCAGCAACTGCGCGCGGTCGACCAGCATGGCTTCAACCGACATGGGCTGCTTGCCCCTGACATAGTTGCGGAAGCCGTCGACTTTCGGCTCGAGCGCGGCAAAGGAGTGGACGTCCGTCTGCTCCTGCGATGCATCCATGCGGCCGGGCGTGAACGGCACCTTCACGTCGTTGCCGCCATCCTTGGCGGCCTTCTCGACCGCGGCGACACCGCCGAGCACGATCAGGTCGGCCAGCGAGACCTTCTTGTCGCCGGTCTGCGCGGTGTTGAACTCCGTCTGGATGCCTTCGAGCCTGGCAAGCACCTTCGACAGTTCGGCCGGCTGATTGACTTCCCAGTCCTTCTGCGGCGCCAGCCGGATGCGTGCGCCATTGGCGCCGCCGCGCTTGTCGGAGTTGCGGAAGGTCGAAGCCGAGGCCCAGGCCGTCGAGACCAGTTCGGAAACAGACAGGCCCGAGGCCACGATCTTGGCCTTCAGCGATGCGATGTCCTGCTCGCTGACCAGTTCATGGTCGAGCGCCGGGATCGGGTCCTGCCAGATCAGCTCTTCCTTGGGCACCAACGGGCCGAGATAGCGCACCGCCGGACCCATGTCGCGGTGGGTCAGCTTGAACCAGGCGCGGGCGAAGGCATCGGCGAACTGATCCGGATGTTCATGGAAACGCCGCGAGACCTTCTCATAGGCCGGGTCGGCCCGCAGCGCGAGGTCGGTGGTCAGCATGGCCGGCGCGTGATGCTTCGAGGGGTTGTGCGCATCCGGCACCGTGCCGGCACCGGCGCCACCCTTCGGCGTCCACTGATGGGCGCCCGCCGGGCTCTTCGTCAGCTCCCATTCGAAATTGAACAGATTGTCGAAGAAGTTGTTGCTCCACTTGGTCGGCGTCGTGGTCCAGGTGACTTCGAGACCCGAGGTGATGGCGTCGCCGGCAATGCCTGACGCATGTTTGCTCGACCAGCCGAGGCCCTGCGCCTCGATGCCGGCACCTTCCGGCTCCGCGCCCACCAGCGAGGCATCGCCGGCGCCGTGGGTCTTGCCGAAAGTGTGGCCGCCGGCAATCAGCGCCACGGTTTCTTCGTCGTTCATCGCCATGCGCGCGAAGGTTTCCCGGATATCACGGGCCGAGGCCAGCGGATCGGGCTTGCCGTTCGGCCCTTCCGGATTGACGTAGATCAGGCCCATCTGCACGGCGCCGAGATGGCCGCGAAGCTCACGATCGCCCGAGTAGCGCTCGTCGCCCAGCCACTTGGTTTCCGAACCCCAGTCCACGTCCTGCTCGGGCTCCCAGACGTCGGCGCGGCCGCCGGCGAAGCCGAAGGTCTTGAAGCCCATCGATTCCAGCGCGACGTTGCCGGTGAGGATCAACAGGTCGGCCCAGGAAATCTTGCGGCCATATTTCTGCTTGACCGGCCAGAGCAGGCGGCGCGCCTTGTCGAGATTGGCGTTGTCAGGCCAGCTGTTGAGCGGCGCGAAACGCTGCTGGCCGGCTCCGGCACCGCCGCGGCCATCACCGATGCGGTAGGTGCCGGCGCTGTGCCAGGCCATGCGGATGAACAGCGGCCCGTAATGGCCGAAGTCGGCGGGCCACCAATCCTGCGAATCCGTCATCACTTGGTGCAGGTCCTTGATGACCGCATCGAGATCGAGGCTGGCGAATTCCTTGGCATAGTCGAAGTCCTCGCCCATCGGGTCCGACAGGTTCGACTGCTGATGGAGAACGCCAAGGTCAAGCTGGTTCGGCCACCAGTCACGGTTGGTCCGGCCGGCGGATCCATGCGCGACAGGGCATTTGCCCGCGCTGCTGTCGTCGGTTTTCGCGTCCATCTCTCACTCCAATTTGCCGAGGTTTGATTTGCCGAGGTTGATTTTTGCCGAGATTTTGGGGGCGGCCAGCGGCCCGCGCCAATCTGGAACCATTCCAGCCTAGGCCAGACCGTCGATAAAAACAAATTGTCTTTCCTGTTTATTTCGATAGGATTTTCTTATGATGGCCTTGACCGCATGATCGGACTGACAGTTCGCCAGATGCATTATTTCGACGCGCTGGCGCAGACGCTGCATTTCGGGCGTGCGGCGAAACTTGCCGGTGTCAGCCAGCCGGCGCTGTCCTCGCAGATCGCCGAAATGGAGCAACGGCTGAACTGCCGGCTGTTCGAACGCGGCGGCAAGTCGGTGCGCATGACGGACGAGGCGATCGCCCTGTTGCCGCGTATCGAGCGCATCCTGGCTGACATACGTGACGTGGAAACGACGGCCCGGCGCGGCCGCACGGCCATGGAGGGACGCTTCCGGCTGGGCATCATCCCGACTGTCGCGCCCTATCTTCTGCCACGCGCCTTGCCCGAACTGAAGAAGCATTTCCCGGCCTTGCTGCTCGAATTGCGCGAGGCGGTCACCACCTCCCTGGTCGAAGACACCGCATCGCGAAAACTCGACGCCTTCATCGCGGCACTTCCGCTCGACCATCCAGGACTGATCACCGAGGCGCTCTTTCCCGACCGGTTCTTCCTGGCCGTGCCGTCGGACGATCCGGCCTTTGCCTCGCCGCCGGTTCCACCCGAGAGCCCGGCGCTGGAAAGACTGATGCTGCTGGAAGAAGGCCATTGCCTGCGCGAACAGGCGCTGGCCGTCTGCGGCAATGTGCGGCCGGTGGCGATGGCAAGCTATGGCGCGACCAGCCTGACCACGCTCCTGCAGATGGTGGCGCACGGGCTCGGCGTCACGCTCATCCCCGAAATGGCGACCGGCCCCGCCGGCACCATCCCCGACCTCAAGATCGTGCCGTTCCAGGAACCGATGCCGCAGCGCATGATCTGCCTGGCCTGGCGACGCAACAATGCGCGGCACGGGGAATGCGTCGAGCTAGCCAAGATTATACGGGGGCTAGGCCCAGCGCTGTTGGCGGCCTGAGAGGTGGCCCTAACGCTCGTTACAGCACCCGCGACAGGAACTCGCGGGTGCGCGGCGACACCGGGTTGGCGATCATCTCGCGCGGCGCGCCGCGTTCGACGATCACGCCGCCGTCCATGAACACGAGCTGGTCGCCGATCTCGCGGGCAAAGCCGACCTCGTGGGTGACGACGACCATCGTCATGCCGCTCTCGGCAAGGTCGCGCATGACCTGCAGGACTTCGCCGACCAGTTCCGGATCCAGCGCCGAGGTCGGCTCGTCGAAGAGCAGCACCTTGGGCTTCATCGCCAGGGCGCGCGCGATCGCGACACGCTGCTGCTGGCCCCCGGACAGTTCGCGGGGATAGCGGTCTACCTTATCGGCCAGGCCGACACGCCGCAGCAGCACCTCCGCCTCGGTCTTTGCCTGGTCGACTGGAATGCGCCGCACCTGCGTCGGCGCCTCGATCAGGTTCTCCATCACCGTCATGTGCGAGAACAGGTTGAACGACTGGAACAGCATGCCGATCTCGGCGCGGCGCCGGCACAGAAGATCGTCCTTCACCTCATAGAGCTTGTCGCCCTGGAGGTCGTAGCCGACGAACTGGCTGTCGACGAGCAGGATGCCGCCGCTGAGTTTTTCCAAATGGTTGATGCAGCGCAGGAACGTGCTCTTGCCCGATCCCGACGGGCCGATGATGCAGGCGACCGATCCCTCCGGTACATCGAGGTCGACACCTTTGAGAACTTCAAGCTGGCCATAGGTTTTGCGCACGCCGCGCGCGAACACCATGGAGTTGGCGGGCACCCCGAAGCGGGCACGATTTTCGGACTTCACATCACTCATCGAGCAACGCCGCGCAGGCTGATCAAGTTGCGCAAGGTGCGCATCGTCAGGGGGTCGCGTCTGACATCGCTGCGGCCGAAATGGCGCTCCAGGAAATGCTGCCCCACCGACATGATGCTGACCACCGCGAGATACCAGAAGGCGACCACGATCAGCAGCGGAATGGTCTCGAAGGTGCGCGCATAGATGCTCTGCGCGGTATAGAACAGGTCGTCGACGGCGATGAACGTCACCAGCGACGTCATCTTCAGGAGGTTGATCGCCTCATTGCCGGTCGGCGGCAGCACGAAGCGCATGGCCTGCGGCAAGGTGATGCGCTTCAGGATCATGCGGTAGGGCATGCCGAGCGCGCTCGCCGCCTCCGACTGGCCAGACGGCACCGACTTGATGCCCGCCCGGATGATCTCGGCCATGTAGCCGGCCTCGCACAGCGAAAGCGCCACCACGGCGGAGAAGAACGGCGTCATGAAATCATTGGTGCGCACGGAAAACAGCGTGCCTATGAACGGCAAAGTCAGCGAGATTTCGCGCACCAGCAGCGACAGGTTGAACCAGAAGATCAGCTGGATCAGGGCTGGGACACCCCGGAAGAACCAGACATAGACGCCGGAAAAGGCGCGCAGCACCGGGCTCGGCGACACCCGCATGATGGCGATGACGGTGCCGACGACGATCGCCAGCACCATGATGATGACGGTGAGCATCAGCGTGTTGCCGAGGCCTCGCATGATCGAGGGATGGAACAGGTATCCGGCTGCCGTGCCCCAGGCAAACGCCGGGTTGCTGGCGAAAGCACGAATGATGAGGAAGGCCAGCAGCAGGGCGAACGCCGTACCGACCCAAATGCCATAGCGGCGCTGCGGCACGACGGTCAGTCGTGACACGGCGGCGGAAACGCTTGGCTCGACGCCGATGTCGGTCGGGAGGGCAACGCCCATCGGATGTCTCCAGCTTGCGGGCCGGCGCCTGACGTTCATCAGACGCCGGATGGTCTCTATTCGGCGCGAAGCGCGTCCATGGTGCCGACGAAGTAGGGTTCCTTGATCGCATAGGCGCCCATGCCGTATTTCTCCAGGATAGCTTTGTACGTGCCGTTCTTGAACAGTTCGGCAAGTGCCGCCACCATCATGTCGGCGGTCTGCTTGTCGTCCTTGGCGATCGCCATGCCGAGCGGCGCGACCTCGTAAAGCGTCGGCAGGACCACCAACTGGCCCTTGCTCGTCACCTCGAAATAGCTCGATGCGGTGGCATCGTCCATACGCGCGTCGACGCGGTCCGAAAGCACGGCCTGGACGATATCGGTGGAGGAGTTGAACACCGATTTCTCGATAGCCTTTTGGCCCTTGTCGGTGCATTCCTTACCGAGCTTGTCGACCAGGAAATCCGAGGCGCTGCCGGCCGAGACGCCGATGCGCTTGCCACAGAGCGGCATGTCGCCGCTGAAGCTCGCCTTCTTGTCGGGCGATGTCGAGACGGCGAGCCCTGCCTTCAGGAACATGATGAAATCGACCTGCTTCAGGCGCTCCGGCGTGGCCGAGAAGGTCTCCCAGGCGATCTTGAAGCGGCCCGCCGCAAGACCCGGTATCATCGACGGGAACGGCGTGCGCTGGATATCGAGCTTGGCGTCGACGAGCTTGGCCACCTCGCCGGCGAGTTCGACGATGATGCCGGTCTGCTTGCCGTCGGCGTCGAGATATTCGAACGGCGCGAAGTCCAGAGTGTTGGCGACGGCGAGCGTTCCGCTCTCTTTCACCTCAGCCGATTTCGGCACGTCGGCGGCTTTGGAAACCCCGCCCCCGACGGTGGTGGAGAGCGCCAGTGCAAGGCTGGTCGTTCGCAGATATCTGTTCATTGCTGTTCCCCTTTTCTTGTCCTTGTTTGCAGTCTTTCCGGCAGAGCCCGGGCCAGTGGCCGGCACGGGCTCGGTGTCCCTTAGGAAGCGGCTGCTTCGGCCGCCTTCTTCTTTCGATAATGATAATTCTTGTCGATGCGCTCCATCAGGTAATCGCCATAGAGCACTGGCTCGTATTTCGGCTGTGTGCCGGCCGGCACACAGACCGAAAGTGCGGCGATCGTCTCGTCCATTGAGGGATCGAAGAAGAAGGGCTGCGAATAGCGCTCGCGTCCGGAGCGGTTGATGACGCGGTGCGGCGTCGAGACGAACTGGTCATTCGACCAACGCGCCAGGATGTCGCCGACATTCATGACGAAGGAATCCGGAACCGGCGGCGCGGGAACCCAGTCGCCCGCCTTGTTCTTAACCTCGAGGCCGCCGACATTGTCCTGGGCGAGCAGCGTGATGAAGCCGTAGTCGGTGTGCGGCGCCGAACCGAAAAGCCCCTCTTCCTGGGGCTGCGTCGGATAGTGCAGCAGCCGCAGGAAAGTCGTCGGCTGCTCGAAATAGCGGTCGAGACTGTCGGAGGGCAGCCCGAGCGAAAGCGCGATGGCGCGCACCATCTTGCGGGCGAGCGTGCCCATCTCCTGGACATAGCGCTCGATGGTCTCCCTGAAGCCGGCAAGGGCGGCCTCGTCAGGCCACTGGTTGGGGCCTTGCAGCGGCTTGCCGGCCAAGGCCCGGGGGTCGTCGGCGCCGACCTCGTGCATGAAGAAGATCGATTCGCTCTGGTTCGGCTTGCTGACGGCCGCCACGGACGAGGTCACGATGGTCGAGCCGGCAAAGGGCAAGTAGCCGCGGAAATTCTTGTCGATCTTCAGCTTCGCCTTCTCCTCCTCGGGCAAGGCGAAGAAACGCTTGGAGGCCTCGCGGACCGCTTCGACATCGGTGCGCGGAATGGGGTGGCCGGTGACATAGAGGAAGCCGATCGTCTCGAGATAGCGGCGCAGTGTCGCTGCCGTTTCCCTGATCGCGCCTTCGTCGTCGCCATAGAGCGGCGAAACGTCGAGGATCGGAATTTCGGAAAAATCGCCGCGCTCTTGTGCATCCATTTCGAACACCCTGTCTTGAACATAAGATACAGTACTGTATTTCTACACATCCGAACGGCCTCATCAATAGGCTTTCGATCGCAAAAGGAAGGACGCGGCATCATGGCACCACGCAAGATCATCATCGATACCGATCCGGGCCAGGACGACGCCTTCGCCATCCTCTTCGCACTGGGGTCGCCTGATGAACTCGACGTGGTCGGCATCACCACGGTCGGCGGCAACGTGCCGCTTGCCCTGACCTCGAAGAATGCGCTGAAAGTCGTCGAACTCGCCGGGCGGCCCGATGTGCCCGTTTATGCCGGCTGCCCGGCGCCGATGGTGCGCAAGCTGATCACCGCCGAATATGTCCATGGGGAAACCGGCCTCGACGGCGCCGACCTTGCCGAACCGGTGACGCCGCTGCGGGGCGAACACGCGGTGAACTACATGGTGCGCACCATCATGGACGCGCCGGAAGGCGAATTGACCGTTTGCACGCTCGGGCCAATGACGAATCTGGCCATGGCCATGACCATGGAGCCGAGGATCGTGCCCCGTCTGCGCGAAGTGGTGCTGATGGGCGGCGGCTTCTTCCAGGGTGGCAACGCGACGCCGGCGGCTGAGTTCAACATCTTCGTCGACCCGCATGCCGCGCACAAGGTGTTCGACAGCGGCGCGCCGGTGACCATGGCGGGCATCGATTGCACCTACACGGCGCTGATGACGCCTGAGTGGCTCGACCGCCTGCGCGCAAGCGGCAGCCGCGCGGCGATCGAGGCCGCGAACCTGGCCGACTTCTACCGCCAGTATGGCACCCACAAATTCGAGACGCCGGCACGCCCCATCCACGATGCCTGCGTCACCGGTTATCTCCTGGCACCGCAAATCTATGAACAGCGCCAGTGCGCGGTGACGGTCGACATTGTCTCGCCTGAGACAATCGGCATGACCGTCGTCGACTGGTGGCACGTCACCGGCCGGCGCAAGAACTGCAACGTCCTGCGGCGCATCGATCCCGCGCCGTTCTTCGAACTCATGCTGGAGCGGATCAGCGCATTGCCCTGAGTTGCGCCTTCCGCGATAGATGGACACTTGATGAGTCGCGAAGCGCATCGGAGCCGGCGAACGGTTTTGTGGGCGTTGCGTGTGCGATGAAGGTCTTGATCGGATGAAATCGGACAGCGCCCCGGCCAAAGGCAAGAGACCAGCCAAAGCCGCGGGACCTGGGAAGACGGCGCGGCAGACGCTGAGTCGCGAGGCCTGGATCGCAGCGGCGCGCAAGGTGCTGGAGAAGCACGGCATTGGCGAGGTCAAGATCGACCGCCTCGCCAAGCAATTCAAGGTGACGCGCGGCAGCTTCTATTTCCATTTCACCAGCCTGGCCGATCTTCGCGACGGCCTGCTGCAAGAATGGCGAGATATCAATTGCGAGCCCTTCTGGGCTATGCGCGAGATGCAGAATATAGACGGCCTGCAGTTCTTCACCGACATCGTGCATGTTTGGGTCGACGAGGCGCCGTTTAGTCCCCTGCTCGACCTCGCCGTGCGCGACTGGTCACGAACGTCGAAAAAGCTGGCGCAGGAGGTCAAGGATATCGATGACCTGCGCATCGAACTCCTGACCCGCTCCTTCCGCGCCATGGGTTATCCCGAGGACGAAAGCCTGGTCAGGGCCCGCATCACCTATTTCCACCAGATCGGGCAATATGCGCTGTCCTTCAAGGAGGACCCGGCGGTGCGCCGCAGCTACCAGCCACTGTTCGGCGAGGTGCTGCTGGGGCCGCTGGTGCAGGAGCCGGGTTCGGCGCCACGGCCGGCGGAAATACGGCGCGGGCGGCGTTAGCGGACGAGGCATCCCGTCAACCCGTTAGGGGTATCGCGATGCCGGCATGGTGACTTCCCAACTGCCAGAAGGGTAGCTGGAACCGCTCGCGCTGCGCTTCGACGATATGAAAGCCCGCCGTCCGGATCAGGTGCAATGGATCGCGATTGAGGTGGCAGCCGCCGGCGAGCCGGCCCCATATCAGGTTCAGACGCTCTTGCCACCGGCGGCAACGCGGCCCTTCGGCCTGGCCGTGCTCGATGAAGATCAGCCGGCCCGTGGGCTTGAGGATGCGCCGGATCTCGGTCAGCGCCGCCTCGGGGTCCGGAATGGTGCAGAAGGCATAGGTGACGACCACCGTGTCGGCGAAGCTGTCGGCCAAGGGCAGCCTTTCACCGCTGGCCCTGATGCAGTCGACATCGAATGGCAGGGAACGGCTCTTCGGTTCGGCAAGGCCCAGCATCGTGCCGTCGGGATCGACGCCGACCAGCCGCTTCACCCTGGCGGCGTCGTAATGGGGAAGGTTCAGGCCGGAGCCGAAGCCGACTTCGACGACGACGCCCCCTGCCCGCGGGATCAGACGCCTTCGCATGTCCGTGAAAGCGTTGGCCGAACAGCCGGCGTGGACGAGGTAGGGAGCAATGCAGCGCGCGTACCAGGAGAGACAGGATTGGCACATGTCTCAGCCTCCTTGCCGTGTGTTGGCGGCACCGACAGGGCGGGTGAGAGTATTGACCAGTGACATTTCTCGCTCCAAGGGAGTCCCGTGATCGGGCCCGATCGGCCCGACGTCGTGGGAATGGATAGAAGGCCGGCGTCCCCTCAACGTCCCTGCATGGCCGTGGTCGGATCGATGGAGCGATTGGAATTCCGATTTCTGGGCTTTCCGGAGTTCCGGTTGAACGGCCGGCGGGTGGAACTCGCCCTGCGCAAGGCGGCAGCCCTCCTCATCTATCTCGCCGAGGCCAGCGGGCCGGTGGCGCGCGAGGTCGCCGCCACGCTATTGTGGCCGGAAGCCGACGAGCAGGCCGCACGCGCCCGCCTTCGGCGCACGCTGTACAAAATCCGCATCGCGTTCGGCAACGAGATCATCGCCGCCACAGGCGTCTCGCTAAGCCTGCACCCGGCGTTGTCCGCCGAGATCGACACCAGGATTTTCGAGCAGGCCTGCAATTCCGGCGCTCTCGACAAGGCAGCCGAGATCTACAAAGACGATTATCTCGCCGGCTTCTTGCTGCCGGACTGTCCGCAATTCGAGGAATGGGTCTTCTTTCGGCGAGAGACGTTGCGTGGCCGGCTGGTGCAGGCGCTGGAGCGGCTCATCGACGCCAAGATCGCCGACAGCCAGCCTCGTGGCGCGGTCGTTCACGCGACACGGCTGGCGGCACTCGACCCCTTGAGCGAAAGCGCGCACCGACATCTGATCCGTGCCCATCTGGCGGCCGGGGACAGGGCGGCGGCCGAGCGGCAGATCGACACGTGCATCCGGCTCTTGCGGGACGAACTCGGCGTAGTGCCGGACCCCGCCACGCTTGCCTTGCTGAGCCAGCCAACTCAGGACGCCGCCCTGGATGTGCCCAGGACGCGCTATGTCGCGGTGGGCGGCATCCACATCGCGTACCAGATCTTTGGCAGCGGCCCGACGGACATCGTGCTTGTTCCCGGCTTCATTTCACATGTCGAGCGTATCTGGGAAGACCCGGGTTGCCGCGCCTGGCTGACCGCGGTTTCGCGCCTGGGTCGCCTGATCCTCTTCGACCGGCGCGGCATGGGGCTTTCCGACCGCGTCGGTGCCCGCCCCACGGTCGAGGCGACGGCGCAGGATATTCTGGCGGTCATGAACGCGGCCGGCAGCCGCAGGGCCTTGCTGGTCGGCGCGTCGGAGGGTGGGCCGGGCTGTATCCGTTTTGCGGTCCAGCATCCAGATCGGCTGACGGGCCTTGTCTTGTGGGGCTCGCTCGCCAAAGGCAGCCGTGCACCTGACTATCCCCACGCCTTGACCATCGCGCAGTATGATCTGTGGAAGCAACGGCTGCTGGCGGGCTGGGGTGGCGCGGCGGAAATCGACACCTTCGCACCGAGCCTCGCTGGCGACCGCCAGGCGAGGACCTGGTGGGCCGGATTGCTCAGGGCAGCCTCCAGCCCGGGTGCGGTCGCCGGGCTGCTCGACGCGTTGCGGGACACCGATGTCCGTCACCTCCTGGCAAACGTCTCCGCCCCGACGATGATCCTACACCGTTCCGGCGACCGCGCCGTGCGCATCGAGGCGGGGCGGTTCCTAGCGACCAAGATTCCAGGCGCGCGGTTTATGGAGGTCGATGGCGACGACCACTGGTTCTGGGTCGGCGACCAGCAGGCGCTGCTCGACGGTATCGGCGCGCTTGTGCGACACGGCTGATCCGGCCTCACGCCGTCTTCTGCGCCACCAGCCCGAGTTCCTCGGCCATCGCCTGACGCATCAGGAATTTCTGCGGTTTGCCGGTCACCGTCATCGGCAATTCCGTGCGGAAGCGAATATGGCGCGGCACCTTGTAGTGGGCGATCTGGCCCGCGCAGAACGCCTTGATCTCCTGCTCGGTGGCGACCTGGCCGGGTTTGAGCACGATCCAGGCGCACAGCTCCTCGCCATATTTGGCGTCCGGGATGCCGAAGACCTGCACTTCCCGCACCTTGGGATGGCGGTAGAGGAATTCCTCGACCTCTCTGGGATAGACGTTCTCACCGCCGCGGATGAGCATGTCCTTGACGCGGCCGACAATGTTGCAATAGCCCTCGGCGTCGATGGTGGCGAGGTCGCCGGTGTGCATCCAGCCATCGCTATCGATCGCCTCGCGGGTCTTTTCGTCGTCGTCCCAATAGCCCTTCATCACCGAATAGCCGCGCGTACAAAGCTCGCCCGGCGCCCCAACCGCAACGGTGGCGCCGTCGACGGCGATCGCCTTGACCTCGACATGCGGGTGGATGCGCCCGACAGTCGAGACACGCTTTTCCAGCGGATCGTCGGTGCTGCTCTGGAACGAGACCGGACTGGTCTCGGTCATGCCGTAGGCGATGGTCACTTCAGCCATGTGCATGAGCGACACCACCTTCTTCATCACCTCGATCGGGCAGGGCGAACCGGCCATGATGCCGGTGCGCAGGCTGGAGAGATCGAAGGTCGGGAAATCCGGATGGTCGAGCATGCCGACAAACATGGTCGGCACGCCGTAGAGCCCGGTGCAGCGCTCCCGCGCGATCGCCTTCAGCGTCAGGCCCGGATCGAACCCCTCGCACGGGAAAACCATGGTCGCGCCCTTCGACACACAACCCATGGTGCCCATCGACATGCCGAAGCAGTGATAGAGCGGCACCGGGATGCAGAGCCGATCGTCGACGGTGAGCTTGATAGCCGAGGTGACGAAATTGCCGTTGTTGACGATGTTGAGATGGGTGAGCGTCGCGCCCTTGGGTGCGCCCGTCGTGCCTGAGGTGAACTGGATGTTGATCGCATCGCCAGGCTTCAGCCCTTCCGAGATGCGGTCGAGGCTATCATGCTCGTCGCGACCGGCCATGGCCAGCACGTCGCCGAAATTGAACATGCCTGGCGAGTTCTCCTCGCCCATACGGATGACGATCCTGAGCGCCGGCAATTTCGCAGCCTTCAGCTTGCCGGGTGTCGCCGTCGCGATCTCCGGCGCCAGAGTCTCGATCATGCCGAGATAGTCCGATGTCTTGAAGCTCGCCGCCGTCACCAGTGCCTTGCAGCCAACCTTGTTCAGGGCATATTCCAGCTCGGTCAGCCGGTAGGCCGGATTGATGTTGACTAGGATCAGGCCGATGCGGGCGGTGGCGAATTGCGTCACCAGCCATTCCCAGCGGTTGGGCGACCAGATGCCGACCCGGTCGCCCTTCCGGAGGCCGAGCGCCAGAAAGCCGGCGGCCAGTGCATCCACCGTGTCCGACAGTTCGCTCCACGTGAAGCGCTTGTCCTGGCCGACGAACACGGCGGCATCGAGCGTGCCGTATTTGCCGACGGTGTCGGAGAACAGCGCGGGAATGGTCTTGTCGAGCAGCGGCACTTTGCGGTCGCCCGAGACATGCGCCCTGCCATCGACCGGTGCAATAAAGACGCTGCCGGCGCGCGCGCCGCGTCCGCGCAGATTGGTGGCATTCTTCAGCTCGTCGAGATTGACCGGCATCGCTGTCTCCTCCCAAGACTGGCCGAACCTATCAGCCTGCCGGGACGCTGGAAATCCCGTCGATGGTACTGGAGCCCCTTCCCTGGAGGTCGCTATGCGACCGCTGCCGCCATTTTCGCGACGATGTCGCGCAAAACGGCGTCGTCGGCCGCTGCACGTGTCTTCCTCGACGCGACCAGACAGGCCTGCGACTTCAGCACGACGCCGTCGGCCAGCACCTTGAGATGGTTGGCGCGCAGCGTCGAGCCCGTGCTGGTGATGTCGACGATGACGTCGGCGAGGCCGGCCGCCGGCGCGCCCTCGGTGGCGCCGAGGCTCTCGACGATGCGATAGACCTGAATGCCGTGCTTTTGGGAGAAGAACTGCTGCGTCAGCCGCCAATATTTGGTGGCAATCCGCAGCCTGCGGCCATGGCGCTGGCGGAAATCGGCGGCGACATCGTCGAGATCGGCCATGGTGTCGACATCGAGCCAGATCTCGGGCACCGCGACCACCACATCGGCATGGCCGAAGCCGAGGCGGGCGACGATCTCGGCCCGCGCTTCCCAGTCAGCGAGATTTTCCCGCACCAGGTCCTCGCCGGTGATGCCGAGATCGACCGCGCCTTGGCCTATTTCGCCCGATATTTCGGAAGCCGACAGGAAGAGCACTTCGACATTGTCCAGGCCCTCGACGCGGGCATGATACTTACGCTCGTCGCCGGGCAGGCTGACGGCGAGGCCGGCCTTGGCCAACACCTCCAGCGCCTGCTCCTTGAGCCTACCCTTCGAGGGAACGGCGAGCGTGATCATGATGCCGCCCCCCGCAGCGCCTCGATGCGGTCGAGCCACACCGAAAAGCCGACGCCGGGGATCGCGGTCTTGGCACCGAGCAGCGTCAGCAACCGGTCGTAGCGCCCGCCACCGGCCAAGGCGCGCTCGCCGTCGGCGGCCGCGATTTCGAAGACGACACCGGTGTAGTAGTCGAGCGGACGGCCGAAAGCGGCGTCGTAGCGGATTTTTTCGGAGGGCAAGCCATGCGCCTCGATCGCCTTGGCGCGGGCCGAGAATTTTTCCAGCGCCGCACCCAGCGAAAGTCCGGCGCCGGCCGCGAAGGTTTCCAATGCCTGGGCCGCGCCATCGAGCGGCACGTCGATCGCCAGAAAATCTTTCAGCGCCGCGAAAGCCTCGTTCGACAGCCGCACGCTGCGCAACTCGGCTTTCTCGATCAGCCGCCGCGCGATATCCGACGGCGCGCGCCCGGCCGATGCTGACAAGCCGGCTTCCTCCATGCCGCCGGCAATATGCTGGGAAAGACGGTCCAGATCGCCATCGAGGACAAGCGCCGCGACCGGCCCGGAGATCTGGCTGTTGCGCTGTGGGTTGGCGAGGTCGGCGAGTGCTGCCTCCAGCATCGGCGCCGAGCCGAAGGCGCGCGCCAGCCGCATGCGCCAGCCGCGCGGCAGGCCGAGCGCCGCCAGCACCGCCTCGAAAATCGCCTGGTCACCAAGCGTGACGGCCAGCGACTGCCTGGGCAGCACCAGCGACAGCAATGCGTGTGCATCGGCCACTGAACGAGCATCGGCTTCGGCCGTGTCGCGGTCGCCGAGATCCTCGATGCCGGCCTGGAAGAACTCATTGCCGCCCTCGCGGCGCTGGCGAAACACTTCGCCCAGATAGGAATAGCGGCGCGGCGTGCCGGCCTGGCTGGCTATGTGGTCGAGGCAGACGGGAATGGTGAATTCGGGCCGCAGGCAGAGCGCCTGCCCGGTCTCGCTTTCGGTCAGGAAAATGCGACGGCGCAAATCCTCACCGGCCATATCGAGGAAGGGATCGGCCGGCTGCAGCACCGCGACTTCCACCGCATGCGTGTTGCGCGCGCCGAAGAGGGTGGTGATGTCGGTGGCGATCGCGGGGCGGGAGGTCATAGACAGGTTGGGCGCGAGGCCCCCCCCTCCGGCCTGCCGGCCATCTCCCCCGCAAGGGGGGAGATCGGCAGCTTCGGGCTCGGCGCGTTTTTCCCAACATCGGAGATTGGCGAAAACCTACGCGACATCCCATCTCCCCCTTTTCGGGGGAGATGGCCGGCAGGCCAGAGGGGGGTGCTCAAGCGCCACCCTTGGCGCGATCAGCGGCCTGCGCCGCCAAAATCTTCTTCACCTCGGCGACCAGTTCGCTTTCCGCCACGGTCACCTGGGCCGGCCGCGCCGCACGCCATTCGGCGTTGTCGGTGATCTCCGCCGACATACGCGCGCCTTCGATCAGGTCCTTGATCTGCAATTCGCCCTTGGCCCGCTCGTCGCCGCCCTGGATGACGGCGATGGGGCAACCGCGCCGGTCGGCATATTTGAGCTGCGCCTTCATGCCGGCGCCGCCGAGATACATTTCGGAGCGAATGCCGGCGGCGCGCAATTCCGAGACCATCTTCTGATAGCGGCCGAGGCTTTCAGTATCCTTGTCCATGACCAGCACGACGACCGGCGCGATCACTTCCGATACGTCCAGCTTGCCGAGGTTCTTCAGCGCCGTCATCAGTCGCGAGACGCCGATGGAAAAACCGGTCGCCGGCACCGGTTCGCCACGGAAGCGCGAGACCAGGCCGTCATAGCGGCCGCCGCCGCCGACCGAGCCGAAGCGCACGATCTGGCCGTCCTCGTTGGGGATTTCGGCCAGAAGCTCGGCCTCGAAGACGGGGCCGGTGTAGTATTCAAGGCCACGCACGACGGAAGGATCGATGCGGATGCGATTGCTTCCGTACCCGGCAGCGCGAACCATTTCATTGATGGCGGTGAGTTCGTTGATGCCGTCCAAAGCCAGCGGCTGTTCTGAGAAAGCCAAGCGCAATTCGTTTATTGCAAACCGGTTGCTCAAGACAGAAGTCTTTCCGTTGTCTTCAGTCGTCCGCCTGTCGTCGGAAATGACGCCTTCGGTGCCCATATTGTAGTCCCAAAACCCACCGGGAGCCCCGAAGACTTCCATCATTCGGTCAATCGATTGTTCGCTTAGTCCAGCTCCTTTGGTGAAGTCGCCACTCTCGTCCAATCGTCCCTTTCCAAGAAGCGCGCGGACGCCGTCTGTCCCAACCTTATCAAGCTTGTCGATCGCCCTCAGCACGGTCAGCCGGCGCCCTGCGTTCTCATCGCCACCGAGCCCAATCGCCTCCAGCACGCCATCGAGCACCTTGCGGTTGTTGACGCGGATGACGTAGTCGCCGCGCTTGATACCGAGCGCTTCCATGACGTCGGCCATCATCATCGCCATCTCGGCGTCCGCCGCGACGCCCGGCGTGCCGATCGTGTCGGCGTCGAACTGCATAAACTGGCGGAAGCGGCCGGGCCCGGGCTTTTCGTTGCGGAACACCCAGCCGGAACGGTAGCTGCGGTAGGGTTTTGGCAGGCGTTCGAAATTCTCGGCGACGAAGCGCGCGGTCGGCGCGGTCAGGTCGTAGCGCAGCGACAGCCACTGGTCGTCGTCGTCCTGGAAAGAGAACACGCCTTCGTTCGGCCGGTCCTGGTCGGGCAGGAATTTGCCCAACGCATCGGTATATTCGATCAGCGGCTGGTCGGCCGGTTCGAAGCCATAGAGCTCATAAACCGAGCGGATCGTCGCCATCATCTTCTCGACGGCGCGGATATCCTCGGCGCCGCGGTCGGCAAACCCGCGCGGCAGCCGCGCTTTCGTCTTTTCCGATTTGTCGGCCATAATCTGGGCACCCGATGTTCATGACTTCGTGACGCGGCAAATCTAGCGCGTTCACAGCGCGCGTTCCTAACCGATGAAGCCGGGAGCAGCAAGGGTTGGCGCCCGGCAGCGCACCCGACGAGATCAGGAAGAATCGAACCCCCCTGAAACAAAACACGCCGGAAATGAAACAATGCCGCCACGGGCGCGGCATCGTGCCGACACAATCGCGGCCGATATAGCGCACCGAAACGAAGAGGTTCGGGACATGACCAGCGCAACGGAATTTGAGGCCAACAGCGAGGCCGGCGAAGTGCCGACGCGCCTGCGCCCGGCGGGCACCCATGCACCGCAAATGGTTGGCCAGGCTGCCGGGCCGTTCGATGTGCCGGCAGGCACCAGCAAGGATCCTTCCTTGCGCGACGCGTTGGTGACCGGTCTGCTGGTGATCTATCCGACGGTCGCCACGGTGGCCGCAATCGTCGCCGGGCTGTTCCTGGCCAGCGCCAACGGCACCTGAGCTGCCCCCGGCTATTTCGGCCGCTGGAAAGCCTTCCGCTGCTGCTCGACCTCCTTACGGCACACGCAGCCTTCGAGATGGTCGTTGACCAGGCCCATGGCTTGCATGAAGGCGTACACGGTGGTCGGGCCGACGAAAGTCCAGCCGCGCTTTTTCAGGTCCTTCGAAATCCGAACGGAAACCGCGGTGGTCGGGTTGGCGCGCAGATGGGCGAGGTCGACGATCTTCGGCCGCTCCTCCTTGCCGGGTTCGAACTTCCAGAACCAGGCGGCCAGCGAGCCGAACTCATCCACCATCTCGCGGGCGCGTTTGGCGTTGTTGATGGTCGAGACGATCTTGCCGCGATGGCGGATGATGCCGGCGTTGCCGAGCAGGCGCTCGACATCCCTTTCGTTGAAGGCGGCGACCTTGTCGAAGTCGAAGCCAGCGAAGGCTTCGCGAAAATTCTCCCGCTTGCGCAAAATGGTCAGCCAGGACAGGCCCGACTGAAACCCTTCCAAGCAGATCTTCTCGAACAGCCTGCGGTCGTCGGCCACCGGCCGGCCCCATTCATGGTCATGGTAATGCAGATAATCGGGCAGATTGCCGTGCCAGAAGCAGCGCACGACACCGTCAGGACCGGCAAGCAGGCCGGTGTTTTCATTGCTCATCCCAAGAAATCCATCCGTTAACGCGCTTGCGCGCTGTCTTTACCGTGGCTTTACCAGATTCCTGAACCGGGCGGTAACCACACCAAAGAGTTTACTGACAGAACCGCATTTTACGCATTCCGATTCATGTTTCGGTTGCTGCTCGCCGCCAATGATCGCGCAAGCCGGGAGCGTTCTTGCCCGGCGTATTAGACGATCAAGGTGCGTTCCCGATGAAAAGAGTTCTGTTTCCCTTGCTCGGCGCCGTGGCTGTGTTTGCCGCCGGCGTCACACCCTCAATCGCCAACGACCGTTATGCCGACAGGCCGCCGGTGATGGTGAGCCCCGACCTTTCCGCGCCCTGGGTGCTGCAGCTCGGCCATGCGCCCGGAATCGTGCGGCAGAACCGACAGGCCGTGCAGCAGCAGCCGCGCCAGCGCACCGCGCAGCCGGCACAGCCCGACCGCGTGCAAACGGCCGCCGTGCAGGCGCCGGCCAAACGCATGGTCATGCGCCGGCAGATCAACCCCGTCTACCTGCCGCAGGAAGTTGCCTATGACGGCGCCCAGAAGCCGGGCACCATCGTCATCGATACCACGCAGAATTTCCTCTATCTGGTCGAGAAGAACGGCAAAGCGCGGCGCTACGGCGTCGGCACCGGCAAGCCCGGTTTCGAATGGTCGGGCACCCACAAGATCACCAACAAGCGCGTCTGGCCGGACTGGCGTCCACCGGCCGAGATGATCAAGCGCGAAGCGGCCAAGGGCCGATACCTGCCGACCTATCTGGCCGGCGGCATGGAAAACCCGCTCGGCGCGCGCGCTCTCTATCTCGGCACGACCGAGTACCGCATCCATGGCACCAACCAGCCCTGGACGATCGGCGGCGCGGTATCATCGGGCTGCATCCGGATGCGCAACGAGGACGTGGTCGACCTTTATGAGCGGGTCAATGTCGGAACCACCGTCGAGGTGATATAGTGGCGGCGAATCAGCCGGTTAAGCAGTGCTGAGCAGGTTTTGGCGCGCTGTTGCCCTTAAGTCATAGCGCACTTTTGGAAGACGTGCTTAGACTGGCAACGAGTTAACGGGGGACGGGCCGTGTGGGGATACGGCCAGTCACGAGAGGGCAGCACGGGTAACCGGGCTGCCCTTTTCGTTTCACGGTGCGACAGGTCGCCCCGGAGGCACGGTGTTTCGTTTTCAGGGCTGATTTCCGGGCCGTGCTCTGCTATTGCAGTGCACAATTTCCCCACCAAAGGTTCGAACCATGTCCCTGTCCGACGACAGCCGCTATCTCAGGGGCGGCCCGGTTGCCCAGCGCATCATCGCCGCCGTGCGCGAGGACGCGACCATTGCCAAGGCCGAGGGCTTTCCGCCCAAGCTGATCTCGATCACCGTCGGCGATACCGACGCCGTCGACGTCTATGTGCGCAACCAGCGTGCCAAGGCTCAACTCGCCGGCATCGATTTCGAGGAACGGCGCTTTCCCGCCACGATCACCTCAGGTGAACTCGAAGCAGCCATCCATGGGCTGAATGCCGATCCGCGTGTCACCGGCATCATCATCCAGCGGCCGGTGCCGGCGCATATCCCGATCAAGATGCTGCAGGCGGCCGTGCATCCGCTGAAGGACGTCGAGGGCATGCATCCGGCCTCGATCGGCAACATCGTCTACAACCAGCTCGATCTCGCGCCTTGCACGGCGGCTGCCTCGGTCGAACTGCTCAAGGAAACCGGCCTCGACCTCAAGGGGCTGGAAGTGGTCATCGTCGGCCATTCGGAAATCGTCGGCAAGCCGATCGCCTTCCTGCTGATGAGCGAAGGCGCGACGGTGACGGTCTGCCATCATATGACACGGTCGGTCGCTGCCCATGCGCGGCGCGCCGATGCGCTGTTCGTCGCCGTTGGCAAGCCACGGCTGATCAAGGCCGACATGGTCAAGCCGGGTGCCGCCGTCATCGACATCGGCATCAATTCGGAGGTCGGACCGGACGGCACGAGCCGCATCGTCGGCGACGTCGACACCGACAGCGTCAAGGAAGTGGCCTCGTGGATCACGCCGGTGCCGGGAGGCGTCGGTCCGCTGACGGTGGCGATCCTGCTGCGCAATACCATGGTCGCGCTCAGCCGCCAGCGCGCGCTCTACGAGGCGACCTACGGCACGTCGGACAGGCTTGCGGCGGAATAGCGCCCGGCCTACTCCGCAGCGACCAGGCTCTCATCCAAAATGCCATCCGGCCTCGGCCCGCCATAAGCCCAGTCGAGCAGTTTGATCGTGTGCACCACCGGCATGCTGGCGGCGGATGCGATCTGCGTGATGCAACCGATATTGCCGGTGGCGACGATCGAGGCGCCGGTCGCCTCGATGTTTTTCACCTTACGATCGCGCAGCCTGGCCGAAATCTCGGGCTGCAGGATATTGTAGGTGCCGGCCGAGCCGCAGCAGAGATGGCCCTCGCGCGGCTCGCGCACAATGAAACCGGCCTTGGCGAGCAGCTCCTTCGGCTGCCGGGTGATCTTCTGGCCGTGCTGCATCGAGCAGGCCGAGTGATACGCAACGACCGTGCCCGGCTTGCGCACCGGTTCAGGGAGCTCGAGACTTGCCAGATATTCGGTGATGTCCTTGGCCAGCGCCGACACGCGCGCGGCCCTGTCGGCATAGGCCGGATCGAGCCGCAGCATGAAACCGTAATCCTTGATCGTCGTGCCGCAACCCGATGCGGTGATGACAATGGCGTCGAGCCCGCCCTGCTCGATGGAGCGTGTCCAGGCATCGACATTTTGCCTGGCCGAGGCAAGGGCGGCTTCTTCCCGCCCCATGTGATGAACCAGGGCGCCGCAGCAGCCCTCGCCCGGTGGCACCACGACCTCGACACCGAGCCGCGTCAGCAGCGAGATGGTGGTGTCGTTGATGGCGGGGTCAAGCACCGATTGCGCGCAGCCGGTCAGGATGGCGACGCGGCCCTTTTTCGCCCCCTGCCCGGCATGGACACCCGGCAAAGCCATCGGCGAGGCCGCCGGGATCGATTCAGGCGCGAGCTTGAGCATCGCGGCGAGCGGCTTCAGTGCAGGAATCTTCTCGAACGGGCTGATGAAAGGCTTGCCCAGCCTCGCAAGCTTGAGCGCGGCGCGGAAGCGCTGGGGATAAGGCAGCACGAAAGCCAGCATAGCGCGAGTCAGTCGGTCGAGCAGCGGCCGCTTGTAGGTTTCCTCGATAT
The DNA here is from genome assembly GCF_000230995.2 of Mesorhizobium australicum WSM2073. NCBI lineage: Bacteria > Pseudomonadati > Pseudomonadota > Alphaproteobacteria > Hyphomicrobiales > Phyllobacteriaceae > Mesorhizobium > Mesorhizobium australicum. The sequence continues at coordinate 2,715,099 of NC_019973.1, read as the reverse complement.
GGGCACGAGCATGGTCGACCAGATGCATGTAATTGACGCCCGACGGACAGGTGGTCATGCAGGCCAGGCAGGACAGGCAGCGGTCGATATGAGTGACGATTTCCTTATCGGCGGGACGGCCGTTTTCCAGCATGTCCTTGATCAGGTAGATGCGCCCGCGCGGCGAATCGAGCTCGTTGCCAAGCGTCACATAGGTCGGGCAGGTGGCGGTGCAGAAACCGCAATGCACGCATTTGCGCAGGATCTTTTCGGACTCGGCGACATCAGGGTCGGCAAGCTGGGCGGGCGAAAAATTGGTCTGCATCTCTGATGTCCTAGGCCATGCGGCCGGGATTGAGGATGTTCTTCGGGTCGAATTCCTGTTTCAGGCGCTGGCTCAGCGCGGCAAGCGCCGGCGCCTGCGGCTCGAACACCGGTAGCGCGGCGCGATGGGCGGGGGCAGCGCGCACCAGCGTCGCGTGGCCGCCGCCATGTTTCCGCAACAGCCCACGAAGCAGGGTGGCTTCGGGATCGCCCTCCTCCATGCGCAGCCACACCAGCCCGCCCTGCCAGTCGTAGAAGGCACTGACGGCGGCCTGCATGCGTAGGGTCAGAACCATCTGGTGCCCCTGTGCGGGCGTCATCGAGACCCGCCAGACAGGCTTTTCGCTGCCGTCAACGAAGGGCCTGATATCGCGCACGTCGCGCCAGATTGCCTTGGAGGTCTCACCGGAAATCTCCTCCAGCGGCCCGGCCTTGCCGAGCAGGGTGTTCAGCGCGGTGATGCGATAGGCAACCGACGGGCCAAAGCCCTCGACGCGCAGCAGCGTGGCGGCTTCACTGCCGAGCGTCCCGCCGGCCACGCGGGCAGCGATGCGCTCCGGCAGATGGGCAGCGCTCGATACTTCCGCGCTGGAACCAAGGGCCAAGGCCATGGCGGCGCAGGCTGCATCATCGAGCAGGCCACGCACAGCGAGCGTGACTTCGGTCTCGGCCGCAGGCAGCACCTTGAAGGTGACGTCGGTAAAGACGGCCAGCGTGCCCCAGCTGTTGGCCATCAGCTTCGACATATCGTAGCCGGTGACGTTCTTGACCACGCGGCCGCCCGACTTGAAAGCTTCCCCCCGGCCGGAGACGACGTTGATGCCCAGGATATGATCGCGCGCGGCACCCGCCTTCAGCCGGCGCGGACCGGACAGGTTGGCGCCAAGCACGCCGCCGATGGTGCCTTTGCCCGGCTCGCCGCCGTGCAGCGGGCCGTAGTCCATCGGCTCGAAGGCGAGTTGCTGGCCGTTTTTAGCCAGCAGCCTGTCGATCTCGGCCAGCGGCGTGCCTGACTTGGCCGACAGCACCAGTTCTGCGGGTTCATAGAGGGTCACGCCTGAGAGTTTCGACAGGTCGAGCGTATGCTCGGTCTGCAACGGACGGCCGATGCCGCGCTTGGAGCCATGGCCGAGAATTTCGAGCGATGCTTCTTCTGCCGTCGCCCAGGCAACCGTGGAGAGGACTTCGGCTGAAGTGGTGGGGGTGAAGGCGGTCATGCACGCGTGCCCTTCCTCTGCCCCGCAAAGCGGGCGAGAAGTGATAGGTCGCGTTTCTTCACACCCCCCTCTGTCCTGCCGGACATCTCCCCCGCAAGGGGGGAGATCAGATGCCGCATCGGATTTCGCCAACATCCAATGTCTGTTGAACGGCGAGACGCCGGAACTGCTAATCTCCCCCCTTGCGGGGGAGATGTCCGGCAGGACAGAGGGGGGTGTTCAAGCGCCAACATGTCCCTCAAAACCTCGGAATATCGGGAAACGCCACCTGCCCGCGATGCACATGCATGCGCCCCAGTTCGGCGCAGCGGCGCAGTTGCGGGAACACCTTTCCGGGATTGAGCAGATGGTTGGGATCGAAGGCGCACTTGACGCGCATTTGCTGGTCGAGGTCGACCTGGTTGAACATCTCCGGCATCAGGTCGCGCTTCTCGACCCCGACGCCATGTTCGCCGGTGAGCACGCCACCGACCTTGACGCAAAGCCTCAGAATGTCAGCGCCAAAGCTTTCGGCCTTGTCGAGTTCACCAGGCACGTTGGCGTCATAAAGGATCAGGGGATGCAGATTGCCGTCGCCGGCGTGAAAGACATTGGCGACTCCGAGACCGTATTTTTGGGAGAGCTCGCGCATGCCGGCCAGCACGCCAGGCAGCTCCTTGCGTGGGATCGTGCCGTCCATGCAGTAGTAATCGGGCGAGATGCGGCCAACGGCGGGGAAGGCCGCCTTGCGGCCGGCCCAAAAACTCAGCCGCTCCTGCTCGGATTGCGAGATGCGGCAGGTGGTCGAGCCGTTGCGAATGGCGATCGCCTCGACCGCCGTAATGAGATGATCGACCTCGACGCCCGGCCCGTCGAGTTCGACGATCAGCAGCGCCTCGACGTCGAGGGGGTAACCGGCATGGACGAAATCTTCCGCCGCGTGGATCGCCGGACGGTCCATCATCTCCATGCCACCGGGAATGATGCCGGCGCCGATAATGTCGGCGACGCATTGGCCGCCCTGCTCGCTGGTCGGGAAGCCGATCAGCAGCGCCCGCGCCGTCTCCGGTTTCTTCAGGATGCGCACGGTGACCTCGGTGACGACGCCGAGCAGACCTTCCGAACCGGTCATGACGCCGAGCAGGTCATAGCCTTCCGCGTCGAGGTGGCCGCCGCCGAGCCGCACCACCTCGCCATTCATCAGCACCATCTCGATGCCAAGCACATTGTTGGCGGTGAGGCCATATTTCAGGCAGTGCACGCCGCCGGAATTCTCCGCCACGTTGCCGCCGATCGAGCAGGCGATCTGGGAGGATGGATCGGGGGCGTAGTAAAAGCCCTCCTGCTCGACGGCTGTCGTGATGCCGAGATTGGTGACGCCGGGCTGGGCGACGACGATGCGGTTGGGAAAATCGATCTCGAGTATCCGGTTGAACCGGCTCATGACCAGCAGCACCGCGTCTTCCAGCGGCAGCGCACCGCCCGACAGCGAGGTGCCGGATCCCCGCGGCACGACGCGAATGTTGCGGTCGTTGCAGTATTTCAGCAGACGGGAAACCTGCGCCACCGTCTCCGGCAGGACCACGACCAGCGGCACTTGCCGGTAGGCAGTCAGGCCATCACTCTCGAAGACCCGCATTTCATTGGCCGCGTCGACCACGCCCTCGCCCGGCACGATGATGCGCATGTCGGCGACGATTTCGCTGCGCCGGCGCAGCGTCTCGGCGTCTGGCTTGGGCATGGCAAGGCCAGACATCGGCGCTTCCTCCACTCAACTGGTAAAAATGATTTACCAGCTAGCGACATTTGTTGCAAATCTTGCTTTGATGGCATCCGGGGCGGATGCAGGCAAGGCTTCCGCAGCGGCAATCTGCCGCTGCACATCCATCGCGCTTCGAAGCTTGGCGCGGTCTATTCGGCCGGATGCTTCGCCGGCTCGGAATGCATCTGTCGCACCCTGCGCACGCCCCACCAGACCAGCAGGATGGCGATCGGCACCGATGCGGCGGTAACGACCTCCGGCGCGAAGGCGTGGCCAAAGACCGACGCGCCCTTGGCGACATAGCCTATGAGGCCCACCACATAGTAGGAGACGGCGGCGACCGAGAGCCCTTCGACGGTCTGCTGCAGGCGCAGTTGCAGCCGGGCGCGGTTGTTCATCGAGGCGAGCAGGTCGCGGTTCTGCTTCTCGACCTCGACATCGACCCAGGTGCGCAACAGCGTGGTGGCACGGGTCAGCTTTCGCGACAGGTTGGCCTGGCGCTCCTCGACCGAGCGGCAGGTGCGCATGGCTGGCGCCATGCGCCGCAGCAGAAAGCCCGACCAGGTGTCGTAGCCCAGCACTGGCTCCTCATCCAGTGCCTCGAGCCTTTCAGTGACGATGCCGTCATAAGCGCGACTGGCGCCGAAGCGGTAAAGGCTGGAAGCGGCATCAGCCTCCAGTTCGGCGGCAAGCTCCGTCAGGTCGGCGAGCAGCGTCTGGCTGTCGCGGGTCTCGGCAACTTTCATTTCCAGGGTCGTCTGTGCCAAGCGATCCTCGATGCGGCGGGCGCGGCTGGACAAGGTGAGCGCCAGCGGCAAGCCGAGCATGGCAAGCGTGCGGTAGGTCTCGATGTCGATCAGCCGCTGCGACAGCGCGCCGGTGCTGGCCGGGGTCAGACCACGATCAAGCACCAGCATGCGGGTCATGCCATCGCCATCCTGGCGGAAGTCGGTGACAATAGCCGCGCTGCCGCGCTCGACGAGCGAGTGACAGAGGCTGGTCGGGTCGAAGCCGGCGATCAGCCTCTCGTTCGCCTGCGTCCACTTGCGGATCTCGAGCCGGATGCCCGAGATGACGGTTCCCGGCGGCGAAAAGCCATTGCCGAACGGCGAATCCTCTTGCCCCCAGCCATTCTCCGCCAGCGGTCCTTCCCAGAGATAGGTCGAGAACTCCGTATGCCGCTCCCAGCGCAGCGTGCCCTTGCCCCATTTCATGGCGTGGTGGCGGGCATGACGCTCGGGGGCGGCGATGCCGAGGCGGCGCGACAGTTCCGAAAGCACGGCATGGTCGACCGCGGAGCCTCCTTCGGTCATGAAGGAGAGCTGGACGAGGACGCGCGGCTTCTCGACGAGCGGATGCGGACGGGCATGAACCTCGCCGAGCGCGCCGGGCCGGCCTTCATGCGCCGGAAAGCCCATGACGCTGCCTTGGCTGCGCGACTGGAATTCAAGATTGGACGTCTCGTCCGACACGTCTGGTCCCCCTGGTTTCGACCCTTCGTGCAATGGTGCCGTCTTGCGGCAATCGACAAGGGACGTAAACAGCAAAGTTTAGCGCGAGGCGACGTGCCGGCGCGATGCGAAAATCGACCGAACCAGGCGAATTGGATAAATAATTTGACCAGTTGGCGACAGACGCTTTAATCTGCGCGACATTCATTCCGTCCCCAGGCGCTTCCTTTGAGCGATATTTTCTCCAGGATCGAGCATTCGCGCACCGCCGACGAAGTCGTGCAGCAGATCGAAAGCCTCATCCTCGAAGGCGTCCTGCGCACCGGCGACCGGCTGCCCGGCGAGCGCGAACTGGCGCGCCAGTTCGATGTGTCGCGGCCCATCCTGCGCGATGCGCTGAAGGCGCTCGAAGGACGTGGGTTGCTGACGACCAAGGCCGGCGGCGGCACGCATGTCGCCGACATTATCGGCCAGTTGTTTACCAAGCCGGTGGCGGACCTGATCTCGACGCATCGCAAGGCGGTGACGGACTATCTGGAGTATCGCCGCGAGGTCGAGGGCATAGCCGCCGAATACGCGGCACGGCGTGCCACACCCGAAGACCTCGCCCTGCTCGACCGCATCATGGCGCGCATGGATGAGGCGCATCGCACCGGCGACTTCGACGACGAGGCGGAAATCGACGTTGAATTCCACCACGCGATCTGCGAATGCGCGCACAACATCCTGCTCTTGCACACGCTGCGCTCCTGCTACCGCCTCTTATCGGAAGGCGTGTTCCAGAACCGGCTGCTGGTGTTCACCGTGCCGGGCGCGCGAGAGGCGCTGCTGGCGCAGCACCGGGCGATCCACACCGCGGTCAGGGCTGGCGATCCGGCCGCCGCCCGCCAGGCGGCGATGGACCACATGACCTATGTCGAGCGCTCGATGGCGGAAGCCGAGCGCAGCGGCGACTGGCAACGCGTGTCGCGGCTGAGGCTAAGGCAGCGCTCGGAAACCGGCGGCAGCGAACCAGCGCGCAGCCGCTCCTAGTCAATTTGATCAAGCGGGGACCATCATGAGCGACATTCTCACCATCGCAGACCTCAAGGATCTCGCGCGCCGGCGCGTGCCCAAGATGTTCTTCGACTATGCCGACTCCGGCGCCTGGACCGAGAGCACCTACCGGGCAAACGAGGAAGACTTCCAGAAGATCAAGTTCCGCCAGCGCGTGCTGGTCGACATGAGCAACCGCTCGCTGGAATCGACCATGATCGGCCAGAAAGTGTCGATGCCGGTGGCGCTTGCGCCGACAGGCCTGACCGGCATGCAGCACGCCGACGGCGAGATGCTGGCAGCGCAGGCGGCTGAGGAATTCGGCGTGCCGTTCACGCTTTCGACGATGAGCATCTGCTCGATCGAGGATGTCGCGTCGGTGACGAAGAAACCGTTCTGGTTCCAGCTCTATGTGCTGCGCGACAAGGATTTCGTCCTCAACTTGATCGACCGGGCGAAGGCGGCGAAGTGCTCGGCGCTGGTGCTGACGCTCGACCTGCAGGTCCTCGGCCAGCGCCACAAGGACGTCCGCAATGGGCTTTCGGCGCCGCCCAAGATGACGCTCGCCAACATCGCCAACATCGCTGTGCGGCCTGGCTGGTGGATGGGCATGGCTGGCACGAAGCGCCGTACCTTCCGTAACATCGTCGGCCATGCCAAGGGCGTCGGCGATGTGGCTTCGTTGTCGTCATGGACGACCGAACAGTTCGATCCGCACCTGTCGTGGAAGGACGTCGCCTGGATCAAGGAGCGCTGGGGCGGCAAACTGATCCTCAAGGGCATCCTCGACAAGGAGGACGCGCTGATGGCAGCCAACACCGGCGCCGATGCCATCATCGTTTCCAATCATGGCGGCCGCCAACTCGACGGCGCATCGTCCTCCATCATGGCGCTGGAAGAGATCGCGGATGCGGTCGGCGACAGAATAGAAGTGCATATGGACGGCGGCATCCGCTCCGGCCAGGATGTGTTGAAAGCGCTCTGCCTGGGCGCCAAGGGCACCTATATCGGCCGGCCATTTCTTTACGGCCTGGGCGCGCTCGGCAAGGAAGGGGTTACCAAGGCATTGGAAATCATCCGCAAGGAGATGGACATCACGCTGGCGCTGTGCGGAAAACGTCTGGTCACCGACATGGGCAAGGACCAACTCCGGCGCTAAGGCCGTGACATCTGACCACGGAGATACCAGAACCTTGGTGGAACCCGGCATCCATTTCCTCGACGCACGCGGGCCGGACGGCGTGCGTCTCTACGCGATCGGCGACGTGCATGGCCGGCTCGACCTGCTGGCCGCCATGCACGGCCAGATCGAGGCCGAGATCGCCAGGGACCTGGTCGCGGACTGGCGCATCATCCATCTTGGCGACTATGTCGATCGAGGGCCCGACTCCAAGGGCGTCATCGACTTCCTGATCGAAGCGCGCGAACGCGATCAGCGAAACATGATGCTGGCCGGCAACCACGACCTCGGCTTTCTCGACTTTCTCGAGACACCCGACCCCGAAGGGCTCTTCATCCGTTTTGGCGGCATCCAGACCGCGCAATCCTATGGGGTGACGATCAACAACGGCAGCGGCATCTGGTTCGGCAAGGCCGAGTCAGCCATGCGCAAGGGCCACCAAGCCTTGCTCGCAGCCGTGCCGCAAAGCCATATCGACTTCCTGCGGTCGCTGCCGTTCTCGGTGACGTCAGGCGACTTCTTCTTCTGCCATGCCGGCATAAGGCCAGGCATTGCGCTGGAGAAACAGAATATCCAGGACCTGATCTGGATCCGTGACGTCTTCCACGATCACACCGGTCTCCTCCAGAAGATCGTGGTGCATGGCCACACGCCGGTCCCCGAGGCGGAAGTGATGGCCAACCGCGTCAATGTCGACACGCTTGCCTGGCAGTCAGGCAAGCTTACCGCGCTCGTCGTGGACGGCGCGGACAAACGCATCCTGGAAATGTCGATAAAGGAACCTTGAGGCCCCGGCGCCCAAGGGCGCGAGGATACTGGCGCGAGGGATACTCGCGCGAGCGATGCCTGGGCTTTAGCGCAGGGAGGCGGTAACGCCGTAGCCGTCGACCGCATTGTGGTTGTTGGCGGCATCGGCGGCATAGATGCCAAGGCCGCAAAGCACGATGGCGGACAGCATGGCAAAGGACAGAAGAGCTGCTTTCACGGAGGTCATCTCTTGTTGAGCTTTCTGCATCTGTGCACGAGGCGGTTACCAATGCGTTGAAACGGAAAAATCGCTTCAAAGTTTCGACGATTTCGCGCTTCTAGGCGTGTTCTGTATCGATGGTGTGTCGCACGGGTCACACAAAAGGTTCATCCCGGTTGCACAGCCGATATAGCGCGCGCCTTCTAGGATAGCGGGTGGACACAAGCCAAGGATGAAAGGGTTTTCCCCAGACGGATTCCGTCCCACGTGCCAATTATGTCACGCGGTAGGACGCGGAAGCGAATGCTCAGATCGTCGCCACCCAGGCACGGGCGATGGCGAGGCCGGCAGCATCGGCATCAGGGCCGTTGCGGGCCATTTCGTGCTCGAGCTCGCCGGCCCAGTCGGGATGGCGCCCGGCAATGGTCGGGGCGAAGGAGGAACTCCAGTCCTTCACCAGCGGCCGGTCGGCCTCGAAATGGAACTGGAAGCCGTAGACAGCGCGGCCGACGCGAAACGCCTGGTTTTCGGCGACATCGTTGCCGGCGAGCCGCACGGCGTCGTCCGGCAGCTCGAATGTATCGTCGTGCCACTGGAAGATCGGGAATGTTTCCGGCAGTGCAGACAGCACTGGGTCGGCCTTGGCATCCGGGGTCAACGACACGCCGCGCCAGCCGAATTCATTGGCGCCGCCAATGCGGTTTTCGCCGCCAAAGGCGCGGGCGACGAGTTGACCCCCGAGACAGATGCCGAGCACCGCGCGGTCCTTGCCGGCAAAATCGCGGGTCAGTTCCAGCAGCGCCGGGAAATAGGGATAGTCTTCGTCGTCCAGTGCATTCTGGCCACCGCCGAGCACCACCATGGCATCATGGCCGGTTGCGTCCCGTGGCAGCGCATCACCCTTGTAGGGAAGGCGCACATCGAGATCGGCACCCGCTTCCGCGAGCGCCGCGCCAACCTGGCCAAGGCCGGTATTGTCGAAGTTCTGGACCACCAGCACCCGCATGGCAAACCCTGCTGACATGAAAACGAGGAAACCAGCGATATCATGCCGCCAGTATCGCAGCCAAGATGCGTATCCCAGGAGAAAACCATGCCACTGCAGAACCGGGTCGATCCGTTCGGCGCCATTCATGCCGTGCCGGAGCGCGGCCTGTTCACCGGCAATCGCGGCATCATCCACGACCCCGCGACAAAGACGCTCCTGAAAAAGCGCTGGGCGCTTCAGGCCTGGATCATCTGCGTGTGCCAATTCCGCAATGTGCGGCGCGAGCCGATGGGCCGCAACCGGGCCGATGGCAAGGCCGGCTGGACCGAACTGTTCTTCCTCGACGAGGTGACGGCGCTCGCCGCCGGGCATCGTCCCTGCTTCTTTTGCCAGCGCGAACGAGCCAGGGATTTTGTCAGGCGCTTCGGCCAAGCCTTCGTCATTGCCGAGCCGCGCGCGCCGCAGGTGGACAAACGGCTGCACAAGGAGCGGTTGGCGTCGGGTGGCAAACGGCCTGCCGTCGCGATGGACGCGCTTGCCCGCCTGCCCGACGGCGCGATGATCGCAACCGGCGGCAGCACCTACGCCTTGTGCCACGGCAAGGCGTTGCCATGGTCTTTTGCCGGATACGGCCCGCCTACCAGCCTGGGTCGGTTCGAGGACGAGACGCTGGTGCTGCTGACCCCGGAAACGACGGTTGCCATCCTGCGTCACGGCTTTCAGCCTGTGTGGCATCCCTCCGCCAAGGCTTGACGCCGGCGGCCGCCTCGCCCATTCCTCGGCCATGCGCGCCAACTACAAGATGCAACGTCTGTTCGTGCCCGACGACCTCGGACTGGACATCGAGGTCGAACCCGGCCAGCAGCAGAGCCATTATCTCCTGCATGTGCTGCGGCTCGCCGAAGGCGCCGAGATCCTTGTCTTCAATGGCCGCGACGGCGAGTGGTCGGCCGCGATATCAGCGAAATCGAAGCGCTCGGTGCGGCTGAAAGTGCTGGCGCTGCAAAGGCCGCAGCCGCCTTTGCCTGACCTGGTCTATTGCTTCGCACCGCTGAAGCAGGGCCGGCTGGATTATCTCGTGCAGAAGGCGGTCGAGATGGGCGCCGGCGTCCTGCAGCCGGTCATCACCCAGCACACGCAGGTGGCCAAGCCGTCGCTCGATCGCCTGCGCGCCAATGTCGTCGAGGCTGCCGAACAATGCGGCATCCTGGCGGTGCCAGAAGTGCGCGACGCGGAAAAATTCGAGCGCCTGCTGACCGGCTGGGACAAGGAACGCCGGTTGATCTTCTGCGACGAGGACGCCTCGACCAACAACCCACTGCCAGCATTGCAGACGGTGAAGGAGAAGAAGCTCGCCCTGCTGGTCGGGCCCGAGGGCGGCTTTTCCGACGAGGAGCGCAAGATGCTGCGCGCGCTTCCCTTCGTGACCGCCATTCCGCTCGGGCCGCGTATCCTGCGTGCCGACACGGCGGCCGTGGCAGCGCTTGCGGTGATGCAGGCAACAATCGGCGACTGGTAGTGCTCTGTCTCTTGCAAGAGGTGTTTGCTGGGCGTGGCCTTCAATTCCTCTTGACCTGTGGCTCAGGATTTTTCGCTTGATCGGCTACTGACATTTCGTCCATTTAGCGCCGGCGGTGGTCCAACCGCCTTTGAGGGCTTGAGAATGGCGCGCGACACAACCGATTTCCGGCCCATCGAAGGCATAGACGAGCTTGTCGAGCACCTGGCCGAAGGCAACAAGCCGCGCGAAAAATGGCGCATCGGCACCGAGCACGAGAAATTCCCGTTCTATGTCGATGGCAACGCACCGGTGCCCTATGGTGGTGAACGCGGCATCCGCGCCATCCTTGAAGGCATGCAGAACAAGCTTGGCTGGGATCCGATCATGGATGACGGCCGCATCATCGGCTTGGTCGAACCGACGGGCCAGGGGGCAATTTCGCTCGAGCCCGGCGGCCAGTTCGAGCTTTCCGGCGCGCCGCTGGAGACGATCCACCAGACCTGCCGCGAGGGCAACGCCCATCTGGCGCAGGTGCGCGAGATCGCCGAGCCGATGGGCATCCGCTTCCTCGGCCTCGGCGGCAGCCCGAAATGGTCGTTGGCCGAGACACCGAAAATGCCGAAGTCGCGCTATGAGATCATGACGCGCTACATGCCCAAGGTCGGCACCAAGGGCCTCGACATGATGTACCGCACCTGCACGATCCAGGTGAACCTCGACTTCGAGAGCGAGGCCGACATGCGCCGCAAGATGCAGGTGTCGCTGAAGCTGCAGCCGCTGTCGACCGCACTGTTCGCCAACTCGCCCTTCACCGACAGCCGGCCGAACGGGCTGCAGAGCTGGCGCGGCGACATCTGGCGCGACACCGACAACCAGCGCTCGGGCCTGCTCGAATTCTGCTTCTCGCCCGATTTCGGTTTCGCCGACTATGTCGAATGGGCACTCGACGTGCCGATGTATTTCGTCATTCGCGATGGCCGTTATCACGACATGACGCATATCACCTTCCGCCAGTTCATGGCCGGGGCCGC